>JBGSYQ010000592.1:0-19946 GCA_041750795.1 Pirellulales bacterium | reverse complement strand
GCCAACGCGCGGCCGGCGATCGAATCGGGCGTGGCCACGGCCAATCCCAGCCGCGCGGCCGACGGCAAGTGTTGCCGCACCTCGTCAAAATACTCGTGCAAATGCCGCGTCACCGACGCGCTGGTGGAAAGCATCGGCAGCACGTCCACGAAGCGAAACATCTGCACCTTGACCGACTCGTCCTGCATGGCCCACGACATGATCCGGTCGTCCCACCAGCGGCGGTCCAACACCGACGGCTGGTTGGAGCTGGAGCGCTCGAGCAAATAGCGGCCGATTTCTTGCGTCGTCCGCTCGATGTCGGCCATTTGCCGGTCGGTCAGTTCGCGGGTGAGGTGCATCGATGACCTGCGTGTGGTCGGCAATCGAAGTCATTGCCGCACCGCGTGTGGCGAGATCGTACCCTCGAATTCTACGCGGTGGCGCCCGTTTTGGCGAAGCGGGCAATCGCATGCCAAGATCCGATGGATGCGTGCGAATAGTCTGCACGCGGACCCAACGTGCGCTATAATCGTCGATTGCTCAACCCGTTGCGTCGTTGCCAGGATTGCTCGCCAAGGACACAAGACATGCCCTCTATCAACGTCGCCAGGTGCGAAGCAAAGCTTCGCACGGCTCGCAAAATAACGACTTACGTCGCTATTTTGATATGGCATCCATGCGATGTCGCAGCCCGTCGAATTGTTCAACGGGCTGCTATGCTGCGAAGAGCACGTGCAGCCATGCTGGCGACGGGGCTATTGGCAACGGTGCTGTCGGCCACGCCGGCGTACGCCGTCACACCGGCTACGGCGGAGGCTCGTCGCGAGCAAGTGGCCCAGGCGATCGCTGCCAGCATGAAAACGCATGAAGTGCCCGGCGTCAGCATCGCCGTGGTCGAGGACTATCGGCTCGATTGGGCCGGCGGCTACGGCGTGCTCAAAGCGGGCGAGTCGACGCCGGTGACGCCGCCGACGCTGTTTCAGGCGGCCTCGATCAGCAAGCCGGTGGCGGCGCTGGCCGCACTGCGAACCGTTGAGCTGGGCAAGCTGACGCTCGACGAGGACGTGGACCAGCGGCTGACGTCGTGGCACATTCCCGCCAGCCCTCTTTCGGCCGGCCGGCCGGTTACGTTGCGACGATTGTTGAGTCACACTGCCGGATTGACGATCCATGGATTTGGGGGCTATGCCAGCGACGAGAGCTTGCCGACGCTGCTCCAAGTGCTGTCCGGTGCGCCACCGGCCAACACCCTGCCGGTGAAGCTGCTGGTGAAGCCCGGCTATATGTTCAAGTATTCCGGCGGGGGGTACTGCGTCGTACAGCAACTGCTGATTGACGTGACGGGCCAGCCGTTTCCCGATTACGTGAGACAGCAGGTGCTCGACCCGCTGGCGATGACCGACAGCACCTATGAACAACCCTTGCCGGCCAACCTGCGGAACCGCGCCGCGGCGGCCCACCGCGAGCACGCCGTGCCGCTTCCTGACGGCTGGCACGTCTATCCGGAAATGGCCGCCGCCGGACTCTGGACCACGCCCAGCGACCTGGCCAAAGTGCTTGTGGAAATCGCCGGTTCGGCAAATGGGCGCACCGGCAAAGTCCTCTCGGGCGGCATGGTCGCCGAAATGCTCAAGCCGCAGTCCGAAAAATACGGCCTGGGATTTGCGATCCGCGGGCAAGATCGCACGTTTACGTTCAGTCACGGCGGCTCGAACGAAGGCTATCGCTGCCTGTTGATTGGCATACCCGCCACCGGCCAAGGCTGCGTCATCATGACCAACAGCGACACGGGCGACGCCCTCTTGCCCGAGGTGGCCGCCGCCATCAGCCAGGCTTATGAATGGCCGAGCGAGAAGTAACGGCACGACCCATTAAAGCAAGTGCCGTGCCTTGATCTCCAGGTAGCGGTTCACCAGCGGCGCGGTCATCTGCTCGGGAAAAACGTCCAGCGAGAGTACGCCTTGATGCTCGAGATCACTCAGCACCCCGCGCCGCCAGTTGACGATCTCGTTGGCTGCAGCGGCGCGAAACAATGAAGGATCGTCGGTGGGCACGGTTGCCGCCGCGTCGAATACCGCGTGGTCGCGCAATACCACGGCCAACGGCAAGTGCCGCCCGACCACGCTCGTCAGATAGCGGCTCACCTGGTTGGCGTTCACCTCGTCGATCACGTTGGTCAGCAGGATCACCAGCGAGCGCTTGCGGCAGCGCGCGTTGAGATACACGAACGCCTCGTCGTAGCGCGACTCGACCAGTCGCGGAAAGCGGTCGAACGAGGCGTGCAGCAGTTGGTTCATCTGGTTCATGCCACCCCGCGGCGGCACGTAGCGCTGAATGTCGTCGGCAAAGCAAAGCATGCCCACCGCGTCTCCTTTGCGCAGCGCGACGTAACCTAGCATCAGCGCCGCATTGAGGGCATGGTCCAGCAGGCTGATCCCGGCGACCGTGTTGGTCATCATGCGGCCGCAGTCCACCAGAAAGATCACGCGCTGGCTCTGGTTGACTTGAAAGTCCTTGACCGTCAACTTGTTGCGGCGCGCCGTGCTGCGCCAGTCGATGTGCTTGAAGTTGTCGTCCAGCGTATAGTCGCGCAGGCGTTCGAACTCGTTGTCCTGGCCGATGCGCCGCACGCGGCGCAACCCCAACAGCCGCAAGCGGTCGGTGCGCGCCAGCAGCGTGTACTCGCGCATCTGCTCCATGTCGGGATAGACGTTCAGGGCGCCGTCGAGAGGAAACTTGAACTGTCGCTGCCACAGGCCCAGGCGGCTGAACACGCGCAGGTACACGTTCTCGAGGCGAAAGGCGCCGCGCCGCCGAGGCGAAAGCTGGTAGTGCGTCGTCACGCGGCTCTGCGGCGGCAACAGCAAGTCGAACTGCTCGGGCGTGGCGCCGCACTCGTCGGGCACGTCGTCGCGCACGCCGACCAGCCGGGGCCGATCCTGGCGGTTGCTGATCGTCAGGTGTACGTCGTGCGCCTTGCCCAGCGAAGCGATGCGCCCCATCGCGCGCTCGCAGGCAAACCACTTGCGCCGGGGCAAGCTGAACAAGTCGACCGCCGCGATGCCCACCAGCAAGACATCGACTGCCACCAGCCAGGGGCCGAAACGCGGATTGCTCAATAGCCCCAGCGACAAGATCGCGGGAAACAGCCCCCAGGCGACCAGGCGGCGGCGGGGATAAACGGCCAGCGCATACGCCAGCCCCAGCAACAGCGCCAACGCAACAATCAGGGGCGCCAGGGGATTCACAGCCGTGGCACCTCGATCGAACGCAGCAATTGCTGCAACAGCTCGTCGACGCTTTGCCCTTCGACTTCCGCCTCGGCCGTGCGGATCACGCGGTGCCGCAGCGCCGGCAACGCGATGTCGACCACGTCGTCCGGCACAACGTAGTCTCGCCCGCGAAACGCCGCGATCGTGCGCGCGCCCTGCACCAGCGCGATGCCAGCGCGGGGCGAGGCGCCCATGTAGAACTGCGGCCACTGGCGAGTCTGCCGTACGATGGAATTGATGTAGGCAAAGAGCTTGTTCTCGACGTGTACTTGCGCGCATTCGCCGGTGACCGCCACGATTTCCTCGGCCGAGGTTACAACCTGCAAGGTCTGGTTCAGGCGCTCGTCCAGATCGGTCTGGCGGCCGTGCTGTTTGAGGATGGCGATCTCCTCGTCGACCGACGGGTAATCGGCCATGACCTTGAACATGAAACGATCGAGCTGCGCCTCGGGCAGATTGTACGTCCCCTCCGACTCCAGCGGGTTTTGCGTCGCCAGCACCAGGAACGGTCGCTTGAGCTTGTGGCTGGTGCGCTCGATGGTGACGCGATACTCCTGCATGATTTCCAACAGGGCCGCGTGCGTCTTGGCGGGCGAGCGGTTAATCTCGTCGGCCAGCAGAAACTGCGTGAACACCGGACCGGGCCGAAAGCGGAACTCCTGCTGCTTCATGTCGAAGATCGGCGCGCCGGTGATGTCCGAGGGCATCAAGTCGGCCGTGAATTGAATCCGCCCGCACTGGCAGCCGAGCACGCGCCCCAGCACGCGCACAAACAGCGTCTTGCCCAATCCCGGTACGCTTTCGATCAGCACGTGCCCGCTGGAGAACAGCGCCACCAGCGTGGTCAGCACCAACTCGTCCTGGCCCACGTAGATCTTGGCGATCTCGGCCGAAATGCGCTCGAACAAGGATTGGATCTGACCGATCCGAGCGGCGCGGGCCGGATTCACCACGGGACGAACGGCGCCGACGATCGGTGGCGCCACGGGGTCGGACGATTCTGGTTGGTATTCGGTCATGGATTCCCCGAGGTGGATGTCATCATCGAGCTTCGTTGCGTCGCACTCCGATCGAACCGTTGCTTACGGCCCAGGGCCCGCCGCTTCCGCGCGGGCCGTCTCCAGGTCGTCGGGCAGTTGAGAAAATGCATAGTCGCGGTCGCGGGTGCGCTGCATCAACTGGCTCACCGCTTGCACGTGCTTGCCAAAATCGGAAATACTCTCCTGGGGTGGTGTTCGAGGCCGCCCGAAGATAGGCCAACTGGCAAAGCAAAAGATGATGCCCAGCACCGCGGAATGCAAGAGGATGACGTTGAGCGGCCAGGCGCCAAACAGCCGCGCCAGTGCCGAGCCACCGGGCGGCGGATCGATCGGCGGCCCGCCGGGCCCGCTTTCCAGAAACACCAATCGCCCCGGCGGCCCCGCGGCCGCCACGAGCTTGCCGGCCAGCTTGCGATTCTCGTGATTTACCAGCGGTAGATTGAGCAGGAACGAGCCGTTGGAAATCGCGATCAACTTGCCGCCGTTCCATCCCGGATCCTTGATCTCGGTGACCAGCGGTCGTTGCTTTGTCGCCAGCAGCGTGCGCGTCGGCAGATGCGTGTGGAACTGTTCGGACAGGTACACGTCGGCCTTGGCCGCATCGACGCCCTCGCTCCACGGGCCATCCAATGCCGCCACCGGCTGCGGCTCCGGCCATTTGATCGAAAACCATTCGCACTGTTTCTTGCTGTCCGGAACGTTCGGCGGGCGTATGTGCCGCTGCGCCGCCACACGCGCGCGATAGCGGCTCTGTTGGTCCTGGGGCACGTGAGGCGCGATCTTGCGGAAGTATACCGGCTCGGCATCGAAGCCGCGGCCGACGTAGACCAACGTGCGCTGCGTGCCGCCGGCCAGCCACTCGTCGAACCACTCGCACACCTCTTCGCTTGGCGCGTAAATGTCGTTGGGAAACCAGACGATCGTTTGCACGCGATCCATGGCCGACGTGATCAGAATGCGGCGGGTGCTGACCTCGAACCCGGCGTCGGCGAACATGGCGGCCAGCACGTCGGTGCCGTTGACGCTCGTCGACCAGTAGCGTTCCGTGCGCCGGCCGTACTGCGAGTCGAACTCGGGTGCGCAACCGCCCAGCACCAGCGCCCAAACTGTCAACAGCAGGGGCCAAACGCCTTTGCAAGCACGTGCGCAATACGAAAGGTGCTCGAAGACAAAGGACGTCATGCCGGCACCTGCGCTTGGGAAACGAGGCTTTCGAACTGGTCCAACTGGTTCCAACAAGACTCGAATCCCGCGCGATCCAAAGTACGCCGGCCGAAGAACACGTCCTCGAACGTGACCATCGTCCGCTCGAGCAAGCCCGCCAAGGGACGCACGCGGCCGGCTTCGCGCAGATACTGGCGATTGGTCTTGCCTTTGGCCAGGCGCACCAGCGCCGACCGGTCGAGCTCGACCAGTTCGTAACTGAACAGATAGATGATGGCTTCGCTGTAGTTGCCCTGCTCGTAGTGGTAACGGGCCTGTCCCAGCAGGTCGTGCTGCGAGCGATCGCGCAAAAAGGGCAACGCCTCGATGCGGTCGGCGGTGGCCAAGGGATCGCCGTGCCGGCGATTCCGCTCGGCCTGGCCGCGCTCGCGCCGGCGCACGGCTCGCACGATCATCCACGCCAGCAACAGCACCAACACGGCCGCGATCGTGATGAGCAGCGCGTTGAGCGGCTGGGCCAGCCACGACAAATCCACGTCGGGCTGCCAGGGCTCCGAGAGGTTCACCGGCTGCAGCGAATCCGTTTCGGCGTCGTACCAGGGGATTTGCATGCGCTGGCGCAGGGCGTCACCCGCCGATGAAACCGCTGCGTCGTCGTCTGCCGCCGCCACAGAGCCCGCTTCAAGCCATGCGAACGCCAGGAACGCGGCGCGAGCGCTGGCATGGATCTGGCGACGGATGCTGCTCATGCCATCGGCCTCGCCAGTCGGGTGCGTTGGGCGCGCAGCAGCAACTCGACTTCCCAGCCCTCGTTGCGGATACGCCCGTCGAGATAGCTCAAAAAGCGCACCACGGCGAAATAGGCGGCCACGATCCAGAACGCGACTTGCATTTCGATCAACCAGCCGGTCGCGCCCGGCTCGAAGCCGAGCAGATGCCGCGCCAGCATGTCCTCCGTCAGGTAAAGCGCCGTGATCAGCAGCAGCGACAACAGCGCCGAGCCAATGGCCCGCACGAAATAGTCGCCGGAGTTGCCGCGATGCAAGAGCGAATTGCGCTTCAGCGTGGACAGCCGCCCGCCGCGGCCGACCAGCGGGTTCCGCTCCAGCAGGATAATTTCGTTCAGGTAGGGCCACATGCCAAACGGCGCGATCCAGGTAACCACCGGCAGGATCAGAATCGCGCGCAGCAGCAACTGCAGCAACATCATTTGCGGCAGGCAGGCGAAAAAATCGCGCGCCACGGTGCGGGCCGCGGGTTTCTCGACGAACAGCGCCTGACCCAGGTACAGCGTCATCGGCGCGGTCGCGATCGGCGCTTCGATCATTACCAGGCACGTTATCCAATAGAGGATGCCCACCGAATCGTCGTCGGCCCACACGTCCGGGAACATCCACGTCAAAAACAGGTGATTGAGTACGGCCAGCGGCACGATGGCAACCAAGGCGCAAACGGCCAACGGCCCGCCGTACGAGCGCAATAGGTGCAACGCCAGGTCGAGGTTGTCGGCCCAACTGCGCTCGCTGATTGCAATTCGAGAACGATCCAGTTGCACGTCATTCACTCCGCAAGGCACCCAGCCCCACCACGTAAATCAACAACAGCGCCGTGCTGGCCACCGCCACCGCCACTTTCGCTACATACGGCGCGGTGGACGGCGACAGAAAACCTTCGATCACGGCCGCCAGGCAAAACAGCACCACCGCCGCGCCGGCCGCCGGCATGGCCTCGAAGGCCGCTTTGCGCAGCGACGCTGCGCGCGACAAACCGCCGGTAGCGATCAGCGAAAACCCCAACCGCATGCCGGCCGCCGCGGAGAAGACGATCGCCGTCAGCTCGAACGGACCATGCGCCGTGACGAACTGCACGAAGTTGTGCCGCTCGGGCGTGGTGAGCATGAAGCCGAAAACGGCGCCCAGCGCCAACGCGTTGGACACCGTGACATAAAGTCCGCCGACTCCCAAAACCAGGCCGGCGGTGAAACACTGCAGGCCGATGCTGGCGTTGTTGAACACGTAGAAGCCGGTCATCACCGTGTTGGTGCCGGGATCGCGACCGAAGATCTCGCCGGAGTACATTTCCTGCATATGCGCCATTGCCGCCTCGCCAACCACGTCCTCGGTGTATTCGCGCGAGCTGTACGAGAGCAGCATCGACAGGCCGAACACGCCCCAAAATACGACGAACGCCAGCCACAGCGCCCGATCGAACAACAGCCGCCGCGGCAGAGCGAGAAACATCTCGTGGCCCCACTGGCGCCAGCGAAACGTCTGGCTGCGATAAAGCTGGTTGTGCGCGCGGCCCACCAGATGATGCAGGTATGCGATCGTGTCGGGCGGCAGACGATAGGCATCGGCCAGCGCCAGATCGGCGCACGCCGCGCGATACAAGCTGGCAAACCGCGCCACGCCCGCGGCGCCCAGCTTGCGCAGCCGATGCCGTTCGAGCGCTAGGCACATCGCTTCCAGATCGTGCCATTGCTGGCGGCGCCGTTCCAACAGTTCGGCAACTTTCATCCGTTGGCTACCTCGATCATCGCCGGCGGGGAAATCTCTGCCTCGCGATCCTGCGGCCGATCCGACAGGAACGTACGCACGTACAGCGCGCACAACAGCAGATCCGGATTGCTATCGGGCGGCAACTGAAATCGTTCCAACAATGGCTCGGCCAATACGCGCGCCAATTTGAATCGCCGCGCGGGCGAAAACCGCTCGCGCCGCGCCACGTAGGTCGACAGCGTCTGGGCCATCGCGCGGCTGGCCGTGAAGCCGACCGGCAAGCGCCGAGCAAGCTCGATCACCTCGCCACGGTCGACCTGCGCCAGCCCGCGGAGCCGCGCCCGCTTTTCCACCACCACGATCGTGCCGCACGCCAGGTCGCCCAGCCGTTGATAGCGATCGTTGGCGGCCATGGTGACCAGCCCCAGCATGTACAGCGGAATGCCGGCGGCGCCGCCGTAGCCGACGACGGGCCAGGCGTCCACGTCGCGCAACACGTTGCGCAACACGGCCTGCATGGCGTTGATCGGCCGGCCGTCGATGCTCAACACGCGCAGGCCGAGCAAGCGCTTGCCCGGCGTCTGGCCGTTCCACAAGGCTTCGAACATTCCGCCATAGAACCAGCTCAAGGCGAACCAGGCGATCAATATCACGCCCAGGCCCAAGCTCGGTCCCACCTCCCCCAGCAGTCCGGAAAACATGACCGCAAGGCTCAACGTCAACAGCACGCCGACGCGAATGCCCAGATCGACGAGGTATGCCGGCAGGCGGCGAAACGGGCCCGCCAGCACGTAGCGAAAGGCAATGTTCTCTGGAGTAACGATCTCGATGCGCGAGTCGAGTTGTCGCTGTGGCGTCGGCATTTTGCTATTATGCGACAACTTTCATCCATTCACCAAGAGGGGCGCACATCATGCGGCTGGCGGGCAAGACGGCGTTGATTACCGGTGGGGCCACGGGGATCGGCCTGGCGATTGCCACTTCGCTGGCGCGGGAGGGCTGCCGCGTGGCCATCTCCGGCCGCCGCCAGGAAAAACTGCGCGAAGCGGCGGCCACCTGGACCCACGATCCGCCCATGCTGACCCACGTGGTCGACGTGACCGATCGCAAGAGCGTGGGCGAGCTGTTCGCCTGGGCCGAGAAATCCCTCGGCCAGATCGACGTCCTGGTCAACAACGCCGGCATCAACACGCCCAAGCGCACGATGGCCGACATGCCCCCGGAGACCTGGGACGAGGTGCTGGCCATCAACGCCACCGGCGCCTACAACTGCATCTATGCCGTGTTGCCCGGCATGCGCCAGCGGAAGGACGGGCTGATCATCAACATCGACTCGATTTCCGGCCAGCGCGCCAGCGTACTGGGGGGGGTGGCCTATTGCGCTTCGAAATTCGCCCTGACGGCGCTGGGCACTGCCGTGGCGCTGGAAGAGGGCCAGAACAACATCCGCGTCACCAGCATTTGCCCGGGCGAAGTCGACACGCCGCTATTGGACGGCCGCCCCACGCCCGTGGGCGCCGAGCACCGCGCCAAGATCCTGCAACCCCAAGACGTGGCCGACGCGGTGCTGATGGTCGCCTGCCTGCCGGCAAGAGCCCACGTCCACGAGCTGGTGATCAAGCCGACGTGGCAGGAGTATGCGTGAGGATCCACGCGGACTTAACGAGTGCGAAGAAATGAGCGAAGTTCCGTTCAGGCGTGGCGAGCTTACGTTGGCAATGCTCGCGTTGAACTCCAACGAATTATCAAGCGCTGAATCGTTTCAGTCGGCATTAAACAAGGTGTTTTCGCGTCCCATCAAAGTGGAAGCAGCCCCCGAATCCTCAGCGTTCAATTTGGAAACATCTGACGGGCCTGCATTCGTGGCGTTGATGGATGCACCGATTCCTTGGAGCTTTCTCGAAGGTCCCTGCCAGACGAGTGTGTTCTGGCCGGCAGCAGCGGACCGATTGCGTAATCTTCGGGACCATGCTCTGGTGACGGCGCACGTGGAATCTGGCGATGTCATCGCCGAAAGCATGCTCGCGACACGAGTGATGGCCGCTTTGATCGACTGCAATGATGCCGCCGGCGTGTACTGGGGTCAGGCTCCTCTGGTCGCCGATCCGGCAATGTTTTGCGACATGGCCTCCAAGATGACCCGCGAGAGCCTCCCTCTGTACTTGTGGATCGACTTTCGTGTCCGGAGGGATCCCGACGACGGATTCATTGAGGCTTTTACCAGTGGCATGTCCTCATTTGGACACATGGAAATTGAGTTTGTCAGCGACGGCCTCACTCCTCAGGACGTGCTTGGCATTCTGTTTGACACGGCCCACTATTTACTCGATCACGGGCCGATCTTGCGAGACGGCAACACCATCGAGTTCGATAAGTGTGGGACGCTGCGAATACGCCACGACGAATCGACGCTAGGCCTCGGCGAGACTGTGCTCAAGCTTTCGCGAGATGTCGACTGACCTGCTGCTATAAACAGCAAGGGCGTGCGAGCAGGCCCGCACGCCCTGTGTGATTCATGGATCTGTCGAAGCTAGCGCCCCCTACTCCACGGTCCAGGTTTCGCCGGAGGTGAAGAGGGTTTGGAGGTCGCCTTTGCCGCGTTTTTCGGCCAGGGCGATTTGCTCGGCCAGGCGTTCTTCGTAGCGCGGGGCGTCGACGTCGCGGAAGACGCCGATCGGCTCGGGGAACTCGGGGTGCGACATGCGGCTGAGCAGGTAGGCCAGCGTCGGCTCCGGGGCTTTCTCGTCGTGGAACAGCAGGTCGTCTTCCGAGATGCCCTTGCCCAGCTCGACCACTTCGGGGTCCATGCCATTGAGGCGGATGCCCTTGTCGCGATGCTTGCCGAAGATCAGCGGCTTGCCGTGCTCCAGCTCCAGCGTGTTGTCGGCCTTGTTCTCGCGGCTGGTGGCGTACTCGAACGCGCCGTCGTTGAACACGTTGCAGTTCTGATAGACTTCGACGAACGACGTGCCGACGTGCTGGGCCGCACGTTTGAGCACGGCCGCCAGGTGCTTGATATTCACGTCGACCGAACGGGCCACGAACGTCGCCTCGCAACCGATGGCCACCGAGATCGGGTGCAGGGGGTTGTCGATCGCTCCGCCGGGCGTGCTCTTGGTCACTTGTCCCAGGTGCGACGTGGGCGAGTACTGCCCTTTGGTCAGGCCGTAAATGCGATTGTTGAACAACACGATGTTCAGATCGAGATTGCGGCGGATGGCGTGCATCAGGTGGTTGCCGCCGATGGACAGCGCGTCTCCGTCGCCGGTGATGACCCACACCGACAGCTCCGGCCGCGCGATTTTCAAGCCCGAGGCCACCGCCGGCGCCCGGCCGTGGATCGAGTGCATGCCGTAGGTGTTCATGTAGTAGGGGAAACGGCTGGAGCAGCCGATGCCCGAGATGAAGACGGTGTTCTCCGGCGCCACGCCCAAGGTGGGCAGCACTTTCTTCATCTGCGCCAGAATCGAATAGTCGCCGCACCCGGGACACCAACGCACCTCCTGGTCGCTGGCAAAATCGCCGGGAGTCAGCACGGGCAACGGAGATTCAATACTCATTTTGCTCTTTCTGTGGTGTTCGAGGCCGCACGTTACTTCAGCAACGACTGAACCTTCTCGACAACTTCGCGAATTTCAAACGGTTTGCCTTGCACCTTGTTCAACCCGACGGCGTCCACCAGGTACTCGGCGCGCAGCACCTTCAGCAGTTGGCCCTTGTTGAGCTCCGGCACGAGCACTTTTTCGTAACCCTTGATCAACTCGCCCAGGTTCGACGGCAGCGGATTCAAATAGCGCAAATGCGTGTGCGCCACCGATCCGCCCAGCGCACGCACGCGCCGCGTGGCCGTGGCCACGGCGCCAAACGTTCCTCCCCAACTGATCACCAGCAACTTGCCGGTGGCGGGCCCTTCGACCTGCTGCAGGGGAATGTCGTCGGCGATGCCCGCTACTTTCCGCGCCCGCAGGTCGACCATGTGCTGATGGTTGGCCGGCTCGTAATTGACGTTGCCGGTGACGTCCTCTTTTTCCAATCCTCCCAGGCGGTGCATCAGGCCGGGCGTGCCGGGCAAGGCCCAGGGTCGTGCCAGGCGCTCGTCGCGCGCATATGGCATGAACGTGTCGCCGTTGGTCAACGGCTGTGGGTGCTGCACCGGGAACGACGGCAACGATTCGACGTCGGGCACGCGCCACGGCTCGGCGCCGTTGGCGATGTATCCGTCGGTCAATACGAAGACCGGCGTCATATACCGCGTCGCAATCCGCCAGGCTTCCAACGCCACGTCGAAGCAATCGGCCGGACTGCTGGCCGCCACGATGGGCACCGGGCACTCGCCATTGCGGCCGTACAGGGCCTGCATCAGGTCGGCCTGCTCGGTCTTGGTCGGCAAACCGGTGCTCGGGCCGCCGCGCTGCACGTTGAGGATCAACAGCGGCAGTTCGGTCATCACCGCCAAACCGATGGCCTCGGTCTTCAGCGCGATGCCCGGTCCGCTGGAGCCGGTCACGCCCATCGCTCCGCCGAACGCGGCGCCGATGGCCGACGTGATGGCGGCGATTTCGTCTTCGGCCTGGAACGTCTTGACGCCGAAGTTCTTGTGTCGCACCAGGTCGTGCAACACGTCGCTGGCCGGCGTGATCGGATAGCTGCCATAAAACAACTGGCAGCCGCTGCGCTGGGCCGCCGCCACCAGTCCCCAGGCCAGCGCCTGGTTGCCCGTGATGTTGCGATACAAGCCGGCCTGCAGGTCGGCCTTGTTGACCTTGAACTGGCTGGCCATGGCGTCGGTGGTTTCGCCATAGTTGTAGCCGGCTTTGAGCGCTCGGCGGTTGGCTTCGGCCACGGCCGGCATTTTGCCGAACTTGTCGTCGATGTAACGGAGCGTGGGCTCGAGCGAGCGATCGTACAGCCAGAAGACGAGCCCCATCGCATAGAAGTTGCGGCAGCGATCGGACTCTTTCTGACCCAGGCCCAGCCCTTCGACCGCCAGTCGCGTGAGCTTGGTCATCTCGACCGAAAAGAGTTGATAGCCGTCGAGGCTGCCGTCTTCGAGCGGGTTTTCGGAGTATCCCGCCTGGGCCATGCCCTTTTCGTCGAAGGCGTCCTTGTTGACGATCAGAATGCCGCCGCTTACCAGGTCGCCCAGGTTGGTGACCAGCGCCGCGGGGTTCATCGCCACCAGCGCATCGACCTGGTCGCCGGGCGTAAAGATCTCGGTCGAGGCGAAGCGAATCTGGAATCCGCTCACGCCGGCCTTGGTGCCGCGCGGGGCGCGAATCTCCGCCGGAAAGTCGGGGAAAGTCGCGATATCGTTGCCGGCCAGGGCCGACGTATTGGTGAGTTGCGTACCGGCCAATTGCATGCCGTCGCCCGAATCTCCGCAGAACCGCACGGTCGCTGCGTCGAGTTCGACGACCTGCTTACTGGATGTCGTCGTGGCCATTGTCTGGTGTATGTTCCTCTCTCGAGCCGCCTGGCGGGTGCCAGGCTCTGGCGGGGATGGATGGTCAGGCTAACGCGGGTCGAGTTCCTGGTTGTCGCAAAAACTGGCCGGGATCACGCAGCGGCGCATCGCCACGCGCTCGGCGCTGGAAGCAGCCGCATCCGTAGCGCGCCGTACTCCAACGACGCTTTTCGGAACGACCATGGCAAGGTGGGAGACCACCGCGTGCGGTGATCGGCAACGACTCCGTACCATCGGCGGATGCTGATGCTGCCAGCATGCCGAAGGCGGCGCCTCGGGGGAAGGATTCCGCCGGTCAGATCCAATCGACCGGCATGCACCCCGCGACAGACTCGCGAGGCAGAAGGTGCGGAGCAAGGCTCAGGACATGGTTCCGCTTGCACGGTCCGCCCAATCGACGCAAGGACCAATCTGAGCTCAAGGTTCACGGCAAGCTTGTTGGACAGCAACAAGGCTCGGTTCGAAGTCGCGACGTCAACGTGTTTCCAATCGTCACAGCTACCTCCAATGTACCACCACCGCACACCGGCGGCAAGGACAACCGGCCGATCGGATTTGCCAGCATGCGTCCGGCAGAAAATGCCCTGATTTCCCGCTAGGAAGCGGGTTTTTGCGGAGTTCCGCCGCCGCCGGGGTTCGCATAAAACCGCGACAGATCGATGCCCCCTTTCTGCTCCTCCTCGACCAGCTTCAAGCGCGCTTCCATGCGCTCCACTCGGCGCAACAATTGCGGCACCAGCGCCGGGGCCTCGTCGGGGCTGGCCGGCCGCGGCACTTCCGGATAGCCCAGATGCCGGTGCAAGGCATTGAACAATAGCAGCGGGTCTTTGCCGCGATTCGCCAGTGCGATGCGCCCCTCTCCCTCGCCGAACAGCACGGCGCGATCGTGCCCCGGCGATTCGCCCTCTGCCAGGGTGGCCATCTGCCGTCGGAAAAAATGCTCGCTGCGCGCGTACAGCAGATCGGCAAAGTCCACCAGGCCCACCTGATGACGGACCAGCAGGATCCACTGCTTCCAGGCGTTGTCGAAGATGGGGTCGCCGGCCACGGCCTCCAGCCCGTGTACGTAGCCCAGGCGGTTTCGCGCCAGGCATTCGAACTCGTAGAGAAACACCCCCTGCGCCGTGGCGCCGGCAGCGCGATACTTGGCCTCGCGCGCCAGGATGGTGAACGCCAGCAGCATGTCGAACCGCCCCGTGTCGCGTTCCGCTTCTTCCATGACAAAAGTTTGAAACGGCGTGAAGTAGTGGGCTAGCTTGGCCATGGCCGTGTGAAACACGCCCACCAGCCGCAACTCGCTGTTCAAGTAGTCGATGGCCATCGGCAGCTTGGTGGTGGAGAGAATCTCCTCGCGCACCATGCCGAGCAGATCCTGCGTGGAGGTACCCAGCGCATTGCGCTCGGCCAGCAACGCAAAGAAGTGCGCCTGCTCGATGTATTCTTCGCGATCCAGCATGATCGTTACACGCTTGCTATTTACCGGAAGCGGGGCTGGGATTGGCCTCGCCGCGGCCGTTATCGCGTTGGCACTTCGGAATCGGGGGCTGACCGGCCGCGGACAAGGTCTATAATAGAGTGCCCCGGGCGACGCGAGAATCCATCCTTTTCCATGGCGTCTGACCCGGCAGTCCCTTTCTCCACCGGAGTCGCCCCACCATGGCCGGCAGTTTTTCCACCATTGAAGCGGCCGTGGCCGCGATCGCACGCGGCGAGATCGTGATCGTCGTCGACGCCGAAGACCGCGAAAACGAGGGCGACTTCGTCTGTGCGGCCGAAAAAGTCACGCCCCAGGTGGTCAACTTCATGATCACGCAGGGGCGCGGCCAGCTTTGCATGCCGATTCTGCCGGAGGTGTCCGAGCGGCTCAAGCTTTCGCCGATGGTCGAGGCCAACACCTCGTTCCTCGGCACTTCGTACACCGTGCCGGTCGATCACAAGACCTGCCGCACCGGCATCACTGCGCAGGAGCGGGCCACCACCATCTGCGCCATTGTCGATCCGGCCAGCAAGCCGGGCGACTTCGTCCGTCCCGGCCACCTGTTCCCGCTGGTGGCCAAAGAAGGCGGCGTGCTGCGCCGCGCCGGCCACACCGAGGCCACGGTCGATTTGACGCGCATGGCCGGACTCTCGCCTGCCGGCGCCCTGTGTGAAATCCTCGACGCCAACGGCGACCGGGCTACGCGCGGTCGGCTGTTCGAGCTGGCCGAGCAGCACCAGATGGAGATCATCTCGATCGAAGAGTTGATTCGCTATCGCCGCGTGCGCGAAGAGCTCGTCTATCGCATCACCGAGGCCAAGCTGCCCACGCGGCACGGTTCGTTCAAGTTGATTTTCTACGGCGTGAAGTACGAGGCCCAGCAGCCGTTTGCGCTGGTGATGGGCGAGCCCGACAAGGGGCGCGTGCCACTGGTGCGGCTGCACTCGGCCTGCTTCACGGGCGACGTGCTGGCCTCGCTGCGCTGCGACTGCGGCGACCAATTGGACATGGCCTTGGAGATGATCGCCCAGGAGGGCTCGGGCGCGCTGGTCTACCTGCCGCAGGAAGGACGCGGCATCGGGCTGGTCGAGAAGATCAAGGCCTATGCCCTGCAGGACAAGGGGCTCGACACGGTGGAAGCCAACCTGGCGCTGGGTTACAAGGCCGACACGCGCGACTACGGCGTCGGCATTCAGATCCTCAAGGATCTCGGCCTCACCAAGATCCGCCTGCTGACGAACAATCCCAAGAAGACCGACGCCTTCATCTACGGCGGCTTCGATCTGCAAGTGATCGACCAGATCGCGATCCAGCCCCCCGTCAACGAGCACAACGCCCGCTACATCCAAACCAAGCGCGAAAAGCTGGGGCACCAATTGCCGGAGCAGGGGTAGGGCTGGGGGCCATCCGAAGCCGCGCCAGCGGCGGCCGAATGTAGCGGTGGACACAAGCCCGCCGATTGCATCGCCGAGTCAATCCATGATGTGCCGCGCTGCGGCACCGGCCGGCGCCGAGACTACTCGACGTACAAAAACTCGTTCGAGTTGACCAGCGCCAGGCAAAAATCCACGAGCGCGGCTCTCGTATAGGGATCGCCGTCGCGGTGACTGGGCTGGGGCTGGGCGAGTTGTTCGCTCGGGCGCCCTTCTTCGCGCAGCGCCGCTGCCTGACGCTCGATGAACTCGAGGGCCCCGTCCACTTCTTCGTTCGTCGCCGTGCGGCTTAACAGCCGCTCGTACACCGCCAGGATGTGGCCGCGGCCGATGGCATCCTCGCCCGTCAGCGCGACCCCGGCCAGCCAGCGGGCACAGTCGAGACTGAACTCGCTGTTGAATTGCGTCAGCGATTGCGTGGCCGTGGTCGACTCGTGCCGCAGGGCGCAACTGGCCATCGTGTCGGGCCGATCGTACACGTCGAACAGCGGGTAGCGCAGGTTGCGGCGCACGAACAAGTAGATGCTGCGGCGGCGGTGGTCCTCGTCGTCGCCACTTACCTTCCACTGGTCGCGCAACAGCGTCTCGGTCACTTCCGGTGCCAGCGGCGGGCGGATGCCGGGACCACCCCGCCGCGTGGAAAGCCGGTCGCAGGCCAAGAGCATCGCGTCGCGAATCGCCTCGCCGTCGAGCCGTTGCCGGCGCTGGTGCCACAGCAGCCGGTTGTCGGGATCGATGGTCGAGCAGCGCTGCCAGATCGTGCTTGCAGCCTCGGAAACTTCGGCCGGCCACGAAGGATCGAACGGTCCGCTGGCCAGCTTGTACGTTTCCGAAGTGACCAGCAACCGGTGCATGCGCTTCATGCTCCAGCCGTCGGCCGCGAAACGGCGAGCGAGCCAATCGAGCAATTCCGGATGCGAGGGCAGGGCGCCCATCACCCCAAAATCGCTGGCGTTGGCCGACAGGCCCACGCCAAAGTGCCACTGCCACAGGCGGTTGACGATCACCCGCGCGGTGAGCGGATGCTCGCTGCTGACAAGCCAATCGGCCAACGCCACACGCGGGCTGTCGGCGGATCGCGCTTGCTGATTGGCGGCCGACTCCGCGCTTTCCAGCACCCGCGGCAAACCACATTCCACCAGGGGACCGGACTGGCGGAAGTCGCCGCGCAAGAAGAATCTCGCCTCGTGCTTGGCGGATGCTTGCATCACGCGTCCGTGCGATAGCTCGGGCAGCGGTTTTGCGGCCTTCAACCGTTTCAGCAATTGCGCGTGCTCCTCGCGCTCCTCCTTACTCAACTTCGCAAGGGCCATCTTGCTCGAAGGGATCACGTCGGGGTTCTGCTCGCGAAACAACTGGCGGCCTCGCGCTTCCAGTTCCTTGCGGCGCTCGTCGTCGGCGCGCTGTTCGGGGGGGCGCTCGGCTTCGGCGGTCTCGCGAGCCGCCAGTTCGTCGGCCGTCGGCACCGGATGATCGCGAAAGATTTCGCTGGGCTCGAAAAAAGCCCGCAAGCGATAGAAGTCGTACTGGCGGATCGGATCGTACTTGTGATCGTGGCATTGGGCACAGCCGAACTGCATGGCCAGGAACACGGCGCCGAGGGTGCTGGTCATTTCGTTGAGCACCACGTGCCGGCGCTCCTCTTGCAGGTTCAAGTCCGGCATGTCTGGCCCGCACAGCAGAAAGCCGGTGGCTATGGCCGCCTGGCGATCGCCGGGCCGCAGCAGATCGCCGGCGATTTGCAGCCGCAGGAACTCGTCGAACGGCATGTCGCGGTTGAGCGCGTCGATTACCCAGTCGCGATAGCGCCAGGCGTTGGGCCGCACCAGGTCGTGCTCGAAGCCGTCGGTCTCGGCGAACCGCGCCAAGTCCAGCCAGTGCTGCGCCCAGCGTTCGCCGTAGGCGGGCGATGCCAACAGAGAATCGACCAGTTGCTCGTACGCTTCGGGCGAATCGTCGTGCAAAAACGCTGCCAACTCGTCGCGCTGCGGGGGCAGGCCGGTCAAATCGAACCACAATCGCCGAGCGAGCGTGGCCTTGCCCGCAGAGGGAAGCGGCTCAATCCCGGCGGCATCGAGCTCCGCCTTGATGAACCGGTCGACCGGATGGCTGGCAAAACGCGGATCGGAGATCTCCGGCGGATCGACGGCGGCGATGGGTTGATAGGCCCAGTGGTCGCGCTCGGCGGCGGTAATCGGCGGCTCATCGGGCGGCGGCGCGGCCACGCCGAGGGCCGCGATGCCGCACAGGGCAACCAGCGCCAGTGCGGCCCAACGCGTCCGATTGCGAATGCCTGGCGCGCTCACGTCAGGATCTCCTGCACGATATTGCCGGCAACGTCGGTCAGTCGTTCTTCGCGGCCGTTGTGGAAATAGGTGAGCGCTTCGTGATCCAGGCCCAGCAGGTGCAGTAGGGTGGCGTGCAGATCGTGAACGTGAACTTTGTTCTCGACCGCTCGCAAGCCGAACTCGTCGGTCGCTCCATGGGCGAACCCGCCGCGCACGCCGGCGCCGGCCAGCACGACGCTGTAGCCCCAAGGATTGTGGTCGCGGCCTTTGCCTTGCTCGCTCATGGGCATGCGGCCGAACTCGCCCCCCCAGATCACGAGCGTATCGTCCAGCAAGCCGCGTCGCGCCAAATCGACGAGCAACCCGGCCACGGGCTTGTCGGTGCGGCGGCAATAGGTGCCATGGTTGTCGGCCACGTCGTTGTGGGCGTCCCAGCCGTTGGTATCGCCCGAGTACAATTGCACGAAGCGCACGCCGCGTTCGATCAACCGCCGCGCCAGCAGGCAGCGCCGGCCGTATTCGTCGGTGTCCTTTTCGTCGATGCCATACAGGGCCAGGGTCTCAGGCGTCTCGTCGGCAAAGTCGACCACTGAGGGCGCCGCCGCCTGCATGCGAAACGCCAGCTCATAGGCCTCGATGCGCGCTTCGAGCTGGCTGTCGCCGCCGCGCTGCTCCAGATGCCGGCCGTTCATCGTGCGCAGCAAGTCGAGCGTGCCAAGCTGCTGCCGGCGGCTAATGGCCGGCTGTGGGCGAAGATCGACCACCGGCGTTGCGCCGGGGCGAAACGTCGTGCCTTGGAACGTGGCCGGCAGGTAGCCGTTGCCCCAGGCCGCGGGACCGCCCTTGATGCCGCCGCCCGGATCGGGCAAGACGACGAACGCCGGCAGGCTGTCGTTTTCGGTTCCCAGTCCATAGCTGACCCAACTGCCCAGGCTGGGCCGTCCCATCAGGATGCTGCCGGTGTTCATCTGATAGACGGACTGTGGATGGTTGACGCTGTCGCCGTGGCAACTGCGCAGCACGCACAGTCGATCCGCCTGCTCGGCCAGATGCGGCAAGAAGTCGCTGATCTCCAGGCCTGAGTCGCCGCGCGGCCGAAACGGCCTGATCGGCGCCAACAGCGGGTTGCGCGCCACTTTCCGCCGTGTCATCACCGGGCCCACGCTGTCGGGCAGCGGCTGGCCGGCGTATTCGACCAGCGCCGGCTTGGGATCGAACAAGTCGACGTGGCTCGGCCCGCCGTGCATGAACAGATAGATCACGCGGCGCGCCTTGGGCCGAAAGTGGGTCGGCTTGGGCGATAGCGGGCGGGCGTCGGCCTGGCCCGT
>JBGSYQ010000591.1:0-7603 GCA_041750795.1 Pirellulales bacterium | reverse complement strand
CCAGCGGCGTCGACAGCCCGGCCGCGGTTCGCCGAGCGCCGCTCATCGCCGTGGTTGGCCAAGAGCTGTCCGGAGCCAAGCGCGAGCTCGAAATGTTCTTGCGCCAGCGCGTTTATCGGCACGCCAACGTGCTGGCGCATCGCCAGGAGGCGACCGACCAGTTGCGTGCCATGTTCCGATTGTTCGTGGCGCGGCCGGAGTTGATGAGCGAGAATTTTCGCCGCCGGACGGCCACGGTCGGACTGGCACGGACGGCGGGCGACTATATAGCCGGTATGACCGATCGATTCGCTGCGCGCGAATACGAAAGATTGCTGGGGGACGGGCGACGGGGACTGGCCACCCCCCCGGACAGCATCTAGAATGGACTGCGCAACCGCCCCCCACAGCACCTCGTTCCAATAGTAGGTCGTCCGACCATGGCGCTCGTCGTCTTGCGATTCGTGTTCGTCATGGTCGCCGTTGGGCTGGGCTTCCAAATCGTTAGCTCCGGCCAGCTCGAAGGCGAAAACGCCGCGCTGCCCTGGTTAGCTTTTGGCGGAGTCGTGGCGCTGGCGCTGGCGGTTATCGTCGCCGATACGCTCATGCGGCGCAAGCGGATCGACACGGTGTCGGCCGTGTACCTGGGGCTCATCGTCGGCTTGTTTCTCACGTATGTGTTGCGGCTGGCGTTCAGTTCGGTGCTGCCCAGCAATACTCCGATGGGCGACTGGCTGTCGCTGGTGCTGGGCATGGTGGTGTGCTATTTGTGCATCAGCCTGTTGCTGCAAACCAAGGACGACTTTCGTTTCATCATTCCCTACGTCGAGTTCGTCAAGGAAATCAAAGGGCTCAAGCCTTACGTGCTCGACACCAGCGTAATCATCGACGGGCGGATCGCCGACGTCGTGGAAACCAAGATCCTCGACAATCAACTGATCATGCCCCGCTTCGTGATCGCCGAGCTGCAAGCCGTGGCCGACAGCGCCGACCGCCTGCGCCGCAGTCGCGGACGGCGCGGCCTCGATATCCTCAATCGGCTGAGCAACAATCCCGACGTCGATTTCAAGATCTACGACCGCGAACTGCCCGAGTTCGTCGGACAGCCGGTCGATCTGAAGCTGGTGCTGTTGGCCAAGTACCTGGAAGGCAAGGTCGTTACCAACGACTACAATCTCAACAAGGTCGCGCGGCTGCACGGCGTGGGCGTGATCAACCTGAACGACCTGGCTAATGCGCTCAAGCCGGTGGTGCTGCCGGGTGAAAGCCTGGAGGTGCGGATCGTCAAGGTCGGCGAAGAGCCCGGCCAAGGCGTGGGCTATCTGGATGACGGCACGATGATCGTCGTCGAAGGCGGGCGCGAGCATCTCAACAAAACCGTCAGGATCGCCGTCACCAGCGTCCTGCAAACCAGCGCCGGCCGCATGATCTTCGGTCGCTACGAGCAGTTGTCCGCGGTCAAGGCATCGTAGAGCCGGACTACCGCGCAGCAGGCGCTCGCGGCGCTATGCTTTCGATCTCGATCTCGATCGGCGGTGAACCATCGTCCACGAACCAACCAAGCAGGCCGCGATGCCGGCGATGATCAGGCTCGAAGGCTCGGGAACTTCGACCGTGGTCACGCGGAGGAAACGCTGCGAGTTGTCGCCGGTGAATCCGAACGCGAATTCGTATTCGTCCGGCCCGTGACCCAGGCTGGTCAGTGCGCCACCGAGGGTGACCATGCCGGCGCCGGCCAGGTTGATCCAACTGACGCCGGCGGCCGAAAGCGGTATCGACACCAGAGTCTGTACGTCTGCTACCGAGACCGTTGCGCTGCCCAGCGCCGTGCCCGTCCCTAGATCGGCATAGATGGCCTGTCCGCTGGCATCGCCGGCGCTATAGGACTGCTGGAACTGGGCGATCGGCGTGCTCACGTCAAACAGCGTGTAGGTTTCGCTGGCGTCGGGGCTCAGGTAGCCGCCCAGCGGCATTTCCAACACCAACTCGGCCGCGGTCACCACATGATTGGCCGGCAGCGCAGACATGTCGAAGATGAAGTAATTGTGATGCGTGCCGACGGCCGCGATGGTGCCTGCCAGAAAGTTGGTGTCGAACGGATAGTTGTGCTGTCCGGTGGAGACGAACTTGCTGGCCGTGCCGGCGGAAATGTCGAGCACATCGGCCCGCGCCAGGGCGCCCTGCGCGCCGGCCACCAGCAGGAAGACAGCCGCAATTCGATTTCGAGCCATGTCGAGCACTCCCGTGGTGCAGAGCGAATGCGCCGCCTCGACGCGCCAGCATCGATGGAACTCGTAGCTCATGGTAGCGAGGCGCGTCGTGCGTTTCAAAGCAGAAACGCCACGATTCGCGACGATATGCCAGTTGCAAGCCTCGCTTTTGCGCTGCCGCGCACGCACGGCTTACATCCGATCGACGACGCGAATGCCCAGTAATTGCAGGCCCTGGCGGATCGTACGCGCCGTCAGATCGCATAACAACAAGCGACTGGTGCGGGTCGCCTCGTCGGGCGCTTTGAGCACCGGGCACTGCTCGAAGAAGCTGGAGTAGCGATTGGCCAGCTCGAACAGGTAGGCCGTCAACAGGTTGGGGCGATACTCGGCGACAGAGTCGGCCAGCGCCTCGGAGAATTGCAGCAGTCCCAGGGCCAAGGCGCGCTCGGCGGGATGGTCGAGATGGATCGCGGCGCCCGCGGCCCGCAGCGCCGCCACGTCGACGTCCCCTTTGGCAAAGATCGACAGCACGCGCGCGTAGGCGTACTGCATGTAGGTGGCCGTGTTGCCGTTCATGGCCAGCATGCGATCGTAGCTGAAGGTGTAGTCGCTGGTGCGATTGACGGCCAGGTCGGCGTACTTCAGCGCGCCGATGCCCACGGCTTCGGCGATTTGGCGCCGGCGCTCGTCGGAGATCTCCGCTCCGCCCGGTTTGGCGTCGTCGTTGTCGCTGACGATACGATAGGCACGAGCAACTGCTTCATCGAGCAATCCCCACAGGCCCACGGTGTCGCCGGAGCGGGTCTTGAAGGGCCGGCCATCCTCGCCCAGCACGGTGCCGAAGCTGACGTGCTGCAACTCCAGCCGTTCGTATCCCCAGCGCCGCGCCGTGGCGAAAAGCTGCTGGAAGTGCAGCCCTTGGCGATGATCGACCACGTATAGTAGCACGTCGGGCGACCATTCCTGCACGCGATACTGGATCGTGGCCAGGTCGCTGGTGCCATAGAGATAGGCGCCGTCCTGCTTGCGAATCACCATTGGCGCGTCGTGCCCTTCGTTGAAGACGCAGATGGCGCCTTCGCTCTCGCAAGCGATGCCGCGTTCGAGCAAATCGTCGACCACCGTGCCCAGGCGATCGTGATAGAAGCTCTCGCCGTAGGTGACGTCGAACGCGACGCCCAGCCGATCGTAAACGCGCTCGATGTCGGCCAGGCATGGAGGCAGGAACTCTCGCCACAGTTGCAGATTCTCGGGATCGCCCTGGTGCAGCCGGGCCGTCTCTGACAGCACGTCTCGGCCGATGTGCGGATGGGCCTCAGCGAGCGTTGCAAGCGCCGCTTCGGCGTCGACTTCTGCGAGCCGCGCTTCGAGCTGCGCCAGCCCGGCGCGCAAATCGTTGACGTTGCCCTCGGCACGGCGCAGCGCCTTGGCGGCGTTTTTCGCGGCGGCCTTGTCGGTGGGTGCCGCGGCGGACGAGAGTTTGGCCAGATCGGCTTCGGCCCGAGTGAGCTGCTCACGCCGCTCGGGCAATGCGGCGCGGCCCTCGTGATAGTCGACCAGCCGGTTGACCAGGCGGTACAGGCGGCTCAGCTCCTCGACCGGCCTGGCTTCGTAGGCCGCGCGATCCAAAAAGTGCTTGTAGCCGAAGATGATCATGCCGAACTGCGTGCCCCAATCGCCGATGTGGTTGTCGCCGATCACCCGATGGCCGAGGAAGCGCAGCGTGCGGGCCAGCGCGTCGCCGATCACGGTGGACCGAATATGGCCTACGTGCATCGGCTTGGCCACGTTGGGGGCCGAATAGTCGACGACGTACGTGCGCGGATTGCTGGCGGGCGTCACGCCCAACCGCTCGTCGGCCAGCGCCTGTTGTAGCGCGGCGACAAGCGAGTCTGTCTTGAGGCGCAGGTTGATAAAGCCCGGGCCGGCAACTTCGGGCGCTTCGCAGAGATCGTCGAATTGCAGGCGCGCCACGACTTCGGCGGCCAAGTCGCGCGGCGGCCTGCCCAGCCGCTTGCCCAGCGGCATGGCAAAGTTGGCCTGATAGTCGCCGAACTTGGGGTCCTGGCTGGGACGCACCAGCGCCGCCATCTCGCGCGGGTCGTCAGCCAGCCCGGCCAGCGCGGCGGCAAAGCGAGATTGCAATTCGGCGAGGATGTTCATGGCGAAGCGTCGCAGGAGGACAACCGGCACGACACGAAGTTTGCCAGGGCCTGGGAGAACGTTGCAAGCCCAAACGGCTGACAGACCGGTTCGTCCACCGGTTCGGCGATTAACGCGGCAGGCTGCCGGGCTGTGCGGCGTCGGTCGCACTGGCGGGAGCTTGAGCCGGCTCGAACGGCACGCGCTTGGCTCCGGCCCAGAGATGCTCGATGCCGTAATACGCCCGGGTTTCGTCGTCGAACATGTGGATGACGACGTCGCCGTAGTCGAGCAGGATCCAGCGGCTCTCGGCGTAACCTTCGATGCCCAGCCGCTGGTCGTTGAAATCGCGCTGCATCACGTCGTCGATTTCTTCGCTGATGGCGTGCAACTGGCGGCGGCTGGCGCCGGTGACGACAACGAAGTAATCGAAGATGGGCGTCAGTTCGCGCAAGTCGAGAATCTGGACGTCTCGACCTCGGTTCAGATCGGCCACTCGGGCGGCGGCCAGGGCGCGCTCGAGGCTGCGGTTTTCGTTGCGGCTGAGATGGGCAGCAGAGGTTGCGATCGCCAAAAGCTTCCTTCCTGAAGAACAGTGCGCGGCAGTGGCCGGAATAACCGCTCCCGGCTGACTTAGTTCATTCTACTCAGGACTGGCCGCGAAGCGAAGGGCCGCGCGCGGACGGGACAACCAGTGCCACACTCGGCAGGCAGACCTGCGCCGCCCCTTGTGCGGCGGTTTTGCACGGGTATCGTAGTCACCTGGGGCGATTGCTGCACGAATAGAGTGCGTGAGAGTTGCCCCGAGGTTCACAGTTTTTTTTTCGGAGGATGGTCATGGCCGATTGGGTGGAAGCGGGCAAGAAGGCCCCCGACTTCACGTTGCCAGCCGACGACGGCACGAAGGTGAAGCTGTCGGCGCTTTTGGGTCAGCCTGTGGTGCTCTATTTCTATCCGCGCGACAATACGCCCGGCTGCACGCGCGAGGCCTGCGCCTTTCGCGACCGCAAAGCGGTGCTGGCGAAGCTGGGCACCGTGGTGCTGGGCATCAGCCCCGACAGCGTGGCCAGCCACCAGAAGTTCCGCGAGCAGCACAAGCTGAACTTCCGACTACTGGCCGATACGGACCACAAGGTGGCCGAGAAATACGGCGCGTGGCGCGAGAAGACGCTGTACGGCAAGAAGTCGCTGGGCATCCAACGCTCGACCTGGCTGATCGACGCCGCCGGCAAAGTCGCCCGCGTGTGGAAGAAAGTCAACGTCGACGGCCATGACGAGCAAGTGCTGGCGGCGCTTGGGGAGCTGGGCTAACGTTTCTCCCCGTCCAGCACCTTCACGGCGCCGTTGTTTTGCACTTCGATGGTTTTGCCTTCCTTGAGCAGCGTTTCGAGATACTGGATCGTCGCCTTGCTGACGCGGAGCTTCGGCGGCGCGCCGATCAGGCCGGACTCGGCGGGCACGGACTCGAACTTCAGCTCGGTCAAAGCGCCGGAAACCAGGGCCGCATCTTGCGAAATCCAATAGGCGGCGCCCATCGAGCTCAACGCGGCCGTGACGACGAGCAGGCTGACAACGCGTTTCATGGCGTGATCTCCATAGGTAACGTGATAGACAAGCGTAGCACGCGCCGGGCAGGGTGGTGATCGGCCTGCGGGAATCTGGCCGCTGGCCCGGGTTGCTCTGTCATTTTCTCACGGCCCCGTGCCGCCGGCCCGGCTCACAGCCACAGTTCCAGGCGGCCGCCGAGCATGTCGGGCAGGGCGCGCTCGACCGTGCTGCGGATGCGCTTGCCGGTGTAGCGCGTGCTGAAGTGCGAGGCAATGATCAATTCGTTCTTGAAGCGCTCGCGGCGCTCGACGACGTCGTCCAGGTGGATGTGGCCGAACTTGTGGATCTTGTCCTTGCGGTGTGAGGGCGCCACGAACGTCAGCTCCATCACCAGTACTTCGGCCTCGAACATGGCCGGGCAGTCGTCCAAGCCGGCTGGAGCGCTGTCGCCCAGATAGGCAAACCGCGGCGTGCGGCGCTGTTCGGTCACTTCGGTGCCGGCCAGGCGCAGATCGCGAATCTGCGGGCCGGTGAGCCCCAGGTACTCGGCCTTGAGCTTGTGGCGCCGCTCCCAGACGATGAAGCCCAGCGAAGGAACCGTGTGTGCCGTTTGCGAAACGGTCACCACGTGATCGCGCGAAAGCTCGACCTCGCTGCCCGGTTCGATCGGCCGCAGCTCGCAGGGCATCCGCCCGCGATCGAGCCGCGTGAACAGCTTGAGGATTCGTTCGATGGGCTCGATGGTGGAAGCCGGCATGTAGATAACCGGTGGCTCCATCTTCATCATCCGCCGCCGCGCGACGTAGACGGGCAGGGCGGCAATGTGGTCGAGATGGGCGTGTGAAATGAACCAGGTGTTGGTGCCCATGAACGACCATGGTTGCCCGCCCAGGTCGAAGCCGATCTTCAACTCCGGCACGCGCCAATAGGTTTGCACGGCGGCCCGCGAGTAGCCCTCGATCGTCAGGTCCTTGTGGACCAGCGTCTTGACGGGCATGTTGTGGATCATGGCGTGCGATTCCCGGCTCGGCGAATCCGTCAGTTTAGGGCCGATGCACGCTGGGTGAAAGGGGGAGCGGGGCGGGACGATTTTGGATTCTGGAGGGAGGGGCGAGCCACCGAGGGCACCGAGTACACCGAGAGAAAGATAAGAATGAAAGGAGATTGACCACGTTGAACACAAGGGCACGAAGGGACGGAGAAAGACAAGAATCCGTTTCCTAACGTTGTGATCGTGGTGTCGTTGGGGTGTTTGGATTGTTACCACGACGCCACGGCGGGCACGATGAGACGAGATTTTCGAATGTGGATTCCTCTGTGGAATCGGTGAAAGCTATGGATGGGTTTCTTGAGTTTTGTTGGGATTGAAGAGTAGTTGGTGGTGCTCCCTCGCTGGCGCTTCGGGCTAGTGGGTTGTGCAGGCGGGAGGCTGGAGGCTGGAGGCTGGAGGAAAGAAATCGGGGAAGCGGCGAATTGGTCATCAAAAAGCGGGCGGTTGGAAATCATCGTTCTGGCTGGGGTTTTTGGTGGGTTGGTGGGATTTTGGTGCTGGTGGGTACAAAAAAAGGGCACCGCTGCGGGCGGATTTCTCTGCGCGCAGCGGTGCCTGGGCGAAACAACTCTTAAAAAAGTTTTGTGCGCCGTGGTCCCGTTCCTAGGGGCCGTGGCCGGTTCTTGTAACGCAAAAAAATGGCCACGGCGTCTTTCGAAGCCTGCGGCGC
>JBGSYQ010000590.1:0-3369 GCA_041750795.1 Pirellulales bacterium | reverse complement strand
GGGGGCGCGCTGGGCGTGCCGGTGTGGACCGCCCTGCCCTACGTGCCCGACTGGCGCTGGATGCTGGAGCGCGACGACTGCCCGTGGTATCCCACGATGCGCCTGTTCCGCCAAGCGGCATGGGGCGAGTGGAGCGACGTGTTTGAGCGGATGGCGGGGGAAGTGCAGAAGCTCATTTCCGAGCAATGAATGCCTTGGGGTGGCCCAGACGACTTGTCGTCTGGGTCCCGCAGGGACAAGAGGAGTTGCTGTCCACCCTTGTCACTGATTCATCGTTCGTCTGTTTGCAGCGCCTCTTGTTGCTGCGCAACCCAGACACCGTGCCGGTGTCTGGGCCACCCCCGTGTACGCGTGTTAGAATCGCTTGCGGCGTTGCGCACCCATCGGTGACGGAGAATCGAGCGATGAAACCCCGCGAGTTGATGGTCGTGTTGTTGCGGGTGCTGGGGATTTGGGAGCTCATTCACGGCTGCGCGGCGGTCGCGCCTTTTCTGCAAGTCCTGTCGCAATCCGGCAGCGGCCGCTTTCCGGCCTTGCCGCAGATTCTTTGGTCGCTGGGTGGTGCTTCGGCGATCCACTTCGTGGCCGGAGTGGCGCTATTGTGGTTTGCGATCCCCTTGTCGTGGCTGTTCTATCCGAGCGACGCGCAAGGGAATGACGAAGAGCCGGCGCCTCCTGGCCCACTTGCCCGGCGGCTGGCGGCGATTCCGCCGCAGGTGAAGTTGGGCATGGGGATTTTCCTGGCGGTCGTGCTGCCGGTGACCAGCGTGGCGCTTTCGACGCCCGATGCACCGCTGCTCGTCACGATGGGACGCGCGCTGCACACGCTGTTCCTGATTGTGATTGCCTGCGCCGCGGTGGCCTATTTGGTGCGTCGCCGGTGGCCACCATTCCCCAGCTTCCTGGCGATGCTGATTGCGATCTTCGCGCTGAGCACGCTGCTCAATGCGATGCGGCGGATGCTGTAGTGGCGCGTGACGTGCCGGGCGCGAAGCTTGGGAGGAAAATCGACATCCGGCGATCCATTTTCCTCGCTGGTGCTTCGCGTTTGGTGTCAGATTCCGCCCCGGCACTTTCTTGCATCGGTGCCCGCTAATGGGTAAGGTAGATTCCCGGCCTGACGTGGGCTGACTGCCTGGTTGCCTGCCTTTTGGGGATTCTGTCGATGCATCCCGCGACGCACTCTTCGCTGCCGCAGCATTTGCGCGTTTCGCGGCGAGCGGCCATTCAGGCCGGGGCGATCGGGCTGCTGGGGCTGGGGATGAATCACCTGGCGGGACTGCGGGCGCTGGCCGCGACCTCGGAAAAGATCGCCGCGCCCAAGGCCAAGCGGGTGATCTACCTGTTTCTTTCCGGCGGGCTGGGTCAGCACGACAGCTTCGACATGAAGCCCGAGGCGCCCGAGGGCATTCGCGGCGAGTTCAACCCCATTGCCACCAGCACGCCGGGCATCCAGATCTGCGAACACCTGCCCATGCTGGCTGCGCGCAGCCAGCACTGGGCGCTGGTCCGTTCGCTGCATCACGGCTATCCCGAGCATTCGGCCGGCCACCTGCTGATGCTCACCGGACGGGCCACGTTGCCCGTGGGTTTCGACGCCAGCAAGCCGAAGCCGGGCGACTGGCCGAGCATGGCGGCGATTGCCCACGCGGTGTGCCGCCCGAAGAACAACGTGCCGCCGGCGGTGGTGTTGCCCGAGGTGCTGATCCATCGCGAGGGGCGGGTGATTCCCGGTCAGTTCGCCGGCGAGATGGGCAGCCAGCGCGATCCGATGTTTGTCAGCTACTGCCGCTTTAGCGCCACGGCCTATGGCGCGTGGCCCGAATATGGATTTCATCATGCCACGGGCCGCTTGAATCCCAAGGACACCGCGTTCGAAGCGCCGAACCTGTCGCTGCCCGAGGGCATGGACTCCGGGCGGTTCAACGACCGGCTGGCGCTGTTGAACAGCATCGGCCGGCAAGCGGAGCGGCTGGAGCGCGCCGCCGAGAACGAAGACTTCGACCGCTATCGCCAAAGCGCCGTGTCGCTGCTGGCCGATCGGAAGACGCAACAGGCCTTCCGCATCGACAATGCCGACCCGAAGGTGCTCGACCGCTACGGGCGCAACACGTTCGGCTGGAGTTGTTTGATCGCGCGGCAGTTGATCGAGGCGGGCGTGAACATGGTGCAAGTGAACCTGGGCAACGACGAAACGTGGGACACGCACGGCAACGCCTTCCCGCACCTGAAGGACTTTTTGTTTCCGCCGACCGATCGAGCCGTGTCGGCCTTGCTCGACGACTTGCACGATCGGGGGCTGTTGGACGAGACGCTGATCGTGATGGCCGGCGAGATGGGTCGCACGCCCAAGATATCGCTGTTGCCGCAACATTACGCCAAGCCGGGGCGCGATCACTGGGGCACGCAAACGGTGTGGTTTGCCGGGGGCGGCGTGCGCGGGGGCACAGTCATCGGCTCGACGGACAAGAACGGCGCCTTCCCGGCCGCCCATCCGCAAACGCCGGAGAACATGGCCGCGACGATCTATCAAGCGCTGGGCATTCCCCGCGAGCTAGCCTGGCACGACCACGCCAACCGCCCGCACTTCGTGTATCACGCGGATCCGATTGGCGGGTTGATGGGGTAGTCCGTCCGATCGGGTGATTGCGAGGCGGCCGGGTTGCGAAGCAACAAGAGGCGCTGCACACGCACGAGCGATTAGTCGAGGGACAGGGGCGGGCAGCCGCGCCTCTTGTCCCTGCGGGACCCAGACAACAAGTTGTCTGGGCCACCGTCGCATTACGGAGATGGCGCACTACGGAGATGGCGCGCTACAGGGAGCCTTCGTAGCAGGTGCGGTTGGCGTTGCAGTCGCGGCGCTCGACCATCTGGTTGTCGGGGCCCATCACGTGCTGGGTGTGGTTGCACCAGCAGTGGCTGCTGCCGGTTTCTTCCAAGTCGGGCGGCGGCTCCAACTGGCCCGCCACGTAGATCGCCTTGGAGCGCAAGTGCCGGCAGACCGGTTGCAACGGACCGCTCAGCTCATCGAACGAGCGAGAGTATGGCATGCTTTTCAAGTCCTCAATTGGAATTACGCGAGGGGCGACCAACGGGCGTCCCCGATTTGGCGCGCGTCCGGCCAGAATCTCCGGGCAAGCCAGAATCTCCGGGCAAGGTTGCCCGGCACTCAACAAAAACCTCCCGTTTCGAGTCCGGCGGCCTTGAGCAGCGCGCGTTTCACCGCCACCTTGGCCAGTTGCACCTTGTACTCGTTGTGCGACATGGGCGTGGCCACGCTCACGGCGGCCTGGCCGGCCGCTTCGGCCGTTTGCGGCGTGATCGGGCGGCCGACGATGGCGTCGATGGCCTCGCGCGAGATCCACGGCG
>JBGSYQ010000589.1:0-3895 GCA_041750795.1 Pirellulales bacterium | reverse complement strand
TCACCGCCGCGCGGCTGGCCATCGCAGGCAGCGCGGCACCCAGTTGGGCGCCCACCGCCACGTTGTGCTCGTTCATCTGGCCGCGCACCGCCCATGCCAGCATCTCCTGCACCAGTGGCACGAAACTGGGCCAGGCCGGCATCGTCGTCCACGGATCATTCGAAGTAGGATCCACCGACGACAGCGAGCCATCGGTGGCCACCACGATCGAACGACCTGCGCCGATCGTCTCTTCGACAATCGCCGGATCGCCGCCGTCGAACGCCAGCGCCACGCGAGCCTGCGAATCGGGATCGACGGCCAGGCGAAAATACTTGTACACCGGAGTGGTCAGCAGCCCCGATTGCTCGCGCCCCTCGAAGACACGCAGCAGCGGATGACGATAGTTGAGCGGATCCAAACGGTAGTGGTACTGAGCTTCGGAGATTATTTCACCGAGCCGCGCGGGCAACACGCGCACGCCCTGCTCGCTTGCCAGCTCGCGGTTGTAGCGATCAGCCAGCACCTGGTCTCCCAGGAAAAAGACCACGCCGCCGCCGCGCGTCAACACGTTGCTCAGAACCTGCGCCTCGCTGGCAGTGAACTGCGCCACGTTGCACAGAAAAATGCAATCGTAGCGCGACAAGTCGCGCTCCAATAGCGCGCTTTCCAGAATCACGTCGACCGCGACGACTCCCGGCACAATCGAATCGGCCGCATCGGGATTGAGCGCCAGCGCCAGGTAATCCGTCGCGCCGCTCATGCTGGTGGTGGCCGGCTTGCCGTTGACGCACAGGACACGCAGTTGCTCCTTGACCGGCACCGAGTGCCAGCGATGGTTGTCGACGTCGAGCAAATCGGGCCCCAATCGCACTTCGACCACGTGATCGCCCGGCGTATCGAAACGGTGCGAGAAAGCGATCGAAGCCTGCTCGCCCGCCGGCACGTCGATGTAGCTTTCCTTCACGCGGCGCCCATCAACGTGGAATTCGACCAGGTGGTGGTTGCGCGGTTGCGAGCCGAAATTGCGCACCTGCGCTGTGAAGCCGACGTCGCGCGCCGTGGTGGCAAAGGGCACGTCGGGCGCCAGTCCGATGGCCGCCAGGTTGTCGGCCTGTGCCTGGCCCACGTCGACGACCGCCAGCGCCGCGCGCTCGGCCAGCGCCGCCAGGCGTTGATGATACTGCGTTTCGTCGGCGTCTTTCAGATCGGGCACCCAGGTGTTGCGCCCCAGGTCGGTGAGGAAATACACTTCCTGACGAGCCCAGCCACCCCCTTCGGCTTCCTGCAGGATCCGTTCCACCTGAAGCAGCGTGGCGGGCAAATCGGCGCCGCCGTGCGGCAGCCGCAAGTTGTCGATCTCGTCCAAAAAGTCGGTCGGCTCCGAAGCGGGCGACCCCACGATCACGCTGGGGGGCGACGCCATCAGCACCAGCGCAAACGCATCGCCCTGCGGGCTTTCGTCCACGATCCGCGTGGCCCATTGCTTGGCGCTGTCGAAGCGGCTCTTGTCCGTCGGCTTGTAGGCCATCGAGTAAGAACCGTCCAGCACCAGCACTTTCAGCGTGCGACCGCCCGGCATGAAGTTGAAGCCCGCCTGCTCCAGAAACGGCTGCGCGACGGCCATCACCACCAGCACGATGATCAGCGTGCGCACCGCCAGCAGCAGCCACTGCTCGAGCCGCATGCGGCGCGAGTTCTTGCGCATGGCCGCCAGCAGGTACTCGATCGCCGCCCAGGGTACCTCCCGATACTTCCGCTTGTTCCACAGGTGAATCAAGATCGGCGCAGCGGCGGCCGCCAACCATCCCAGCATCAGGAGGTTGCCGAATCCGAAGGCGATCAGCAATGGCAGCGCGGGGTTCATACGTTTACTTGATGCGGTGCATGCGCAGCGCCAGGTAGCTGGACAGCGCGATTTCCAGCGACTGATCGGTGCGCAATAGCACATAGTCGATGTACTGGGCGCGGCAGCCGCGATTCACCGACTGCTGAAACTTGTGGAACTCGTCGAGATACGCTCGCCGCAAGGCTTGCGGATCGGTCAACACGTCGGGCATTTGCTCCATGCCGCGAAACAGGGTCGTCTGGCGGAACGGAAACTCGAGCTCGGCCGGATCCAGGACGTGAAACACCACCACGTCATGCCGGCGATGGCGCAGGTGCTTCAGCCCGGCCAGCATGCTGGGCACGTCGTCGAACAGGTCGCTGAGAATGATCACCAGGCCGCGGCGTTTGAGCCGTTCGGCCAACTCGTGAAAGATGGGGCCGGTTTGCGTCTTGCGCTCGGCCACCGTGGTTTCCATCACGTGCAGCAGTTGCTTCAAGTGCGAGGGATTGCCGCTGGGCCGCACCAGCGAGCGGATTTCGCTGTCGAAGGTGACCATGCCGACGCTGTCCTGCTGTTGCAGGATCAGGTACGCCAGCGACGCCGCCACGCACTGGGCGTATTCCAGCTTCGACATCGGAGCACCGGCGCTTTGGTAGCGCATGCTCTCGCTGGTGTCGACCAGCAGGTAGCTGACCAGATTGGTCTCTTCCTCATACTGCTTGAGATAGAACTTGTCGGTCTTGCCGAACACCTTCCAATCGACGTACCGCAGGTCGTCGCCGGGGCTGTACTCGCGGTGCTCGGCGAACTCGATCGAGAAGCCGTGGTAGGGGCTGCGGTGAACCCCCGCCACGTAACCTTCAACGATCGATCGCGCGCGCACTTCCAAGCCGTGCAGCTTAGCCAGCGTCTGCGGATTTAAATATTTGCGGTTGTCGTCCACGTTCGGTGGTCTCGTCGTCGATGGCTACGGTTTCGATCAACTGGCGAATGATGTCGTCGGGCTTGATGCCTTCGGCCTCGGCGTTGAAGTTGGTCATGATGCGATGTCGCAGCACGGGATAGGCCACCGAGCGCACGTCCTCGACGCTCACGTAGTTGCGGCCGTGCAGCACGGCACGCGCCTTGGCCCCCAACACCAGATACTGGCTGGCACGCGGGCCGGCGCCCCAACTGACGTAGTCGCGCACGAAATCGGGCGCGTCCGGCTGCTCGCGACGCGTCCGCCGCGCCAACCGCAACGCATAGCGCGCGATATGGTCGGCCACGGGCACCTTGCGCACGATCTGCCCCAGGCTCACGATCTGCTCGGCGTCGAGCGTCGGCGTGATGCGATACTCCACGTCGGCCGTCGTCTGGCGCACGATCTGAAACTCCTCGTCCTCGCTCGGATAGTCCACGAAGACGTGGAACATGAAGCGATCCAACTGGGCTTCGGGCAAAGGATAGGTGCCTTCCTGCTCGATCGGGTTTTGCGTGGCCAGCACGAAGAACGGCTCAGCCAGCTTGTGGCGCTTGCCGCCGACGGTGACCTGGTGCTCTTGCATCGCTTCCAACAGGGCCGCCTGCGTCTTGGGCGGCGTGCGATTGATCTCGTCGGCCAGAATCACATTGGCGAAAATCGGTCCGCGCAAAAAGCGAAACTCGCGTTGGCCGGTGGACTTGTCCTCCTGGATCACCTCGGTGCCGGTGATGTCTGCCGGCATCAGGTCGGGCGTGAACTGAATGCGGCTGAAGTCGAGCGACAGCGCGTCGGCCAGCGTGCGAATCATCAGCGTCTTGGCTAATCCCGGCACGCCCACCAGCAGGCAGTGGCCGCGCGCAAAGATCGAGATCAACAGTTCCTCGATCACGTGGTGCTGACCGACGATCACTTTGCCCAGCTCGCTGGTAATCTGCTGAAATGCTTCATTCAGCTTTTGCACCGCCAGTACGTCGTCTTCCTGGAGCATGTCGGAGGTCTCGGTTTAGAGGGAATCGTAAATGGTCCGTGGCCAGGCGCTTCAGGGCTCGGCCGCTTGCGGCGATGGGTTAGGTTCGGCGCGGGCGGGGGCATCGTCGGCGGCCAGCGCCGCGGTCTGGGCG
>JBGSYQ010000588.1:0-26581 GCA_041750795.1 Pirellulales bacterium | reverse complement strand
GGCGCGGCTTCGTCGGCCGCCGCAGGCGCAGACTCTACCGTCGGTGTCTCCGCAGGCGCATCGGCGTCGGCCGGCTCATCCCCCAGCAACGGGCCGGTCGACGGCTCGGCCCCGAACTTTGGCAATGGCGAGGAATCGTCGATCGCCGAGGGGAGCTTGGGCCCCGAGTCTTCGAGCGGGTCGCTCAAAAAGTCGGGGCGTGCGCCCGGAATGCCGGGCTCTCCGACAAACGGGCGCGGCGGTTCGTAGCGTGCGAGCCAATCGTAAAAGTCCTTGGTCGACGCTTCGCCCACGGCCGCGGCACGTTCGAGCGCATCCTTCTTGTATGGACTTTCGGGCCACTGCTCGCCGATCGAGAGATACTCCTTGCGGGCGCTGCTGAGCCCGTCGGGCGTGCCTTGCGCCTCGTGCGCGCGAGCCAGTCCGAAAGTGGCTCGCTGCTGCAGCATGGGATCGCGCGCGTCGAGCAGCACGGCCTGGTATTCTTCGGCGGCTTGCCGAAGCTGATCGCGTGCGGCCGCTTTGTCGGTCAGCAGTTGATTCATGCCCTCGTTCGCCAGCACGTCGGCCAGCGTCACACGGGCCCAAGCCCCGACGCTCGTATCGGAATACCGAGCGGCAACGGCGGCCAGTTCCTCGCGTGGTGTATTCGAGTCCAGCGCCGTGTACAGGGAGTTCCAACCTTCGGCGGCCTTGCGCTGACTCTGCGCCGACAGGTAGCTCCAGGCAAAGATGGCCACCACCACCGTCACCAGCAACGCCAACGCGGCACGACTGTACGGTTTAACGGCTTCAATCCAATGGGCCAGCGAATCGGCCAGCTCGTTGGTCTGTAGTTCGTGACGTCGAGAGGTTTTCATGCGTTGGCCCGGGAAGGCGCGGCGTGCGGTGGACAACTACGGAGAGAACGACGACGCGCTAGGCACGCTCTCAGCCGGGAAGAACTGGCTGAAGTATAGCGCCGCCGGCCAAAACGGGTCAAGGCCGCGAACCGTGCCAAACAAGGCCAACCGGCGCGGCCAACGGCTGCCTCCGCAGTCGCTCGATTCGCCGGGAAGCACGTACGGCGCGTCCCGCTCGTCGCACTACAGAGGCCGGCGAGGCAGTTGACGCGGGTAAGGCGGCTTCTCCGAGGCCGGCAGTGGCTCGTCGCCTTCGACGTCCTCGATCCACGCCAGCCGCTCTTGCTCACTCGCATAGTAGCGCAGCCAGGTGGTGGCGTCGCCGCCCACGTCGGCGCAGTCCCAATGAAGATAGTTGTCCGGCACGTCGATCTTCTTCTCGCGGCAGGGAAGAATGTCGCGATAGATCAGGCAATACAACTCGCGGTCGGAAAGGTGATCGGTGAAGTCCAGCACGATCCGCCGTTCGAACAACTCGTGGATCGTCTGCCACAGCCGCTCGTGCAATTGTTCGCAGCTCAGCGTTTCGGGCCGCGGCAACTTCAACTCCGGCTCGAACCATTGGCTGATCGGCAATACCGGGGCGCGCTCCCAGGCCAACATCGACGCCAAGAACTCGTTCTCGACCGGCGTGGGCAATTCGTCCACATTGACGGTGCGGATCGACTCGTCGAAGTACGGCTCGAGCTCGTCGCGCAACTCCGCATTGCGCAACAAATGCTCCACCTCGTCGGGAAGCGGCTTGTGATTCGTGGCCATCGGGTGATGCTGCCCTGGTGCTCTTTTGGCGACATTCAGAAGTTGCAAATCCTCATCAATCCTTGACTCTACCAACAATCGCACGGCGATCAAGTATAATCACGCCAGTACCTTGGGCTGTGCCGACACGCCCACAGACACCACCGATACCACCATGAATCTCAAGGCCGCACAATCGTCAGAATTGGAAAAGTCACTCAAGAAGCGAATTTCCGGCGACGTCCTGTGCGGCGCGCACCAGCGCGCGCTATACAGCACCGATGCTAGCGTCTATCAAATCATGCCGGCCGCGGTCGTCGTGCCGCGCACGCGCGACGACGTCGTGGCGGCACATGAAATCGCCATCGAGCAGGGATTATCGATCGTGCCGCGCGGCGGCGGAACGAGCCTCTCCGGCCAGTCGATCGGCGCCGGCCTGATCCTCGACTTCAGCAAGTATATGAACGCGATCGAGATCGACCCGCTTTCGCGCACGGCGCGCGTGCAGCCGGGCGTGGTGCTCGATCAACTGAATGCGGCCGCGGCGCGCCACGCACTGCAATTCGGCCCCGACGTCGCCACCAGCAGCCGGGCCAACATCGGCGGCATGGTCGGCAACAACTCGGCCGGCGCCCGCTCGATCTGGCACGGCAAGACGGTCGACAACGTCATCGCGTTCGACATGGTGTTGGCCGACGCTTCGTTGGCCACCTTGGCGCCGGTCACGCCCGCCGAGCGAGCGCAACAGCAATCGCGGCACGACCTGGTGGGGCAGATCTATCGCGAAGTCGATCGCATCGTGCGCGACAATCGCGAGGAAATCCTTGCGCGCTTTCCCGCCGTGTTGCGCCGTGTGAGCGGATACAATCTCGACGAGTTCGTGCCCGAGTGCCGCGCGCGCATTGCCCAGCCACGGTTGCTGGCCGACGCTCGCGCCAATGAAGCCCGCATGTATCCCGGCTCCGATTTCAATCTGGCGAAGCTCATCGCCGGCGCCGAGGGAGGCTTGGGCACGATGACCGAGGCGCTGGTACACCTGTTGCCGCTGCCCAAGGTGCGCGGCGTCGTGGTGTTGCACTTCGACTCGATGGAACACGCCGTGGAATCGGTCGGCGCCATTCTCTCCTGTGATCCGTCGGCGGCCGAATTGCTCGACGGGCTCATCCTGCGTTTGGCGGAAAAGAGCCTGGAGTACCGCAATTATCTCGACTTCGTGGTCGGCCGTCCCGAGTCGCTGGTGCTGGTCGAGTTCAACGGCGACACTCGGGAGGTGGTGCAGGCCAAGGCCGCCGAGCTGACCGAAAAGCTGCAAGGCCAGCGCGGCCTGTTTCACATCCTGCCGGCTTTGGACAAGGAACTGTGCGACCACGTGTGGGCTTGTCGCAAGGCGTCGTTGCCGCTGCTGCTGGGAGTGCCGGGCATGCGCAAACCAGTGGCGTTCGTCGAGGACGCGGCCGTGCCGCCGGAGCACTTGCCGCAATTCGTCGCGCGGTTTCGCGAGATCATGGCGCGGCACGCAACCGACGGCGCATTCTATGGCCACGCGTCGGTGGGCTGCTTGCACATTCGCCCCATGCTCGACTTGCGCGAGCCGGTGGACATCGGGCGATTCCAGCAGATCTCGCAAGAGGTCTGCGAGCTGGTGATGGAATTCCACGGCGCCATGAGCGGCGAGCACGGCGATGGACTGGCGCGCAGTTATCTGAACGAGCGGCTGTTCGGCCCGCAGCTCTACGCCGCCTTCAAGCAGTTGAAGGCCGCGTTCGATCCGGCCAATCGCATGAATCCGGGCAAGGTGGTCGACGGCCCCAGTCCGATCGAGAATCTGCGTTACGGCGCGAAGTACCACACGATCGACGTGCCGACGACTTTCGACTTTTCGCGAGAGGGTGGATTCGCCGCGGCCGCCGAGCTGTGCAACGGCGCCGGCGTTTGTCGGAAGCTGCAAACCGGCACCATGTGCCCTTCGTTCATGGTCACCGGCGAAGAAGAGCACAGCACGCGCGGCCGTGCCAACGCCTTGCGCATGGTCCTCTCCGGCGCGATCGATCCGGCCGAGCTGACCGGCCGCCGATTGTTCGAGACGTTCGAGCTGTGCCTGGAGTGCAAAGGCTGCAAGGCCGAGTGCCCGTCGAACGTGGACGTGGCCAAGTTGAAGGCCGAGTTTCTGGACGGCTACTATCGCCAGCACGGCGTGCCGTTGGGCGTGCGCTTGATGGCGAACGTGGCGCGGTTGAACCGGCTGGGGTCGGCGCTGGCGCCGGTATCCAACTGGCTGACCGCCATGCCCGGGGCTGCCTGGCTGGCGCAGCGGGTGGCGGGCATCGACGCGCGGCGACCCCTGCCCCGCTTCGAGCGAGATCACTTTCGCAACTGGTTTGGCCGCCATCGCCGCGCACTGAAGCACCGTGGCACGCCGGTGCAGGGTGCTGGATCGCGCGGCCCCATCGTGCTGTTGGACGATTGCCTGACGAGCTATTGCGAACCGAACGTCAATCGCGCGGCCGTGCGCGTGCTGGAAGCGGCCGGCTACGAAGTTCACCTGGCGGGTCTTGGGTGCTGCGGACGCACGTTCGTTTCCAAGGGCATCCTAAGCACGGCACAGCGATTGGCGCGCGACAACGTGGCGCGATTGCTGCCCTGGGCCAGCCGTGGCGTGCCCATCGTCGGCTGCGAGCCAAGTTGCCTGCTGATGCTGGTGGACGAGTATCCCGAACTTGTGCCCGGCGACGATGCTCGAGTGGTGGCGGACCATGCGGCGCTGGTCGACTCACACCTGGTTCGCGCGGGCATCGAGTTGCCGCTGGCTGCGGCTTCCAAGCCGATCATGCTGCACGGCCACTGCCATCAGAAAGCGTTGATCGGCGCGCACGAATCCGTGGCGGCGCTGCGCAAGATTCCCGGCGCCTGCGTGCAGGTGATCGATTCGGGATGCTGCGGCATGGCCGGCTCGTTTGGCTACGAGCACTACGACGTCAGCATGGCCATCGGAGAGCGCGTGTTGTTCAAGGCGGTGCGCGCGGCGGCCGAAGCCGACATCGTGGCGCCGGGGTTCTCCTGCCGGCACCAGATCGCCCATGCCACGGGCCGCAAGGCCGTGCATCCGGTGGAACGCATCGCGGAAAGCCTTTGATTTTGGCGGGAACGAGGAAGCTGGCAGTGCATGTCGCCCATCCGATGACCTGCGGCGCGCGATTTGCCCTTCGGTTGTGCTGCTCAATAAGTTTGTGTAAGTTCGCTCCCCAGCGCCGAGGGCGCCGCGGCGTCGAAACCTGAGAGTGGTGTCGGGGTCTTATGAAACGTTCGTTGATCGCCAAAATCAGTCGACCGGTGATCGTTCTGGTGGCCGTCATGTTTCCCCTGACGGTGTGGGCGGCGCTGTTGGCGCTGCGCTCCAACCGCAACGATGTGAAAGACTGGTTGCCTGACACGTTTCAGGCGACGCAGGAGTACCACGAGTTTCAGCGCCACTTCGGAGATGAGACGTTCGTGCTGGTGAGCTGGGACGGGTGTACGCTGGACGACGCCCGCGTGCCGGAACTGGCCGAACTGCTGACTCGCCCACCGGACGGCGTCCCTCGCTATTTTGACAAGTCGATCTCGGGTCCCGCGGTGCTGGAGCGCTTGATCAGCGCGCCGACGAGCCTCTCGATGGACGAGGCGGTGGAGCGGCTGCGGGGCACGTTGATCGGCCCCGATGGTCGCCAGACGTGCCTGGTGCTGACGCTGTCGGACCTGGGCCGCGAGCATTTGCAAGCGTCGCTCACGCAGGTCTACGAGACGGCCGAGCAGCGCCTGGACATCGCGCGCCAGAGCATTCGCATGGGCGGACCGCCGGTCGACAATGCCGCCATCGATCAGGAGGGAGAGCGGATGCTGTTGCGGTTGATGGTGCTGACCGGCCTGGTCGGGCTGTCGCTGGCGTGGTGGTTTCTTCGTGATTTGCGGCTGACGGCCATGGTGCTGGTCGGCGGAATCTACAGCGCGGCAATCTGCCTGGCGCTGGTTTACGTCTTGGGCGGAACGATGGATTCGATCTTGCTGACCATGCCCTCGGTGGTTTACACGACCGGCCTGGCCGCCGCCATGCACATCGCCAATTATTATCGTCACGTGCGCGAAGACACGGGATTGGAGGGCGCGGCGGCAGGCGCGCTGCGCTCGGCCTGGATCCCCTGCTCGCTCTCGGCCGGAACTACGGCGCTGGGTTTGATCTCGCTGTGCATCAGCGAGCTGGTGCCGATCAGAAACTTCGGCTTCTACACGGCGCTGGGCGTGGTCGTCACGGTGGTGTTCATGTTCGTTTACCTGCCGTGCGCGTTGCAGATTTGGCCGCCGAAGCCGAGCACCGGCGCCCGCGGGCACGCCAGTCCCATCCACCTGAGACGCATGCGGAGATTAGGAGTCGGCGTGATCGCATGGCGGCGCTGGGCCTGGCTGTTTTTCATGGCTGCAATGCTCGTGGGCGGCTCGGGCCTGTATCACGCCAAGACGACCATCAACCTGATGAGCCTCTTCTCGCCCGACGCTGAGATCATCCAGTCGTACCAATGGCTAGAGAAAGAGCTGGGCCCGCTGGTGCCGATGGAGATCGTCGTGCGCTTCGACTCCCGCCAGGACGAACTGTCGCAGTTGGACCGCATGAAGATCGTCGAGGAAGTGCAACTCGCCGCCGAGTCGATCCCGGAAGTCGGCGGTACGATGTCGGCCGTTACGTTCGCACCCGATCTGTCGCCCAGGCAAGCGGGCGGGCTGCGCGGGGCGCTGCTCTCGGCCAGCAGCTATCGCAGCGTGCTGAACCGGCGGCTCACCGCCCACCGAGACGAGTTCATTCAGGAACGATACCTGGCCGACGACGAAGACGCGCATGAGGAACTGTGGCGGATCAGCCTGCGCGTGGCGGCGCTGGCCGATATCGACTATGGCGCCTTCATCGAGCACATCGAAGACGCCACGGAACCCGTCATTCAAAAGCACCGCCAGGAATCGGATGCCGGGCCGATCGGCGTGGTCTACACCGGCATGACCCCGGTGGTCTACATGGCGGAACGGGCGCTGCTCAACGGATTGGTCGAGAGCTTTGCCGGAGCTTTTGTGATGATTGCGATCGTCATGAGCTTTGTGCTGCGCGACGTGCGGGCGGGCCTGTTGACGATGCTGCCCAATGTGTTTCCCATGACGGTTGTCTTCGGGCTGATGAGCTGGTTCGGCATTGCGCTGGATATCGGCACGATGATGACCGCCAGCGTGGCCATGGGAGTCTGTGTCGACGACACGGTCCACTTCACGTATTGGTTCCGGCAAGGCGTCCGCCATGGCATGCACCACCGTGACGCGACCGTCATGGCGTACGAAAACTCGGCGGGCCCGATCTATCAGAGCACGGCCATCGTGGCATTTGGGCTGTTGACGTTCGCCATGAGCAGTTTCATGCCCACGCGACGGTTCGGGTTACTGATGTTCACGTTGCTGTCGTGTGGGCTGGTCGCGGATCTGGCGCTGACGCCGGCGATTCTGGCAGGTTCGCTCGGTCGATACTTTGCCGCACGCCTGCGATTGCGTCCCGGTGACGCGCCGGACAGCGAATCGTCCACGCTGCCAGTAGACGCGTTCACGTCGCCGCATACCTGAAGGGCGTTCTCCGCCGAGCGTGCGTATCCCTCGGCAGGTTGCCGCGCGGCAGCGTTACCAGAGTATGCCTTCGACACAAAATAGTGTGCCGAAGGCTGCACAACCGAGTGCGGCACCCACCAGCACCTGAGCCAGCGTGTGGCGACGCAGGTACACTCGCGCCCACATGACGACCGGCACGAGCGCGGCCAATGAAACGGCAGCGCCTCCCAGTGTCAAGACCGCAAACGTCGCCAGCCCGGCCGCGGTGGCCGCGTGGATGCTGATCTGCCAGGCCAACGTGATCGCAAACAGCAGCACCGTTTGTGCCAGGGCGGCTACCAACAGCGCCACAAACGGCGTTGGCGCTTCCAGGTATGCCAATAGCCCGATACCGCCAAGGCCCGACGCCGACACGACCGCAAACGGCCCCCGGCGATCGCGCCGATTCGGCAAGTGAAAGTCGGCGATCCGGCCGGATTTAACCAGCCAAAGAACGTAGGCGACCGGCAGCGGGATTGCCACGGCGAAGTAAACCAGCGCATAACCGTACGTCTGCGCCGCGCCGCTGTACCACACGCCCAACAGCAGCCCGGGGATGGCCAGCACGGCCGGGCTGAGGACGTCGGAAATGAGGTGCGCCGTCCGCGCCAGCATGCCCGACGGAACAAATGATACGGACTGAGGATTGGTCACTTCAGACTCCAATGTGAAATCGCCGTCGTGCGACTGCTCCAAGCGAGTGCTTGCGAGAATAGCGGATACAAGCCGTAATTTTTTTACGATCTTCAGCCGTGCAGTGTTCGGCGACGGGAGCCTGAAAACAGGCTCGCGCCGGCGATCTCCCCTAGCAGCCGTTGAAGCATTCAACGGTCCGCGACATCGCAGGGATGCGGTGTCAAAATAAACAGCGACGCAAGTTGTAAATTTGCGCTTCCGTGCGAAGCTTTGCTTCGCTCTTGGAGTCTGTTGAAAAATGCCACGACAGTCGCGGCCTACTCTTGCCGCGTCTTGACCTCGACCGGATCGCCGCCTTGCTGCAGGCCCTCGGTCATAAGCTCAACCAGCCGCTCGCGCACCGGGCGGAGGCCCTTGAGAAAGCCCTCGGTGTCCTGATACTCGCGCAGCGCATACTGCTCGGCGATCAGTCCTCCGCCGGCTCGCTTCTGGTACTTGAAGACGTTGAACTCGACAAACGACGCATCCGGCGGCCAGACCACGAAGTCGACGATGATCTCGCCCGTGGTGGGGTTCTCCATCATGGCGCCGGGCGAATCGGGATACTGCCGCTTCAATTGCTGAAGCATCCTGACCACGACGCCCTTGGGATCGTCCAACGCGTCGTATTCGCGGATCGCGGCCAGCTTGGTCCAATGTTCCAAGGTCTCGCCAGCGGGGATGTATTCTCTCAGCACTTGGCCGTCAGACTCAACCTGCGAGGCAAGGTCGAGCAGGTTGCCGTCGAACTGAACGCTTTGTTTGGCGGGCGCAACGGTGTTGTCGCTGGCGCGCGAGACGGTCGTCCCACAGGCCAAAATTGCCAAGATCGCGATGGCGAATCGCATCATCGATACCCCCGGAGATATGGTCAGAAACCGCTGACTGCGGGTCGGAATCGACCGCGCTGACCGTACGAGGACCGCTCGGCTGCGGTCCGCTCCTGAAGTATAGCTCACAAACCGATCGTGGCACTGTGATGCCGGGATGGGGTGCGCCTGGCATTTCCGCTGCGTTTTCGGCCGGCGATTGCGGGCGCGAGCGTTCAGGTGCCCAGATGGCCATGCTCGATCTCGCTGATCTTCTCGACCCGGCGTGCATGGCGTCCGCCTTCGAATTGGGTTTTCAGCCAGATTTCAAGCATGCGGTCGATCAGCTTCTCGCCCAGCATATCAGCCGACAGGCACATTACGTTCAGGTCGTTGTGCCGGCGGCTCATTTCGGCCGTCAGGTCGTCGTGGCAGGGTGCGGCGCGCACGCCGGGAAACTTGTTGGCAGCGATGCACATGCCGATGCCGGTGCCACAGATCAGAATGCCGCGTTCCGCTTCGCCGTTGGAGACCTTGCTCGCCACGTGCGAAGCGATGTCCGGATAGTCGCAACTCTCAGCGGTATAGGTGCCGACGTCGGTCACTTCGTGCTGCAGCCGCTTCAGCAAATCGATGATCTTCTCCTTGATCGTGAAGCCGCGATGGTCGCTGCCAACGGCGATGCGCATGGTTGCCTGCTCCCCGCGATCCATCGGATCGCGATCGAGGTGGTTAAAGGTCGAGTTTACGGACGCGCTCGGCCAACAGCATTTTGATCTGTTCGGCGCATTGTTGGTAGTATTCCAAGGGTCCCCCGATCGGGTCGGCTACGTCCGCCTGATCGGTCGCCAGGACCACGGTGCGGGCGGCCGCCTCCGGCCATTGCGACACGATGGCCTGGCGGTGCGACCGCGTCATGGTCCATATGATATCCGCGTGCCGCACCAATTGCGTGGTCAATGGTTGCGATTCGTGGTCGGCCAGTTGCAGGCCCATGCGTGCCATGACGTCGACCGCTTCGGCCGTCGGCCGCGCCCCCATCATCGCCGACAACCCCGCCGACATGACCATCACGCCATGATCCCCCAGCTCCGCGTCGGTGCATCCGAGGCGATCGGCAATCATCTTGCGGCACATCACCTCGGCCATCGGGCTACGACAGGTGTTGCCCGTACACACCAGCAGGATCATCAGGCTGGAGAGCCGCTTGAGCGTTTGCTCCGTAACGACGCCGGCCCGCAGAATTTCCAGCTTCTTGGGCCCCACTTTGACCACGGTGGACGGCTGGCCAAGCCGGCTAGCGCCATCGTTGAGCACCAACTCGACCTGGTCACCCAGCGACTCGATCACAACGTCGGCGGTGACCGGTTCCGCCTGGCCCGCTAGATTGGCACTGGACAACACCACGGGTCCCATGAGCATCCGCAGGATATCCAGCACCAGCGGATGAGCCGGCACGCGCAGTCCCAGCGTGCCGTTGGGGGCAACGGCACGCAGTACGCTGGGGGGAAGCTGCAGTGCCAGGCTCTCGGGATGCCGGTTCTCGCCCACGATGGTGACCGGCCCGGGCCAACAGCGGCGTGCCAGACGACGACCCAGGGGGCTGAGCTCGGGCAAATAGTCCAATACGTCGTCGACGCTGCGAATCGCCAGCGTCAACGCCTTGCCGGCCGCGCGCCCTTTGACCTCCAGCAGCCGCTCGACCGCGTCGCCATTCAGGGCACTGGCCGCCAGGCCGTAGACGGTCTCGGTGGGCAGGACGACCAGCTTGCCCTCGGCCAATGCCTGCACGGCCCGATGCACCACATCGCGCGAATCGTCGGCGCTACGGATGTCGATCACAGCCGGGGGCATGAGAGAATGGTTCTTCCAATGCCGCGCGCAAGCGCGGCTGCGTCCATGAAACGAAGCGAGACTAGCGCTGCCGACACGACCGTCGGGCCCTTGCGCCGCCATTGCCCAGCCGGGTCGGCCTCTCTGCGGGCCGAACGTAATACATTACTATAGAGCTTGTTACGGAGACTGGCAAGGGTCGGGTGGTATGCTGCGTCCCCGCGCGGATTGACGCCGACGCGCGGATTGTCCAGTCAGTCGGTGCGCGATGTGCGGAGCCGCCGGCGCGATGTCCTTTGCCGCGCACGCGCTCGTTGCCGTGCCCGTTGCACGCCGGTTCGCCGGTTTGTCACGCGCGGGTGGCTGCTTGAAATCCCCCAAATCAGCTACGATAAAGGGATCACTGGGAACGCGCACCGAGACGATTCGCGGACTCGTTGCCGAGAGACTGTTTTCGGCGTCGTGCGGCGCAAGCAGCCCGTTGTGGTTATCGGCGGTCTGCTGGGGAGGCGGGCAACCAACCGTGCATCGATCATTCATTCACCGCCGATCGCTGCTCGCGCTGTGCGTGGGCACGCCCATCGTGGCCGCTTTGGGCGGCTGCAGAGAGTCGAATTCGATCGGCAGCCTCGATCTGGTCTGGGGGCGCCGCGGCATCTCCGACGGACGGTTGCAGAAGCCGCGCGCGATGGCCATCGACGGCGACGATCTGCTCTACATCGTCGACATGACGGCACGCATTCAGGTGTTCACCACCGAAGGCCAGTTCGTGCGCGGCTGGCAGACGCCAGTACACACCAGCGGTCGCCCGACCGGCATCAACATCGATCGCCGCGGCAACGTGCTGGTGCCCGATACGCACTATTTCCGCGTGCTGGTATACTCGCCCACCGGAAAACTGCTGGAAACGCTGGGTGGCACGTTCGGCAACGCACCGGGCGAGTTCGGGCTGGTGACCGACGTGCTCGAAGACTCGCAGGGCAACTGGTACGTCTCGGAGTATGGCGAGTACGACCGCATTCAGAAGTTCTCGGCCGAGCGAAAATTCGTCTTGGAATGGGGCGGCCACGGCATCGCGCCAACGCAATTCTCTCGGCCGCAAGCCATGGCCATCGACGCCAACGACCACATCTGGATTGCCGACGCGTGCAACCATCGCGTGCAGGTGTTCGACACGACCGGCAAACTGGTCAAATTTTGGGGCAGCCATGGCAGCCAGCCCGGTCAACTGGCGTATCCCTATGGCCTGACGCTGGACCCGCAGGGTCACGTTTACATTGCCGAGTTCGGCAACAGCCGCGTGCAGAAGTTCACGTCCGACGGCCAGTCGCTCGGCTGCTGGGGGGGCGTCGGGCGCGCCCCCGGCGAATTGCTCAACCCTTGGGCCTTGGCGCGCGATAGCCGAGGACGCATCCACGTGCTCGATACCAACAATCATCGCGTGCAACGAATCACCATGTAACAACGTCCCCCGATTCGTGTACCTGGCCGCCACGCCGCGGCCAACCACCGGAAGTCGCGAAAACCGAACATCGCCATGCAGCTTGCTTTCGACAGCCCCTGGTACCTGCTCCTGCTGTTGGGATTGCCGCTGTGTTGGTGGGCCAGCTTTCGCACGCTGGCCGCGTTCGGACGCATGCGGCGCGCCACGGCCGTGGGCTTGCGGACCGCTGTCTACCTGCTCATCGTGCTGGCGCTGGCCGAAACCCAGTGGGTCCGCACCAGCGATCGCCTCACCGTCATGTACTTGCTCGATCAGTCGCTCAGCGTGTCGCAAGAGCAGACCGACGCCATGGTCGACTACATCAATCGGGCCATTGCCACCCAGCGCAACGCCGCACGCGCCGATCGGGCCGGCGTCATCGTGTTCGGTCGCGAGGCCGCCATCGAAATCCCGCCGGTCGACGACGATCAGAGCATGCCGCGCGTCGAAACCACGGTCGATCGCGACCACACCAACCTGGCCGGCGCCATGAAGTTGGCGCGAGCGTCCTTCCCGCACGATGCCGCCCGCCGCGTGGTGGTCATCTCCGATGGCAATCAAAACGCCGGCGATGCCTTGCAACATGCACGCGGGCTCGCCGAGGCGGGCGTCGGCGTCGACGTCGTGCCGATTCGGTCGCGCGTCGTGGGCGAGGTGGCCGTCGAGAAGGTGATGATCCCCTCCGACGTGCGCCGCGGCCAGCCGTTCGATCTGCGCGTCGTGCTCGAAAACACGGCCGGCGAAGGCCAGCAGCCCCGGCCGGTCGATGGTCGACTGACCATCCTTCGCAAGGCGAGCGGGCACGAGCAAGTGCTCACCGAGCAGGACGTCACGCTCGAACCCGGCAAGCGTGTGTTTTCGATTCGCGAAGAAATCGACCAGCCCGAGTTCTACACCTACGAGGCGCGGTTCGTGCCCGCCGACCCTTCCGCCGACACCCTGCCGCAAAACAACATGGCGACCGCCTTCACGCACGTGCGCGGCAGTGGCCAGGTGTTGCTGCTGGAGGACCACGAAAACCGCGGTGAGTTCGACTTGTTGGCCAAGGCGCTGCGGGACATGAACCTCGAAGTCACGCAGCGCAGCACGCGGCCCGACGAGCTGTTCAGCGATCTGGCGCAGTTGCAGCCGTTTGACACCGTTTTGCTGGCCAACGTGCCGCGCGAGCACTTCGACGATGACCAGGTCGAGATGCTGGTGCGCAACACGCGCAACATGGGCGCCGGGCTGGTCATGCTGGGAGGCCCCAACAGCTTTGGCGCCGGCGGCTGGACCAACACGCCGATCGAAGAAGCCATGCCCGTCGAGTTTCAGATCAAAAACGCCAAGGTGGCGCCCGTCGGCGCGCTGGCCATGGTGATGCACGCCTCGGAGCTGCCGGATGGAAATCATTGGCAGAAGGTCGTGGCCCGAGAGGCGCTCAAGGCGCTGGGCGACCAGGATTATTGCGGCGTGGTACACTGGGGCACGACGCGCGAAGAGTGGCTCTGGCGAGGGATGCTCCGCGTGGGACCCAATCGGGCAAACATGCTGGCCCGGCTCGACCGCATGACCCCGGGCGACATGCCCGACTTCGAGTCTTCGCTGCAAATGGCGCTCGTCGACTTTCGCCGGCTGTCCAACGCCGCGGTCAAGCACATGATCATCATCAGCGATGGCGACCCGGCGCCGCCCAACTATGGTCCCGGTGGGGCCATTCCGGCGCTGGTGAACATCGGCGTCAAGATTACCACCGTGGCTATTGGCACGCACGGACCTGCCGGCAGCACGCCGCTGCAAACGATCGCCCAGCGCACCGGCGGCAAGTACTACGTCGTCACCAACGCCAAAACGCTGCCGAAGATCTACCAGAAAGAGGCGCGCCGCGTCGCACGACCGCTGGTCTTCGAGCGCGAAAGCGGCTTCGCCCCGCAAATCACGCAGCAACACGAAATGGTGCAAGGTATCGACAGTCCGCTGCCGCCGATCACCGGCTTTGTGCTCACCACGCCTAAAGCCAACCCACTGGTCGAAGTTTCCGTGGTCTCGCCGCTGCCCACCGGCACCGACATGAATCCGATCCTCGCCAGTTGGACCTACGGGTTGGGCAAAGCCGTGGCCTTCACGACCGATACCGGACCACGCTGGGATGCCAGTTGGACGAGTTGGCCGAACTACGACCGGCTGATGAGCCAGATCGTGCGCTGGTCGATGCGGCCCACCGACGAGACCGGCAAGTTTTCCATCACCACCGACGTTGCCGACGGCAAAGTAAAGGTCGTCGTCACGGCCCTGGATCAGGACGACGAGTTCCTGAATTTCCTCAATCTCGATTCGATGGTCGTGGGACCCGACCTGAAGCCCATCGACCTGGACGTCCGGCAGATCGCGCCGGGGCGTTATGTGGGCGAGTTCGACGCCGCCGGCAGCGGCAGCTACCTGATGATGATCAGCCCGGGCGCCGGCCAGGCCCCCATTCGCACGGGCGTTTCCATTCCCTATTCGGCCGAGTTTCGCGACCGCAGCACCAATCTGGCCATGCTCGAAACCATGGCCAAAGCGACTCCCGCCGGTGGCCGGCCGGGCCAGGTGCTCGATCCGCCCCTGGACTTGCCGCTCGAGGAGCGCGTCGAGAAGCTGCTGGAGACAAACACGTTTCGCCACGATCTGGCCAAGGCCACCAGCAGCCAGGCCGTCTGGCCGCTGCTGCTGTTCGTTTGCGCGTGTCTGTTCGTGGGCGATGTGTTCGTGCGCCGCGTGACCGTGAGTTTCGAGTGGTTGACGCCTTATCTTCGCCGGTTGGTCGATCGACTGATGGGGCGCGACGGGCGGCCGGACGTCACCGCCACCATGGACCGCCTGCGTTCGCAAAAGGCCGCTGTCACAGGGCAACTAGAACAGAAGCGGGCCAGCTTGCGGTTCGAGCCGGTGCCCGAGGCCAAAGGAGACGTGGCGTCGCTGGCAGACGAAGCCGCCTCGACCGCACCCCTTAGAGAAAGGCCGACCAGCACGATGGCCGCCGAGCGCGACGCGGAGGGCTATACCGAACGGCTGCTGAAGGCCAAAAAGAAGGCGCAAGGGCCCCGCCGAAGGGACGAGCCTCCCGGCGAATCGAAACCGAAGTCCTAGACGCGGCGCCATCGCCGGGGCTTTTGCCGCCGACAAGAAGCATCGAATCCAAGTACTGAAAACGACTGCAACTACCACGACTCCGAGGGAATCCACTCATGAGCCTGGCCGAAACACTCGAAAAAAGGGCCGAACAGTTCGTGGCTCGCTATGGCGCGGTGCGCGAAGAGATCGGACGCGTTATTGTCGGACATCACGACATCGTCCACGGCATTCTGACCTGCCTGTTCGTCGGCGGCCATTGCCTGCTCGAGGGCGTCCCCGGCTTGGGGAAAACGCTGCTGGTGCGCACGCTGGCCAGGACGCTCGACCTCGACTTCTCGCGCATCCAATTCACGCCGGACTTGATGCCCGCCGACATCCTGGGCACGAACATGGTGATGGAGTCGCCCGACGGCAAGCGGTTCTTCGAGTTTCAGCGCGGGCCGATCTTCACGCAAATCTGCCTGGCCGACGAAATCAATCGCGCCACGCCCAAAACCCAGTCGGCCATGCTCGAAACTATGCAGGAGGGCTCGGTCAGCGTGGGCGGACACGTTTACGAACTGAAGAAGCCGTTTTTCGTCATGGCCACGCAGAACCCTATCGAGCAGGAAGGCACGTATCCGTTGCCCGAAGCCCAGCTCGACCGCTTCTTCTTCAAGCTGGTGGTGGGATACTCGAGCCGCGAGGAACTGGGCACGATCGTCGACCGCACCACGCGCAGCGAAAAAATCGAAGCCCGCAAGGTGATGGACGGCGCGGAGATTTTACAGTGGCAGCAGTTGGTACGCGAAGTGATCCTGGCGCCGCACGTGCAGGACTATATCGTGCGGCTGATCCTGGCGACGCATCCCGGCGGGCCGCTGGCCTTGGACGCCACCAACAAGTATCTCCGCTGGGGCGCCAGTCCCCGCGGGGCGCAGTCGGTGGCCCTGGCGGCCAAGGTGCGCGCCTTGCTCGAAGGACGCTACAACGTCAGCTTCGAGGACGTGCGGCGCGTTTACTTGCCGGCACTGCGGCACCGCGTGATCCTCAACTTCGAGGCCCAGGCCGAGGAGATGGAGACCGACCAGGTGTTGTTGGAGATTCTGGAGAAACTGCCCGAAAAGTCCTCGGATTGATCGCATCGCCGCACACCCAGACGAAGGTTTTCATGTCCAATGCCACCGATACCGATGTGCTCTTGAGCCCCGAGTTCCTCGCGCAGCTCGAGCGACTGGAGCTTGTGACGCGGAAAATCTTTCGCGGTCGCATGAAGGGAGAACGTCGCAGCCCGCGCAAGGGCCAAAGCGTCGAGTTCGCCGACTTTCGCAATTACGTGCCGGGCGACGATCTGCGATTCATCGATTGGAACACCTACGCGCGGCTCGATCGGCTGTTTCTCAAGATCTTCTTCGAGGAGGAAGACCTGCATTTCTACGCACTCATCGACGCCAGCCCTTCGATGAGTTTTGGCTCGCCCAGCAAGCTGCGCTACGCGCAACAGTTGGCTGCGGCGCTGGGGTTCGTCGGGCTCATCCGCGGCGACCGCGTGCGCGTCGAGACGCTGGGCCAAGGCCACGTGCGCGGCACGGCCTTTCGCGGGCGAAACAGCATCTGGCGCATGCAGCAAGAACTGCTCACGATTGAACCCAATCAAGCGAGCTCGCTGGCGCAGGGCGTCAAGAACTTCTGCATTCGCAACCCCGGCAAGGGGATCGTCGTGTTGATCAGCGACTTGATGGACAAAGAGGGCTACGAATCGGCGCTCAAGTATCTGCTTTCGCGCGACATGGACATTTATGTCATTCAGGTGCTCTCGGCCGAGGAGCTCGAACCGGACGTGAAGGGGGATCTGCGGCTGGTTGACTGCGAAGACGCCGACGTGGCGGAGATTACCGCCAGCGGCCCCTTGTTGAAGCGCTATCAGAAAACGCTGGCCGCGTTCGTCGAAGGCGCTCGCGAATTCTGCTCGCGGCGCGGCATGAACTACCTGCTGGCCAAGAACCAGGTGCCCGTTGATCAACTCATTACCGGCTACCTTCGCCGCCGGGGGCTGGTGCGCTGATGTCCCTCATCAACATGCTCTCCGCCTGGCAGTGGCTGGTGCTTGCGGCCATTCCCGCGGTCATCGTGCTGTTGTACTTTCTCAAGCTCAAGCGGCTGCCGTTGGAAGTGCCCAGCACGTATCTGTGGCACAAGTCGATCGAAGACCTGCACGTCAACAGCATCTGGCAGCGGCTGCGCAAAAGCATCCTGCTGTTGTTACAATTGCTGTTCGTGGCCATGCTGGCGCTGGCGCTATTGCGACCGGGTTGGCGTGGAACGCAGTTGACGGGCAACCGGTTCATCTTCCTGGTCGACAATTCAGCCAGCATGAGCGCGACCGACGTCGAGCCCACGCGGCTGGCGGAAGCCAAACGCCGGGTGGCCGACCTGATCGAGCAAATGGCCTCCGGCGACGTGGCCATGATCGTCAGCTTCTCGGACTCGGCGCGCAATGAAGTGGAGTTCACCGACAGCCGCCGGCAATTGTTACGCGGACTGGAGGGCATCAAGCCGACCAATCGCCGCACGTCCCTGGGCGAAGCCTTGCGGCTGGCGTCCGGGCTGGCGAACCCCGGCCGGGCCGCCTTCGAGTTCAGCGATACCCAGGTGGCCGAGCCGCAACCGGCCACGGTCTACATCTTCAGCGACGGCAAGTTTCCCAGCGTCGAAGGCTTTTCGCTGGGCAATCTCGAGCCCAAGTTCGTGCCCATTGGCAGCAAGGACGCGCCCAACGTCGGCATCACCGCCTTCAGCACGCGGCGGCGCGACGATCGGCCCGAGCAGTTGCAGGCCTTCGCGCGGCTGGAAAACGTCGGCACGCAATCGGTCAAGGCGCAGGTCGAGCTTTACCGCGACGGCACGCTGGCCGACGCCGACGAGATCGTGCTGGAAGCCGGCAAGTCGGGCGGAGTCGTGTTCGAGCTGGGCGACCTACACGAGGGAGTGTTGCAATTGCAAACGTCGTCCGGAGGAGCGTTGCCGGTGGATGACCGGGCCTGGGCGGTGATCGATCCGCCGGCTCGCGCCAAAATGCTGCTCGTCACGCCCGGCAACGACGCGCTGGAGTTGGCGTTCTCGACCGAAAGCGCCGCCGAACTGGCAGAAGTGGACATCGTCGGGCCTGAGTTTCTCGACACACCCGAATACAAAGCGCGCGCATCCGACGCGTATTATGCGCTGGTCGTCTACGACCAGTGCCAGCCGCCAGAGTTGCCGCAAGCGGACACGCTATTTGTCGGCAAATTGCCACCGGGCGACGCATGGCGGTGGGGCGACATTGTCGAAGCGCCGCAAATCATCGACGTCGACACGGCGCATCCGCTCATGCAACTGATCGACTTGGGCGACGTAAAGTTTGCCGAGGGGCGCGTGCTCACGGCGCCGCAGGGAGGGACCGTACTGGTCGACAGCCACGCCGGTCCGCTGTTCGCCATTGCGCCGCGCGGCGCATTCGAAGACGCGGTGCTGGCGGCCGACATCATCGGCTCCGACGAACAGGGCCAGCGCTTTGCCAACACCGATTGGCCGTTGCGATTGAGCTTTCCGGTGTTCGTGATGAATGCGCTGCGCTATTTCGGCGGCGCCAGCGCGGCGGGGGCGGCAGCCAATGTCCAGCCGGGGCAGAGCGTTACGCTGCGCAGCGCCACGTCGTCGCCCACGCTGGAAGTCCGTTCGCCCGACGGCCGGCGTACGTCGCTCTCGCGAGAAACGTCCGACGCGTTCAGCTTCAGCGGTACCGACGAGCTGGGTGTCTATGAAATCGCCGAGCCCAACCAGCCGATTCGCCGGTTTGCGGTCAACCTTTTCGATAGCGGGGAGTCGGACATTGCCAGCCGCGACGAAGTTCAGATCGGCTACGTCGAGGTTGAGGGAGAGGCAACTTGGGAGGGGGCCCGCCGCGAATTGTGGAAGGCGCTCTTGCTCGTGGCACTAGGCGTCTTGTGCCTGGAGTGGTATATCTACAATCGCCGCGTGTATCTGTAGAAAGGCGGGGCGGTCCACGGCCGGTCGCCTCCGTGCTTCGGCGCGGAAGTTGCTGCAATCGAAGCGAGTCGTGAGTCTATTGGGGCACGCGTTCACCGGATTTGCCAGGAGAGTTCATGGTCCGCAAGGCGCTGTTACCGCGGAAGAAGCACGCGAAGCCACGTTCCGGCGAACGCAAGAAATCGCTGCTGAAGCTCGTCGAGAACGACCTCATCAACCGGGTCAGCTATCAGGAATATCGCGACAAGGTGCGCGACGTCTATGGCGGACCGCAGGGCGCCCTGCTGTCGACCGCCAGCCTGTTGTCGCTGCACGTTCACCTGGGCGACCGCTTGTTTCGCGAACGCAAGTTCGACCTGCGCGGCGCCAAGAGCATTCTCGACATCGGCAGCGGCGCCGGCCAGATCGCCAAGCACTTGTTGCGCTATGCCGACAAAGATGCCGTCATCACCTGCTGCGATCTGTCGCCCGCGATGTTGCGCCGTGCCCGCACCAGGTTGAAGAGTTCGGTGCCCAGCCACGTGGCGGCCGATCTGTGCCGCCTGCCGTTCGCCGACGAGAGCTTCGATTGCATCACCTGCGGATACGTGCTGGAACACTTGCCCGAAGCGCGGCCCGGCCTGGCGGAATTGGCCCGAGTGCTGCGGCCCGGCGGGCGGTTGCTGCTGTTGACCACCGAGGATAATTTCTCCGGCGCGTGGACCAGCCGCTTCTGGTACTGTCGCACCTACAACCGCCAGGAACTGCGCCGCACCTGCGAGAACCTGGGGCTCAACTGGGCGAAGGAAATCTGGTTCACGCGGATGCACAAGCTGTTGCGCGCCGGCGGCATTTGCGTGGAGATTCAAAAAGTGCCCGTTCTCGATGCGGCCAGCGACCACGTCAACGGCGCGCCTTCGAGCAGCGCGAATCGCTCCGTTCCCAGGTAACGCGCGCCCGCGGGTCGAGAATCCTCGCTGCGGCGTTGGCCCCGGCGAGCGCCCGCGAATCAGCCACCTGGCAGCAGCACCAGCCGCGTGATTTCCGGAGGGCAACCGATACGCAGCGGAAACAGGCTGCCCGTGCCGCGGCTGACGTGCATCATCGTCGGCGCCTGGTAGAAGTAGCCCTCGGCGTACTTCGTGCCGTGCCGGCTCGGGCAGACCACCGGGCCGACCATCGGAAAGCAGATCTGACCGCCGTGCGTGTGCCCGGCCAGCATCAGGTCGAACCTTCGCGAGCGTGCCCAGGCCAGGCGGTCGGGCGTGTGCGCCAGCAGGATCTTCAGGGGCGTCTGCCCATCCGAGGGCGCCTCGGGCATCTGGGCCTCACCGGCAAACCAGGGCCGTTCGTCGCCGGCCAACAGCAGCGGATGATCTTCGAGCACGACCGCCCGGCCCCCCAAGTCCGTAAAACCGGCCTCGGCCAGTACCGCTCGCAATCGCGACGCGTCGCGCGTGCGCAAATCGTGATTTCCCAGGATGAAGAACTTTCCCAGCCGGGCTTGCGCGGGTCCGAATAACTCGGGGATCCAATCGATGCAGTCGGCCTTGTCGCACACGTCGCCCGTCAACGCCAGCAGGTCGAGGGGCCACTCGTTGGTCATCCGCACGACCTCGCGATAGTAACCGCGATCGAGCCGGCCGCTGAGGTGCAAGTCCGACCAATGTACGATGGACAAGCCGGCCAACTCCGGCGGCACCCCGGGCAGTCGAAGCGTCGCCTCGCTGAGGTGCAACTGGCACAGTTGGTTTCCGGGAACGAAACTAAACAACGCGGCCCGCGGACCGCGCGTCGGCGAGGCGCCAAGGCACTCCGCCAGGTCGACGATCCGCCGCGAGTCGACCTGGGCCGCCGCGGGCATCGTACGCGCCAGACGACGCACGCTGCGCCAATTGGCCAGGTGCACCACGCCGAACAAGGCGCACAGCCCCAGGTACACCGTCGCGGGCGTAAGCTGCCAAGAATAAGCATCCAGCGTTTCCCAGCCGAATTGCACGACTTGCCAGGCGATCCAGACCAGCGGCGCCAACATGCCCGCCAGGAACAGCATTCCCACCGACTTGGTAAGCGGGCGCGAAAAGCCCAGGGCATGCCAGCGATTGTCCAGGGCGATCCAGAACGCCACGTGACCGAAGGCCGCTAGCGCCAAGAACATCAGAGTGACGGCCAGCATGGATCCTCTTGCGACGTTCGCATCGCCATCCGCGGGCAAGTTGCACTTGCTGGATCAGAAGGCTATTGCTGATTTACGGCCGCGGGTCTTTCGCCGGCGCCGTTGGCGGCCGGCCCGGTCGGCGGCCGAACGATGCGTTCCACGGTATCGAGCAATTGATCCAGGCGGAACGGCTTGCACAATTCGCCGTAAAGCGGCAAACGGGCCTGCCGCGCCTTGACGATCGAGTGCCCCGGATCGTAGCCGAAGCCCGTCATCAGCACCAGCGGCACCGGGTCCATGATCTCTTGCAGCTTCAACAGCAGCTCGTAACCGGTCATGTCGGGCAAGCGGATGTCGACGATGATCACGTCGTAATTGCCCTCCAGTGCCATGTTGCGCACCATCGACAGCGCTTCGCGGCCGTCGTGGGCCGTCTCGACGATGCAGCCATAGCGCTCCAACAGGTTGTGGGCGGCGCTGCGAACCGTTTCGTCGGCGTCGGCCACCAGAATTCGCTTGCCGCGCAGCTCGGTCCGCGCGTCCGCCTGCTCGTCGTAGGGATGCGCGATCGCCGGCGCCATCGTTTGACCCACCCGATGGATCAACTGCTTGATGTCGCGGGCGTTGCGCAAAATCGACTGCAAACGCTCGGTCACTTCGGGCTCGTGGCCGATATAGCGTTCCATCACGTTGACCGCGTCGTTGAGAATCACGTCAACAGGCAAAGCCACGGCGCTGTGAATGGCCTCGACGCTTTCGGCCGCGGTGGTGGCTTTCTCGGCCCGCAACAGCTCCAAAGTATTGAGCGCCACGGCCACGTCGCGCGTGAAAATCTCAAGAAACTGCAGGTCGCTTTCCGTGAACGCTCGCAATTCGGGGCTCTCGACGTTGAACGTGCCGATGACCTCGTCGTGCAATACCAGCGGCACGGTCAGCGAGCTCTTGGCACCGCGACAGCCTTCGATGTACAGCGGATCGGCCGCCGTGTCCTCGCACAGATAGCTCTTGCCGGTCGAGGCCACGAAGCCGGTTACGCCGTTGTTTTGCGGGCGGGCGAACAAGTCGCGTCCGGCGGCCTCCGGTACCAGGCCCACGGCCAACAGCGATTCCAGCTTGCCCGTGCGGCCGTCCAGCAGGCGAATCTCCACCACGTCGAAATTGAGCAGGTCCTTGGTGAAGTGCAGGATGTTCTTCTTTAGCAATTCGATCCGCTCTTCCACCGACATCAGCGCCAACTCGTCGGGCATCAGGTCGGCCAACTCGATACCGGCCTGGTGAATGGCGGCCAGCTTCTGCTGCTGCAGCATCTCGCTGGTCACTTCGCGGACGGTGACGATCAGGTGCTGCGGCTGGCTGGCCGACGTTTCGTCCAACAGCGGCGCCACGTGAACGTGGAAGTAACGGTTCTCGCCCGAGCGAAGCGTCGACGTGCTGGGCCGGCACGTGGCCAACGCGGTGTGGAAGGGACAAAAGTCGGGCCCAAGGATCTCGGGGCTGCCCAACAGCGTGTAGAAGTTCATGCCGACGACCGAGTCGCGTTTCGTCCACTCGCGGAGCCGGCCGTTGCCCCAGATGATCGTGTTCTCGGCGTCCAGGACGACGATCCCGTCGGGCATTCCTTCCAGAATACGCTCGTTCTCGAGCAGTTTGCCGATCTGAAAGGCGTCGCCCAGATGTTCGGACGTGACGAACAGGCCGGCGTACGAGTCCCGCGCCAGTCGGCTCAATGCCCGCAAAGGATTGGCCGACTCGACCACCTCGTACGTCTGCCGCAATTGATCGAGCAAGTTCCGTTCGCGCGAATCAGAATCGCCGACGAACAGAAGCTTGGGTTTTGCCGACAAAATCGGATACTCCAGCCGATACGGATTCCAACGATATTATAGGTCTGTCGCGTGCTCCAAACAACCGGTGCGACTACCGCGCGGCTCTATCTTGTTTGATCGGAAAAGTCGCCTCGGGGATTGACCGCGTTGTCGCTCGTTGGCAGGTTTCCGGCCACAGGGGCCCGCGGCTCACGCCATATTCGTCACTTCTGGCATGCTCGCGCGGTTTCGGTCGTGCCCCGCCCCGCCGCGGTGGCGGTTGCGGCAGGGCCCGATTTCCCCGGCGCCACGATTGCCCGCTGCCTCCCGGCAGTGCCGGCATGCGCCGTCAGCGCTCGCCCGCTCGTCGCGCACCAGCGTCCATGCGCTGCGATCTCTTTTCTCCCTCCAGCCTCCCGCCACCGATCTGAACCGAACCGCGTCTTCGTTGCTAGCGGCACAGTTCGACCTGGATGATGGCCGAACGTCCCCCCTGAACGCAGATCGTGCTACAGTCGTCAACCGCGGCGCGTCGATGAGTTTCTACGGAACAGTGCGAGTCACCAGCGTTTGCCCAGATTGCGGAGACCCGAGGAATGATGCGAGCCTTTTTTCTGGCCATTGGCTTGTCCACGTTCATACTGGGACTGGAGTGCCTGGTGATCGACAAGGCAGTGCTGGCTCCCCAGGGTGGCGGCCCAGCGTCGTCCATGGTGCAAGAAGTCGCTCCGGCGGTTCGCGAGGTCACGCCGCCCGATTGGGCGCCCTGGAGCCTGTTGTCCGGCGGCGCCGTCGTGATGCTCTACTCGTTCACCATTCCCGCCAAGTTGCGCGGATAGCGCAGCGCCGCGAGACTCGCGAGTGCGGCGATCAAAATGCCCTGACGGGGTGTTTCAACGGGCCGCTAGTCGATCGGCACGCCGTGGTTGAAGTGGCGTACGACTGGCGGTTGATCGTCCTGGGTCCACTCGGTCCACTCGCCGTGCCGCCGACCGTCGAGAAAGTTCTGGATCGCCCACGGGCGGCCGTCCTCATACCAGAATCGGACTTCGCCCTCCGGCCGGTCGTGCAAATACTGGCCGGTGCCTCTTAGCTGGCCGTTGGCGTACCATTCGTTCCAGGAGCCCTCGCGAAGGTCGTTCTGGCACGTGGCTTCGAGCCGTTTCTGGCCCGAATCGTGCCAGAAGATCTGCGGTCCGTGCTTCTGACCGAGCTCGAAGTTCTGCTCGCTGTTTTTGGTCTGGTCGGCGTTCCACTCGTCCCAGCGCCCGTGCTTCTGCCCGTCGACGTATTCGCCCTCGACCTGGGGAGCGCCGTTGGGATGGTAGGCGGTAAGCTTTCCGTGGAGCTGTCCGGCGCGGAACTCGCCCAGCAGCTTGATCTGGCCGTCGCGATACCACTCGGTGACCTTGCCGTCGCGCTTGGCGTCGACGTAGTTGACCTCAATGCGTTTTTCGCCGTTGTCGTACCAGCGCGTCGACAGGCCGTGCCGCTGGCCAAGCTCGTAGTGCTCCAACAGCTTGGGTTTCCCGTTGGCGTACCACTCGGACAGTTCGCCGTGCAACCGGCCCTGGTCGTACGTGGCTTCGCGGGATTTCTGATCGTCGGCGTACCAGTGGACCTGTGCGCCGTGACGCATGCCGGTCTGGTAGCTGGTTTCGAGATACTTTCGACCGTCCGGGAGATAGCGGATCTCCAGTCCGTCCTTGATTCCGAAGTGATGGCTGCCTTCGCCCGACTTTGTGCCGGAAGAGTACCACTTGGTCCACGGCCCTTCCATGACGCCGTTCTCGAACATGGTTTCGTCGGTCGGCTGGCCGTTCGGATGAAATCGGCTGCGCTTGCCGTGATTGACAATGGCGCCGTTCTCCTTCACGAGTACTTCGGCGCGCTCGCGGACCTTGCCGTCAGGAAATCGCTTTTCGACGACCTTTACTTCCGGTTCCGCAGCGCAAGCCGCATGCGCCCAAAACGCCGGCGACACGATCAACAGGGGCACGCTCAACAGCGACGCGGCCAAGACCGGCACGCGCACGAGAACTGACGGCCATCGCATGAGAACAAGACCTTCCATCGCCCGGCGGAACAACCCCGTCCTGGCCCCCGCAGCAGCGGCAGATTTGCAATCGCCCTGGCACCGCAGGCGGTTGCTCCGGCGCTTAAAGTGCGCATCGAGGGCCCTGCTTCTAGTGTACACCATGCGCAACGACAGACAACGCAGCTGGACACTCCGGGGATCTCTGCGCGGGGGCTATTGCCCTTCGCGCAGCGTATCGAAGTACTTCTTGGCGTGGTCGCGATAATCGTGGGGCAGCCGTTGCCCGCTGAGCGCTTCGGCCGATTGCTGCTCGGCGCTGGAGAACTGCGACTTGATCTCTTCCTGGACCTGGCCCTTGCGATTCGGACCGTCGGCGGTGCCGGTAACGACCATGGCGCCTTTGCGGACGTTTTGCTTGACCTGCGTGTCGTAGAAGCCGGTGTTGTTGCGCTGCTCTTCGCGATCGCCGGCGCCGCGCCCCTCGCCCCGCGCGTTGTTCGAGCGGGAGAAGCGATCGCCCATGTTCCTTCCGCCCCCCTGGCAGGCCTGGCAACCATCGCCCTCGCATTCCTGGCAGCCCATCGAGTTCTTGGCGTCGGCGAACTCGGCCAGCGCGTCGTCCAGCATTTCCAACTCGTCCGACTCGCTTTGCATGCCGGCCAACTGCTCGCTAAGCTGGCCCAGCGCGTCGGCCGCTTGCTGGCTGTTCCCCTGGTTCAGGGACTCCGACGCGGTCTTGAGCTGCTGTGCCAGTTGGCTCATGCGCTCCGCCTGCGACGATTTTTTCTCGAGCTTGTCGAGCTGCTGTTGCAACTTGTCGGCCTGGGCCAGGTTGCCCTGCTGGCGGGCTTGCTCGATCTGCTCCTTCAACTCCTGTTTGGCTTGTTTCTGGGCGTCGGCCGATTTGCGCAGCGTTTCTTCGAGCTCGGCCAGTTGCTTGGCCAGCTTTTCGCGATCCTTTTCGTCCAGCTCCTTGCCGGCCAGCTTTTCCTTCAGCTTGTCGAGCTCCTGCATCGCCTTGCTTAGATCGCCCGTTTTCAGCGCCTGGCCGAATTCCTTGGCCGGTCCGGACTGCAGGTTCTTCAATTGCGCCAACTGCTGCTTCAACTCGTTGGCGCCGGCCACTTCCTGCCGGCGCTTCTCGGCGTCCTTCACCAACTCGTTGAGCGCCACCAGCGTCTTCTTGCGATCGGCGTCGGGCTTGTCCCCCAATTCCTTCGCACGGGCTTGCAGTTCCTTCAGCAGCGCGTCGGCGTCTTCCAGCCCCGCCTCGGCGGCCTGCTTCCGCTTTTCTTCGAGCTTCTTGGCCAGCACGTCGGTCGATTTCTTGATTTGCGTGCTCTCGGCCGGCTGGGTGGCGGCCGGAGCCTGGGGCTGTCGCCCGTCGATGCCCAGCGCCAGCACGAAC
>JBGSYQ010000587.1:0-3029 GCA_041750795.1 Pirellulales bacterium | reverse complement strand
AGCCAGCCGCAGGTCGCCGGTGCGCGCTCGTCCTTGGATTTGGCAATTCTGAACCGGGATTTCGGACGCAGGCTGCCACTTTGCGGACGCAAACGGTTCGAGAATCACAGCACAACTGCGCTCGCGAAGTGCCGAACAGGCCGTGGCATTCTTTTTGTACGGTCGATCTGCGTGAGCCGGCCTTCGGCGTCGTAGGACTGCGTCGCCGCCGCGCGCAAAGGGTTCGCTTTGCCGCGCGGCTAGTTGAATTGTCAAAGAACAGAACGCGTCTCGAACCCCAAACCCGCGTCCCGGCGGCAAAAAACCTCCCGCCACGCAGTCAAATCAAAGTCCCCCGAAAGCAGTAATACACGTTCGCTGGACCGGTACAGGGCGCGCTACTGTCGTTTCCGTCGCGCCGCTTGTAAAACAGCGACCACCATGGTAATTGCGAATACAACTGCGACGGTTCCGATCTTTGTCACCGCGTAGAGAACATAGGCATAGGCAAGGCTCGTGACAATCAGAATGGCCACTCCGATTCTTCGACGATGCGCACTCGGCAGCCGTTCGTGCTGATGCAGCAGGTAGCGATCAACTGCATCTGGAACGATAAACGGAACCAGCACGAAAACCACGAATGCAGCAATGATTACGTAATCCATCATATGCGTTGCAAATAAGCCTGCCCCCGCTATCTGATTGCGAATTGCGTTCGCATGGTGGCGACTTTAAGAGTCCGCGTCTAGTGACCTGTCGCGGCTGGTGCCCGCCGCAAGAATCGGGATCGCCGCCGGCGGCTTTACGCGTAAGTCACCCCGCGGCCGACCTGCTGCTTGCCGGAGGGCTTTTCGGCAGCGACTTGAGCCAGGATCTCGCCGGCGCGTGCTGCGTCGGCGGCGTCGACGTCCAAATGCGTCACGGCGCGAACCTGCTGCGGGCCGATGGCCAGCATCAGCAAGCCCGCGTCGCGCAGCCGCTGGCAGAATTCGGCGGCCGTGCCGAGCGCAAGGTCGACGGCGAAAATCACCATGTTGGTGTCCACCGATTCGCCGACCAGTTGCAGCCCGTCGATCCCATGCACCGCGGCAGCCAGCGACTGGGCGTTGGCGTGATCCTCGGCCAGCCGCTCGACGTGGTGCTCCAAGGCATACAGCGCAGCAGCGGCGATGATGCCCGCTTGGCGCATGCCGCCGCCGAAGAGCTTGCGGATGCGGCGCGCCTGGACGATCGATTCTCGGCTGCCGCACAGCGCCGAGCCGACGGGTGCTCCCAAACCCTTGCTGAAGCAAATGCTGACGGTATCGAAGTGCTGGCTCCAGCGTCGCGCGTCGATGCCGCTGGCCACCACGGCATTGAACAAGCGGGCGCCGTCCAGGTGCGTCGCCAGGCCGTTGGCATGCGCCCAACCGCAAATCGACTCGACCACGTCGTAAGGTTGAATGCGTCCGGCGCCGCGATTGTGCGTGTTCTCCAGGCACACCAGCCGAGTGCGAACCAGGTGCGGGTCGTCCGGGTGGATCAGCCCGGCGAGTTGTTCGAGCCGCAGCACGCCGTTGGCGCCTTCGACCGTGTGGGCCGCCACTCCGCTGAGCTGGGCATAGCCCCCTTGCTCGTATTTATAGATATGACACTGGGCCTCGCAGATCAGTTCGTCGCCGGGGGCGCAGTGCAGCCGGACGCCGATCTGGTTCGACATGGAGCCGGAGGGGACGTAAATGGCCGCTTCCTTGCCCGTCAGCTCGGCGATCCGCTCTTCCAGCGCCCGCACGCTCGGATCTTCGCCGAAGACGTCATCGCCCACGTCGGCGGCCGCCATTGCGGCGCGCATGCCGGGCGTGGGGCGGGTGACCGTGTCGCTGCGAAAATCGAGAACTTTGTCGCTCATGGCGTTGTCCTTCAAAAACGGCTGGGCTTTCCCTGGCAACCGCCGGCGGCCAGAATGGATGTTTCCCTTGTCGGAATCCATCGCCGGGGAAAGGGCGGAAATCGACATTGGATCCTAGCCCTTCGCGGCGACCGTTGCCAGGGGATGGACCGTTCGCACGTGGAAAACCGATGAGCACTCACCCCGTCCAAATACGCAAGATCGACGGCCGCCACACCGACGTCCGCGCGGCGCTGGCCGACTTGCGCAATGCGCTCAGTCCGCGCGGCAACATCGTCAGCGACGAAGGCCGCCGCCGCACCAGGGAAGTCTTCGGCCGCGAGCTCACGCCGCAGCAAGTGGTCGAGACGATCTGCACCGACGTGCAGCGCCGGGGCATCCTGGCCGTGCTGGAATACTCCGAACGGATCGACAAAGCACCGCTGTCGCGCAACACGATCCGCGTTGCCGCCGATGATTTGCGCAACGCCCACACGCGGGCCGACGCCAGTTTTCTCGCGGCGATCCGCCGCATCCGCGCCAACATCCTCGAGTTTCAACGGGCGCTGCTGCCCAGCGACGTGCGCATCGAGCGGCCGCACGGCAGCTATCTGGCGCAGCGCTATCTGCCGCTGGATCGCGTGGGCATCTGCGTACCCGGCGGCGCCGCGGCCTATCCGTCGACCGTCTTGATGACGGCCGTGCCGGCGCAAGCGGCGGGCGTGCAGGAACTGGTGGTCGTCGCGCCGCCCACGAAGTTCGGCGCCTACAATCCCGATCTGCTGGCCACCTGTCACGAGTTGGGCATCACCGAAGTGTATCGCCTGGGCGGAGCGCAGGCCGTGGCCGCGCTGGCCTATGGCGTGGAAGGCGTGCGGCAGGTCGACAAGATCGTGGGGCCCGGCAACCTGTTCGTGGCGCTGGCCAAGAAATACGTGTACGGCGAAGTGGACATCGACTCGATCGCCGGTCCGAGCGAAGTGGTGGTGATTGCCGACGGCTCGACGCGTGCCGACTTCACGGCCGCCGATCTGATCGCCCAGGCCGAGCACGCGCCGGGCGCCAGCATTTTGATCACCTGGAGCGAGGACGTGCTGGAGGCGACGGCCCAGGAGTTGACGCGCCAGGCGGCGCACCTGGCGCGGGGCGACCTGGCGCGGCAAAGCCTGGAGCAGTTTGGCGC
>JBGSYQ010000586.1:0-11143 GCA_041750795.1 Pirellulales bacterium | reverse complement strand
TAGGTGGAGTAGTGATCGCGATGCTTGACGTAGGACGCGGCGCGAGCCAGCAGCATGCGGCCGGCCCAGCCTTCGGCCAGCGGCTCGACGCCGCCGTACCACGGGGCGTCGTCGGCCGGCGCGGCGTCGCCCAGGTTCTCGCGCCGGCTGAAGAACTCCGCCAGATCTCGATATTCCTTCCAGGTGCGCGGCGGCCGGCGGCGAAACTTCTCGAACAAGTCCGCGCGATAGTAGCACGTCAGCACGGGTGACCCAAGCGGCACGGCCAGCGGCGAGTCTTGCCAGCGCGTTTCCGCAATCTGCAGCAACTCGAACGTATCGGCCCAGGCCAACTCGCGATGGCTCGCATAGTCGTCGGCCAGGGGCACAAGCCAGTCGCGGCGTGCCAACGTGCCCAACAGCGCCGAGGGATAAATCACCGCGTCGACGCCCGCGGGCAGCGAGTCGCAGGCGGCAAGCTCGGCGGCGGTGGTTTCGGCGAGCGAAATCGCGGCGCCGCTGCGTGCTTTCCACTCGCCGCCGACTTGGGAGATGGCGGCCGCCAGTGCGGGATCGTCCGCCACCAGCAAACGAATGGAAACACCGCCAGCGGGCGTCTCGCCGCCGGCGGGCGTCGATTCCGCCCCAGGTTTACAGCCGGCGATCGCGCCAACCGCGATCAGCGTGAGCCACGTCGCCAGTTCGAGCGTCCGCCTTTGCATGGATTCTCTCGGAAAAAACGGCCAGCCGGCAGGAGTATCGTCCCCGTCATGCATGGTAAAGCCCCTGGCGGCGATTGGTCAATCGCCTGGTTTGCGCGGTTGCACGTGCGGTGGTTGAAAGCGCGCCGGACGGCAGAGTACAATCCCGCCAACTCGCGTTGATTCCCACGGTGATTTTGATTCTGGCCCAGGTTTGGCGGTTTCCATGAGCGTATTTCTCGGCATCGACATCGGCACGTCCGCCACCAAGACCTTGGCCATCAACCCGCGTGGAAAGGTGCTGGCCGAAGCGACGAGCCCTTATCCTTCGTATCATCCCAAGCCGTTGTGGAGCGAGCAGGATCCGGACGACTGGTGGCAGGCCACGGTCAAGACCGTGCGGGCGGTGGTCAAGCAAGGCAAGATCAAGCCGGCGGAGGTCAAGGGGATCGGCCTTTCGGGCCAGATGCACGGATCGGTGTTCCTCGACAAGAAGGACCGCGTCATCCGCCGCGCGCTGTTGTGGAACGATCAGCGTACGGCGGCCGAGTGCGACGAGATCGAGCGCCGCGCCGGCGGCCGCGCCGCGCTGATTCGCATGGTGGCCAACCCGGCGCTCACCGGCTTCACCGCGCCCAAGATCCTTTGGCTGCGCAATCACGAGCCGCGCCACTTCGACAAGACCGCCAAGGTGTTGTTGCCCAAGGACGACGTGCGGCGCCGTCTGACCGGCGAGTATGCCACCGACGTGAGCGACGCCAGCGGCATGCTGCTGCTGGACGTGGCGAAGCGCGACTGGTCGGACGAACTGCTGGGCAAGCTCCAACTCGACCGCTCGCTGCTGGGCCAGTGCTATGAGTCGGAAGAGATCACCGGCAAGCTCACCAAGGAAGCCGCCAAGGAGCTAGGGCTGACCACCGAGTGCATGGTGGTCGGCGGGGCAGGGGATTGCGCCGCCGGAGCCGTGGGCAACGGCATCGTCAGCCGCGGCACGCTCTCCACCTCGATCGGCACCGGCGCGGTCATGTTCGTACACAGTGACACCGTGGAAGTCGATCCGCTGGGAAGATTGCACACCTTTTGCCACGCGGTCCACGGCAAGTGGCACATGATGGGCGTCAGCCTCACGGGCGGCGGCTGCCTGCAATGGTTTCGCAACCGGCTGTGCCAGGCCGAAATCGCAGCAGCCAAGAAGACCAAGATCGATCCCTACACCATCATTACCGAGGAAGCAGCCAAGATACCCTCCGGCTGCGAGGGGTTGATCTTTCTGCCGTACCTTGCCGGAGAACGCACTCCGCATGCCGATCCGGACGCCCGCGCGTGCTTCGTGGGCCTGACGCTGGCGCACACGCGCGGGCACATGGTGCGCGCGGTGATGGAGGGCGTGGGCTACGAGATGCGCGACAGCCTGGAGATCATTCAAGAGTTGGGCGTGCCGGTGCGGCAGATTCGCGCTTCGGGGGGCGGCTCGAAGAGCCCACTGTGGCGACAGATTCAGGCCGACGTGTTCGGGCAGAAAGTGGTGACGATCAACGCCGAGGAGGGTCCGGCGTATGGCGTGGCCCTGCTGGCGGCGGTGGGCGCCGGCGCATTCAAGAACGTCGAGGAAGCCTGCGCGGCGACGATTCGCGTCGTCAAGGAGACGAAACCCAACGCGCAGGCGCGGAAGTTGCACGACAAGGCGTTTCCCATCTACCAGGGACTGTACCGCTCTCTGAAAGACGATTTCAAGCGCATCGCCGCGCTCGAAACCTGATACCATGGCGGGTGGGCGACGCGCGGCTCGATCGGTCGCGCCAGAATTCGCAACCTTCGCACGCGAGCACGCGCATGGCCGCACTCTATCTGACTGAAGCCGACGTCGACAAGCTGGTGGACATGCCGCTGGCGATCGACGTGTGCGAGGAGGCCTTTCGCCACTTAGCCGCCCGAGAGGCCGACAACGTGCCGCGCACGCGCGCGATTGCTCCGGGCATCGTCTTGCACTCGATGAGCGCCGCGGCGGCCTACCTGGGTCTGGTCGGCGTGAAGACGTATACCACCACCCGGGACGGCGCGCGCTTTCGCCTCGATCTGTATGACGCGAGCGGCGCGCTGGTGGCGATGATCGAGGCCGATCGGCTGGGACAGTTGCGCACCGGGGCGACCACCGGCGTGGCGGTGCAGGCCATGGCCGATCCACAGGCGACGGAAGTCGGGTTGTTCGGCTCGGGCTGGCAGGCGCAAAGCCAGTTGGCGGCGGTGGCGTCGGCGCGGCCGATCAAAGTGGCCTATGTGTATAGCCGCAACGAGCAGCGGCGCCACGATTTCGCCGAATTGATGTCCGGCCGCCTGCAGATCGACGTCCGCCCGGTCGATCGCCCGCAGGATGCCGCCGAGGAATTGCCCATCGTGGTGACGGCCACCCACAGTCGCGAGCCGGTGTTCGACGGCAACTGGCTGGCCGAGGGATCGCTGGTGTGCGCCATCGGCTCGAATTGGCTCAATCGAGCCGAGATCGACAGCACGGTGGTGCGGCGCGCCGACAACATTGTCTGCGACAGCGTCGCGGCCTGCCGCAACGAGGCCGGCGACTTTGTCGAGGCGCTCGAGAAGGGCATCTTCGATTGGAGCCGCGCCGTCGATCTGGCCGACGTCGTCACCGGCCGCGCGACGGGCCGCAACACGCGCGACAGCATGGCGCTGTTCAAGTCGGTGGGCCTGGCACTCGAGGACGTGGCGCTGGGCGGCAAGGTGTTGGAACTGGCTCGCGCGCATCGCGTTGGGCGCGCGTGGACGGTGTAGCGCGCCGCCCGGCGGCGCGGCTGCTTGCCCGGATACGACCGGCCCCATCACGATCGGCGCAACCGGACTTTTCGCGCCGATCGCTCTGGTACGCATCCTGCGAACGCGGCGCTGCGCCCGCTGCGAAGGCACGTTGCTCCGCGGCTGACGTTCTTCCGTTTCGCCACCGACAAACTCCTCGCAGTCTGTTGAAAAATGCCGTCGTGGCGTTTTTCCACCTCGCCAAGTGCGAGGCAAAGCTTCGCACGGCTCGCAAACTAGCGACTTACGTCGCCAATTTGTCATCGCATCCATGCGATGTCGCAGCCTGTCGAATTCTTCAACAGGCTGCTCGCCGGCGACCTATATTCCCAGTGGGAATAGCGATTTCGAGCCCCGGTTGCGAGGAAACGATGCTGGACAACTCCTTTGAATCCTTCGAAGCGCGCAACGCGAAGCCCAAGAGCACGCGCAAGCCCCCCAAGGCGATTCGAAAGTCGCGCATGCAGATCGAGGTGTTGGAAGCGCGCAACTTGATGGCCGCCGACCCGCTGGAAGCTACCAGCGAAGTCTTGCAGGCATCGCAGATGAGCACGTTTTTTCAGCAGTCGGCGCTTTACGAAAATCACCAACCGACGACGTCTCCCACGGTCACGTGGATCACCCATTTGGAGCGGCCGCACACCGAGATCGCGCGAGCGGAGCCGATCGAGCTCATCGCGCGAACCAACGACCTGATCGACATGGAACTGCGCGAGGGCCCGCGCCGGCTCGGCGGTATGTTGCCTTCGGGCATTGGCGCCCGGGCGAGCGGCGGCCTGCGGCGATTGATCCGCGTCGACGTTGGCTGGCCGGAACACGTTTACGCTCCGTATGTCGACATGACGGCCACGCCGATGTTCGACTTTGTCGAATCGGCGGTGGACGAAGGCATTCTGTACTACAACCTGGCGTTCGTCTCCGCGGACCCTGAGAACCGGCCTAGCTGGGGCGGCGATCCGGCGCGCGGCATCGCCGGCGGCGCGTTCGATGCTCACCTGCGTCAGCAGATTCACGAGCTGCGCGCCCTGGGCGGCGACGTGGCGGTTTCGTTTGGTGGGCCGCAGGGCACGCCGCTGGCCGAGGCCATCGAGAACGTCGACGATCTGAAGCAGGCCTATCGCAACGTGGTCGACGCCTATGGCCTGAGCCGCATCGACTTCGACCTTTCCGGCGCCATGCTCGACAACCAACAGGCGATCGAGCGCAATTGGCAAGCCGTCGCCGAGCTGCAGCGCGAAATGGCCGAGCTGGGCGCGCCGTTGGAAGTGTGGGTCACTTTGCCGGCGACGCAGAAGGGTCTGGGCGACGCGGCGCTGGAAGCCGTTCGCGCGGCGGGTCATAACGGCGTCAACCTGGACGGCGTCAATCTCAAGACCGACTACCAGGAACCGCACGGGCCGCAGTCACAGCGGCGCATGGGCCGCGAGACCGTCGAAACGACGATCAACGCCTACTATCAGCTACGCCGCACGCTCCTGCCCGACGTGCAAACCGGCGAGTTGTGGGTGAAGATCGGCATCACTCCGGTGATCGGATCGCAGGACGACAGGACGGCCAGCTTCGGACCCAAGGACGCCCGCGAGGTTTACGGCTTTGCCCAACAGCAGCGCGTGGGCATGGTCAGCGTGTGGTCGCTCAATCGCGATCAACAAGCGTCGAGTCCGTCGGCTGAGGCAACCCCGGACGTGCAACCCAGCGAATCGGGCGGGTTCGACGTCTCGAAGATCTTCAGCGAGTTCGGCAAACTGCTGCCGTAATGGGCTGGATGCCGGGTGCGGTTGCTAGCGAAAACTGCCGGAAGCACGGGTGGACTTCGCCACCCGTGGCACGTGGCGAGATTGTCGGGGTTGGGTTCGCTAGCGCGCTTTAACCGGCGACCACTTGCGCGAGTCCGGGCCGGTGTAGCGCGCCCGGGGGCGGATGAGCCGGTTGTTGTCGAGTTGCTCGATCACGTGGGCTGCCCAGCCGGCCACTCGGCTGACGACGAACAGCGGCGTGTACAGGTCGACGTCCAGACCCATGTAGTGATAGAGCCGGGCGCTGGGCCAATCGAGATTCGGCGGCAGCCCCTTTTCGGTCTGCACGATCGACTCGATGGTGTCGGCCATGGCCTCCATGTTCTCGTTGCCCGTTTCGGCGGCCAATTGCTGGCACAGCGTGCGCAAGTAAGCCGCGCGAGGATCACCCGTTTTGTAAACACGGTGACCGAAACCCATGATGCGGCGTTTGTTGGCCAGCGCGTCGCGGATCCACGCTTCGGCACGTTCGGCGGTCCCCACCTCCTCCAGCACGGCCATCACGGCCTCGTTGGCGCCGCCGTGCAGCGGGCCCTTGAGCGCGCCGATGGCCGCGGTCACGGCCGAGTGCATGTCGGACAACGTCGAGCAGACCACGCGCGAGGCAAACGTCGAGGCGTTGTATTCGTGCTCGGCGTAGAGTATCAGGGACACGTCCATGGCCTTGGTCAGCCGAGCCGTGGGCTTCTTTTCGAACAGCATCCACAAGATGTTGCCCGCCAGCGACAATTCGCGATCGTACGCGACGGGCTTCAGTCCCCTGGCCAGGCGATAGCGCGACGCCATCACCACCGGCAGTTGCGCCAGCAGGTGTTCCGCCTTGCGCACATTGGCGTCGTGGCTGTTGTCGGGCGTGTCGGGATCCCAATGGGCCAGCGCACTGGCGCCGGTGCGCATGATGTCCATCATGGCCACGCCTTGAGGAATGTTGGCCAACAGCTCCGTGAGTGGCGCGGGAATCGTAGCGCTGGCGGATAGTCGATCGCCGAAGGACGCCCGTTGATCGGCGTTTGGCGGGTCGCCATGGACCAGCAAATAGGCCACCTCCTCGAACGTGGCGTGCTCGGCCAGATCTTCGATCGAATAGCCGCGATACTGAAGTCCGCCGGCAATGGTGCTGATGGCCGTTTCGCCGGCGATCACCCCTTCAAGCCCGGGCGAGTAGATGGGTTCGGACATGGGAGCCTTTCTTCGAAAGTGGCGCTATTCGGCGCTTCGCTGCCGGGAGCGAAACTGGTGCGACGCGCCGGAACGTTTTGACGAGCCGGCCGAGGTTTCCGCTGCGCGAAATCGCTGGGGAGTTAGCTGGGCCCCTTGCCGGTGGAGTAGGCCCGGTCGCGCTCTTCGTAGGTTTTGTATTCTATCAGATCGTACAGTTCCTGCCGCGTTTGCATCTGGTCGATCAATGTAGCCTGAGTCCCCTCGGCGGCAATGACGGCCAGCGCCTTTTCGATGGCCTTCATCGCCACGCGCAGCAGCGTGACTGGATAAATGACCGCGGCGTATCCCAACTGGCTCAACTCCGCCAACGGCACCAGCGGGCTCTTGCCGAACTCGGTCATGTTGGCCACCAGCGGCGAGCGGACGGCCTGGGCGAACCGGGCAAACTCGTCGATCGTGGCCAGCGCTTCGGGAAACACCCAATCGGCGCCGGCATCCAGGTAGCGCTCGGCGCGCTCGACGGCGTCGTCGAAATTCGTCACGCCCCGCGCATCGGTGCGCGCCAGAATAACCAGGTTCTTATCCTGGCGGGCGGCGGACGCGGCGCGCAGTTTCGCGCACATTTCGTCGGCGTCGATCAGCGACTTGCCGGCCAGATGGCCGCAACGTTTGGAGAAGGGTTGATCCTCGAGCTGAATGCCCGCCGCGCCGGCGCGCTCCAGTTCTTCGATGGTGCGTTCCACCTGCATCGCGCCGCCGAAGCCGGTGTCGGCATCCACGATCACCGGGATCGAGACGCTCCGCGCCAGCCGGGCCGTTTGCTGCGCCAGTTCGGTCAGGGTGAACAGGCCGATGTCGGGCACGGCCAGCGCGCCGGCCGAGAACGCGCCGCCGGAAAGATAGGCGGCCTGGAAGCCGGCCCGCTCGATCAGCCGCCCCGCCAGCGCGTTGTAGGCTCCCGGCACTTGAATGGTCGACTTCGCCGCGGAATCACGCAGCAGCTTGCCGGGCGATGGTCGGGTCATGGGCATACCTTGGGGGACGAACCGGGGCGCTGGCCAACGCCGAATATAAGCCCCCGAACAAGCCACACGCAAGCAGCGCTGCAGGGCGTATTGACGGGCTGTAGGCCGCTCGTCAGCAAGTACAGTCCGACTTCAGCATGCCGCATGCGGGGCAGGCGAGATTTTGGGAGAGGACCGACAACTTGTGCTTGGCAGCAGTTCGCCAGAGATCCAATGCGGCGCGGATATGGCCGACGGCCATCGCGCCGTTGGTCGTCGCCTCATCAAGCTGAATCGTGCCGCCGGGCGGGGCCAGCGTAATCTTATCGGCTGCTAAACAATTCCTCGGGCGGTAGTTCGGACGGAGCCTTGTGGCGCAGGAAGTCGAGGACCGCCGCAGTTTCGAGCTCTTGGGGCGGCTTGGCACAACGGGCTTGACTTGTAAGAAAAACTATGCAATATTTATTACATGACAACTGCTCGTAAATCGACGCAAAGCATTGATAGTCAAGTCGCTTATCGCATGCGAGGTTCCGGTAGAGGTTCCGTATTCGTACCGGGTGACTTCCTGGACCTTGGCAGCCGCTCGGCAGTGGACCTGGCCCTCCACCGGCTCGCCAAAAAGGGCACGATCCGCCGCCTTGCACGGGGAATCTATGACTGCCCGCATCGGCATCCGGCACTTGGGACGCTGTCGCCGTCGGCCGACGCGATCGCTGAGGCGTTGGCCAGCCGGGACCGTACGCGTATCCAACCCAGCGGCGCCTATGCTGCGAACGTGCTTGGCCTGTCCGAACAGGTGCCGGCCAAGGCGGTGTTCTTGACCGACGGGCCGAGTCGCACGGTGAAGGTTGGCAACATGACGATCCAGCTTCGGCGGACGACTCCACGGAACATGGCCGCCGCCGGCCGGCTTAGCGGTCTGCTGATGCAGGCGTTCCGCTCGCTGGGGAAGGAGAACATAACTGCTGCGCGGATCAAGCACTTGAAGCACACCTTACCGGCTGACGAGCGGCGGGAGCTTCTGAAGGATGTCCGGCTGGCGCCGGCCTGGATGCATCCTTATTTCCGCGCGCTCGCCGAGGAGGGGCAATGAAGCTCGGCTTCTTGGAACTTCCGGCCGACGAGCAGCGCCTCTACATCGAGCAAGCCGCGGCGCAGCGCAACGTGTCGTCCGTGATCCTGGAGAAGGACTTCTGGGTGTCCTGGCTCCTGGCGGTGTTGTTCAACTCAGAGTTCGCCGGCGTGCTCGTGTTCAAGGGCGGCAGCTCGCTTTCCAAAGTCTTCGGCGTGATCGACAGGTTCTCGGAGGATATTGACCTGTCGCTATCGCCCGAGTTCCTGCATCTTCCGCCGGCGGGAACCAGCCGCAACCAGGCGAACAAGTGGATGAAAGGTGCTGAGGCCGCCTGCGGCGCGGCGGTCGAGAAGCAAATCGCGCCGGTTCTCGAAGGTGCGGTGACGTCAGTGCTGGACGAACGCGATGGCCGTTGGTTTGAGTTCGTAACCGACCCGATCACCAGCTCGCCGGTGCTGTTGTTTCACTATCCGTCGACGCAGCCGCCCGGGTTCGACTATCTGCAGCGGTCGGTGAAACTGGAGTTCGGCTCGCTGACCGACCAGCAGCCGGTGGGGCGTCATTCGGTTCGGCCGCTAATTGCCGAGGTCCTGCCGGGGGTATTTACCGACTGGAGGTGCGAGGTGGTCGGGCTGGAGATCGTGCGGAGCTTCTGGGAAAAGGCGACCATCCTGCATGCTGAATACCACCGCCCCGCGGAACGGCCGACCCCCGACCGATTCTCGCGCCACTACGCTGACACGGCGGCGCTGGCCCAGCATCCTGGGGCGTCAACGGCGATCGACGACCACGCGTTGCGCGAACGGGTCGTCACCTGGAAGGGGCAGTTCTTCGGCAGCGGCTGGGCCAGATATGACCTTGCCAAGCCGGGAGCGTTTCGCCTTGTGCCTCCCGATGAACGTATCCCGCAGCTTCGCCGTGACTACGAGGAGATGCGAGAGATGTATCTCACCGAGCCCGCGGCCTTTGACGACGTGCTGAACGTGCTCGCCGAGTTGGAGAAGCGCATTAACGAATCGACGATTCAAGGAGCGCGTGATGCATGATCCAAACCAAGGCTGTCCATCCGATTCGGCCAGCCATGCAGGGTGCAATTCGGCAGACTAGGCTGAGGACGGTATGCACAGCTCGCTGACTGCGAATGGGCGGGACACCGGCCGCGCTGCGTCTTGCCGGCGCGCGTGGGCGGAGATTGCGCTGGTGTTTCTGGTGCTGTTCATCGAGGGCGCCTGGCCCGCACCCGACGTCAACGAGCCGCACTATTTGGGCAAGGCGCGGCACTATTGGGACGCCGGCTGGTGCGCCGACGATTTCTTTCTCAACTCGGCCGACGCGCACCACGTCTTCTACTGGACGTTCGGCTGGCTGTCACGCGTGATGCCGCTTGGCGCGATGGCCTGGTGCGGACGGTTGGTCACCTGGTGGCTGTTGGCTTGGGCCTGGCGACGGCTGAGTTGGGCATTGGTGCCGGCCAATTACTATGCCGTGCTGTCGGCGGCGCTGATGGTGACATTGGTCGGGCGATTCTCCATGGCTGGCGAGTGGCTCGTCGGCGGCGTCGAGGCCAAGGGCTTTGCCTACGTGCTCGTGCTGCTGGGGCTCGAAGCGCTGGTGCGCAGCCGCTGGGGGCCGGCGCTGTTGCTGTTCGGCGCCGCATCGGCATTTCACGTGGTGATCGGTGGTTGGGCGGTCGTGGGCGCCGGCGCGGTCTGGCTGGCAAGCAGCGACCGTCCGCCGCTGGCGCGTCTTATCCTGCCGCTGGCCGGCGGGCTGTTGTTGTCGCTGCCGGGCTTGTGGCCGGCGCTGGCGCTAACTCGAAACGTCGATCCGCAAGTGGTAACCGAGGCCAACCGCATCTACGTCTACGAGCGGTTGTATCATCACCTGGTGCCGCAGCAGTTTGGCGTCTGGTTTACGATCGGCGGCTGGGACGTGCTGGTCGTCGCGCGGCATCTGCTGTTGATCGGCGCGCTGGTCGCGTTGGTGTGGATCGCCGCGCCGTTGGATGCGAAGTTTCGGCGCCTATGCTTGTTTGTCGCCGCCACGATCGGCATCGCGGCCATCGGCATGCTGATCGCCATGCTCGTGCCCGTGGCGCCCGATCTGGCTGCGGCGCTGTTGCGATTTTACTGGTTTCGCATGTCCGACGTGATGGTGCCCGTGGGCGTGGCGCTTTTGACGATCGAAATCCTGGAGCGCTACCAGCGCGTGCGCCCGACGCTGCACGCGGCGGGCGTGCTGCTGGCCATGCTGTTCGTGGCCGCAAACCTGAGCGCAACGATCGCCTGGCGGCAACGACATCTGCGCCCGCCGGCCGACGCCTACACGGCCGACCTGCACGACTGGCGCCAGATGTGCGACTGGGTGCGCGCCAACACGCCCGCCGACGCGGTGTTCCTTACGCCCCGCCTGACGCAGACGTTCCGCTGGTATGCCCACCGTGCCGAGGTCGTCAATCGCAAGGACATTCCGCAGGACGCCGCGGGCATCGTCGAGTGGTGGCGGCGCAACGTGGAGCTCCACCGGGCGGATGACGACCGGCAGCAACGTCGCTGGCGCGCGTCGCTGGCTGAGCTTGGCTCGTCGCGCCTGAAGGAGCTGGGACGCCGCTACGGC
>JBGSYQ010000585.1:0-5453 GCA_041750795.1 Pirellulales bacterium | reverse complement strand
CGTCCAGCGATCGCAGCGCGCGGCACAACGGCGCCGTCGGCACACCTTGCCCCATGCCCACGGCCGCCAGGTCCAGCACGATCATCCGCCGCACGCCGAGTCGCACGGCAACCGTGGCGATCTGCAACGCGCTCAAACCTTCGAACGCGCCGCGCTGCGTCAGCGTACTGCCCACCTTCAAGTCCAAGCTGAAGATCAATCGTTCCGCGCCGACCACCGACACGATGGCTTCCAGTGCCGCAGCGCTGGCCATCGATTCCAAGCCGGCCACGACGGCGCCGAGTCTGCGGCCGCACACTGCGAACTCCGCCAGCGCATTGGCGCGCTTACCGTCGCCAACGCCGGCATCGACCCACAGCGACAGGCCCAGGCCGTGCAACGTCTCATAGACCGGCCACGCCGGCTCGCCGCCGGCGATCGCGTCCAAGTCCGCCAGGTACACCTCGCCAAAGCCGCACCCAACAAACGCCGCACCGATTGTCTCCGGCCGTGCATCGGCCGCCAACCGGCTCTCGATCGGGCGATACGTCTCGCGCCGGCCGGCCACGCCGCGCACCACCCAGCCACGCATCAAATCGATCACCGGAATCACGCGCATCGGCCGATCGTCCCCAGGTTGAGCGGAATTGCACGGCGACCTTGCGCGGCGGTCGCTTGTCGGTCGTGCCACAATCCTACGGAAACCGCCTGCAATAGCGATACCACCGATCGCGGCGACAACGCCCATGTCCCTCCGGGAAATTCGGCGCCTTGTCGCTGGTGGAGGCAGCCCGGCCGCCATCCTGTGCGTGCTCAGCCGACCAATGCCAGCAGGCTTCGGCTCGGCAGTGGCCAATTTCGGCTCTGGTCAGCGCGGCCCGTCTCGTTGTAAAATCAGGCACTTATCCCGCCACCATCCGGCCGCCTGCTGCGGGAGGCCGATTTGCGGATCGAACCAGCGCGAGGAGCGGCCACGTCATGGCAAAAAGCAAGAAGAAGGTCGAAACGGTGTTCCTCGTGTGCGAGGAGACGGGCGATTACAACTACACGCTGCGGCGTAAGACCGGTGGCGAAAAGCTCAAGCTCAAGAAGTACAGCCCCCGCTTGCGCAAGCGCACCTTGCACACCGAAAAGAAAAAGTAGGGCTCCGCGCTTGCGGCCCCGCGTCGTCGGACGCTCAAGGACGGCATCTCAGGAACGACATGGCCAAGCACTGGCGGATTCACCCGCATGATTCGGCGCGCATCGTGGCATTGGAGCGCGCTGCGGCCATTCCCGCGGTCGTGGCCCAATTGCTGATCTGCCGCGGCATCTGCGATCCACAGTCAGCCGGTGACTTTCTCGACGCCAAACTTAGCAGCCTGCGCGATCCCGAGGAACTGCCCGGCCTGCCCGCGGCGGCCGACCGCATCATGGCCGCGGTTTCCGCCGGCCGGCGCATCGTGGTCTATGGCGACTACGACGTCGACGGCATGAGCGCCACGGCCATTCTTTACTTGTGCCTGCGGCTACTGGGCGGCGACGTCAGTTACTATGTTCCCAACCGCATGGACGAGGGTTACGGCCTCAATCGCCAGGCGCTTGCGACCCTGCGGCAGCGCGGCGCCGACATGATCGTCACGGTCGATTGCGGCGTCGCCAGCGTCGACGAAGCCCTTGCTGCCCGCGCCCTCGGGCTGGAATTGGTGATCACCGATCATCACCAGTTTGGCGCGACGTTGCCGGACGCCGCCGCAATCGTGCATCCGGCGTTGCCCGGCTCGGCCTATCCATTCACCTGCTTGTGCGGTGCGGGCGTGGCGTTCAAGCTTGCCTGGGCCTTGTGCCAGCGGGCCAGCGAAGCGAAAAAAGTCGGCCCTCCCATGCGCGAGTTTCTCATGCAGTCGGTGGGCTTGGTGGCGCTGGGCACCGTGGCCGACGTCGTGCCGCTGGTCGACGAAAACCGAACCATCGTTCGCCATGGGCTGACCAGCCTGCGCGAACGTCCCGGGCTGGGTGTCGCCGCGCTGGCCAGGCTCACCAAGCTCGACGAAAAGCCGCATCTCTCCAGCGAAGACATCGCCTTCATGCTGGCGCCGCGGCTCAACGCCGCCGGGCGCTTGGGCCAGGCCGCACTTGGCGTGGAGCTGTTGACCACCGATTCGACCGAAAGGGCCGGCGCGCTGGCCGCGTATCTGAACGAATTGAACAAGAGCCGCGACAGCCTGGAACGCAGCATCTATCTGGCCGCCAACAAGCAAGCCACCGAGCGTTTTGATCCGGAGAACGACGCGGCGCTGGTGCTGGCCGATCGCGGCTGGCATCCGGGCGTGATCGGCATCGTCGCGGCGCGGCTGGCCGAGAAGTTTCACCGCCCGGTGGTGATGGTGTCGTTCGACGCGGTGGGCGCCAAGCCCGGCATCGGCTCGGCGCGCAGCGTCGCCGGTTTCGATTTGCACACGGCGCTTGCCGCTGGCGGAGAGCACTTGATCAGCCATGGCGGGCATGCGGCCGCTGCGGGATTGAAGATCGAAGAACACCGGCTCGACGAATTCCGCGCCCAGTTTTGCGAGTATGCCGCCGCCGAGCTGGCCGGCACGCCGCGTGTGGCCGAGTTGCGCATCGATGCCGAAGTTCCCTTCAGCGCACTGACCACCTCGACGGTGATGGACATCGAACGGCTGGCGCCCTTTGGCCAGGCGAACCCGCGGCCGCTTTTGTGCGCGTCGGAAGTCACGTTGTGCGAGCCGCCCAAACGCATTGGCGGCGGAGAGCGCCATCTGTCGCTGCGGCTGGCGCAACACGGCGTGGAGTTGCGTGCCGTAGCGTTTGGCGGCGGCGAATGGGCGGATGCATTGGGCGAAACCCCAGGAACCATCGCCGTTGCCTTCCGCCCGTTCATCAATCACTTTCGTGGCCGCAAGTCGGTCGAGCTTCAGGTCTGCGATTGGCAGCCCGCCGCGGTGTTGGCCGCCGGCGAGCGGTGCGCCTGATGCTGCCTGGTTCCGCGAGATGTGCCATGCACGCTTCTTCGCCCTACGAACCGGAGCGACGCGCGATGCTCGCACAGTTGTGCGAGCGTGGCATCAAGTCCACGCGCGTGCTGGCGGCGATGGACCGCGTGCCGCGCGAGCAGTTCGTCCCGTCCGAAGAGCAAGCCCTGAGCTACGCCGATCGAGCGTTGCCCATCGACTGCTCGCAAACGATCAGCCAGCCGTACATCGTGGCGCTGATGACCGAGGCACTCGAGTTGTCCGGCAACGAGCGCGTGTTGGAGATCGGCACCGGCAGCGGTTATCAGGCGGCCATTCTGGCGGAGCTGGCCGCTCACGTCGTCTCCATCGAACGGCACTCCGAACTAGCACGGCACGCCGAGCAGACGCTGGCCGCGCTGGGCTATGACAACGTCACCTTGGTGGTGGGCGATGGCACGCTCGGCTGGCCCGAGCTGGCGCCGTACGACCGCATCCTGGTGGCCGCCGCCGCGGGGCACGTGCCGCAAGCCTTGGCCGATCAACTGGCCGAAGGCGGCATCCTGGTGATCCCGGTCGGCACGCCCAGCGGCCAGGACTTGCAGGCGTTTCACAAGATCGGCGGGCAACTGCGCCCCCGGTGGCTCTCCGGCTGCCGCTTTGTGCCGCTGGTGGGAGCGCAGGACGACGCGGAGTAGTTTCCGTGCCCCGGTGGACGCGACGACGATTTGCCCTGCTTGACGCGCCATCGTGCGGCGTTATAATTAACTATTGAGTTAATTAAATAAAGGGTGTAATTCCAATGCGAGACCGGCTCAGCCAGACGTTCGCCGCGCTTGCCGATCCGACCCGCCGGGCCATGCTGGCTCGGCTTTCCAAAGGGGAAGCCAACGTTTCCGACCTGGCCAGGCCGTTTCTCAAGAACATGAGCCTGCCGGCGGTCACGAAGCATTTGCAGGTGTTGGAAAAGGCCGGCCTGATCACCAAAACCCGCGAAGCCCAATGGCGTCCCTGCAAGCTAAAGCCGGGCGCGCTGAAGGACGTGGCCGACTGGATGGAAGAGTATCGAATCTTCTGGGAAGAGAGCTTCGACCGGCTCGGCGCTTATTTGGAAACTGTCACTGCCAAGAAGAAAGCGCAAGGAAAGAAACATGGCCGCACAAAGTAAGTCCAACGAGATCAGCATCACGCGGGTTTACGACGCCCCGGTGGAAACCGTGTGGGATGCCTGGACCGATCCCGAGCAAGTAGCGCAGTGGTGGGGCCCGCGCGGCTTCACGCTCACCACCCACTCCAAGGATCTCCGCCCGGGCGGCCATTGGTCCTACACCATGCACGGGCCCGACGGCGTCGACTACCCGAACTGGACGCTGTACCACGAAGTCGAAGAGCACAAGAAACTGGTCTACGACCACGGCGGCAACGACGATCGCCCGCCCATGTTTCGCGTCACCGTGTTGTTCTCGGAGGTCGACGGCCAGACCAGGATGGAAATGACCATGGCGCTGCCCACGCCCGAAGCCGCCGAGGAAGCGCGCAAGTTCATCAAGAAGGCCGGTGGCAATGCCACCTGGGACCGGCTGGCGGAGTACCTGGAAAAGGAGGCGACGGGCAAGGACACCTTCGTCATTAACCGCACGTTCGACGTCCCGCTCGAGTTGATGTTCGAGATGTGGACCAAGCCCGAGCACTTGTCCAAGTGGCTGCCGCCGGCGGGCTTCGACATGCAGCTCATCCGCTCCGACATCAGGCCCGGCGGCAGCACGCTGTTTTTCATGACCAACGGCGACGTCAAGTTCCACGCCCGCGCCGAGTACCTGGCCATCGACGAGCCCAACCGCGACAAGCTCGGCCCCGCGTCCGGTCGCATCGAGTACACGCAGCAGTTCTGCGACGAGCAGGAAAACGTCTCGCGCCATCCGATGGCGCCCGTCTGGCCGGCCACGATGCTCACCACCGTGATCCTCTCGGCCGAGACGCCCGAGCGCACGCGCGTCACCGTCACCACCGAACCCCACGGCGCCACCACCTCCGAAGAGTTGGCCGCCTTCATCGCCGCCCGAGCCGGCATGACCCAAGGATGGACCGGCTCGTTTGACAAGCTGGAAGCGCTGTTGGCAAGCGTCGGGGAATAACGGTGGCACTCGTCGGGCCGGTTTGGCCATGACGACGCAGCGCGCCGGCACCCATTCGCCGAGGACTCTGGCCATCGTAGGTAGTGCAGTCAAGTAGTGGGCGGGACCGGTTCGACGTTGACCCCCGCAGCCGTCCGGCTAGAATAACGTTCTTCGCCGGACCCCCCCGGCGACCACCACGGGGCGTAGCTCAGCCTGGCTAGAGCGCTGCGTTCGGGACGCAGAGGTCGCATGTTCAAATCATGTCGCCCCGATTCTGCTTTTCTCGGGGCATTGACGTATTTGCCCACCGAGCACTACTCATGCCTCTATCGGCCGAAGGCATTGAGATTCGATGGATGACTCGTTCGCCATCAAATCGGTGCGTTCGGATGCCGAACTCGCGTTT
>JBGSYQ010000584.1:0-10121 GCA_041750795.1 Pirellulales bacterium | reverse complement strand
GACGGGATCTGGCGGCGCAGCGCCATGCACTTGCCGTTGCGCGGCAAGACGCTGGGCATCGTCGGGCTGGGGCGCATCGGACGCAGCGTGGCGCAGCGCGCCGCGGCGTTCGGCATGCGGGTGGTGACCTGCGAAAAGTTTCCCGATGCCCAGTTCGTGGCTGGCAGCAAGATCGAAGTCATGGATCTCGACCAACTGCTGACCATGGCCGACTACGTCACGCTGCACACTCCCCTGGGGCCGGAGACGCGCGAGTTGATCAACGTGCGTACGCTGGCACTGATGAAGCCCGGCAGCGTGCTCATCAACACGGCGCGCGGCGGCCTGGTAAATGAGGATGACTTGTTGGCGGCGCTGCGTTCGGGACATCTGGCCGGCGCGGGCTTGGACGTGCTTCAGGCCGAGCCCCCGCCGGTCGATCACCCGCTGCTCCAATTGCCGAACGTCGTCGTCACCCCCCACATCGCCTCGTTCGACACCCAGGGCGTCGAAGATATGTCCGTCGGCGCCGCCCGCAATATCGTCGACATCCTGCAAGGTCGCTGGCCCACCGGCGGCGCCCTGGTCAACCCCGAAGTCAAAGCAACGTGGCGCGGGTGAAAGAATTCGGCTGTTAGCCATCCATCAACGGGGGCTATAGCTCACCACCATGGTGAGCTACAATGGAGCAAACCATGACCCATTGCCATCCTGTTATGTTGTCCACTACGCGCCACACCTGAGAGTAACTATGCGCCTGGTTGCAGTTGGCCTCGTGTGTCTTCTTGTTGGTACGGTGGCCGCCTGCGCTGCTGAGAATTGGCCGCAGTTTCGGGGGCCGACGGGGGATGGCATGTCGGCGGCCACGGGGTTGCCCCTGACCTGGTCGGAGCAAGAGCACATCGTTTGGAAAACGCCCATGCATGGCAAGGCCTGGTCGTCGCCGGTTATCTGGGGCGATCAGATCTGGATGACCTCGGCCACCGAGAACGGCAAGCAGCGCTACGCCGTTTGCGTCGATCGCAACAGCGGCGAGATCGTACACGACTTGCTGCTCTATACGATTCCGGAGCCGCAGTTCTGCCACCAGTTCAATAGCTATGCCAGTTGCACGCCCGTGATCGAAGAGGGCCGTGTCTACGTACACTTCGGCAGCGCCGGCACGGCCTGTCTGGACACCAGTACCGGCAAGGTACTGTGGAGCCGCGAGGATCTCGAGTGCGATCACTTTCGCGGCGCGGCGTCGTCGCCCATCCTGTTCGGCAACCTGCTGATCGTGGCGCTGGACGGCTACGACTATCAATACGTCGTGGCGCTGGACAAAGTGACGGGCAAGACAGTCTGGCGCAAAGATCGCAACATTCAATACGCTTCGGACGAAGGAGACATCAAGAAGGGATACTGTACGGCCACCGTCATCGAGGTTGACGGCAAGCAGCAACTCGTCTATCCCAGCGCTCAAGACACGATCGCTTACGAACCGTACACCGGCGACGAATTGTGGCGCGTACACCACGGCGGTATGAACGCGGCGGCTCGACCATTGTTTGGCCATGGCCGCGTATATATCAATACGGCGGCCGGCGGCCTGAAGCTGTTTGCCCTCAAGGTCGGCGGCACCGGCGACGTCACCCAGGATATTGTCTGGAAGAGCAGCCAAGGTGTTTCGACTCGCAGCTCGCAACTATTGATCGACGATGCCATCTACATGGTCAGCGACGCGGGCATCGCCACTTGCACCGATGCCCACACCGGCAAGGCCATCTGGCAGAAGCGGTTGGACGGCGAGTTTTCCGCCTCGCCGATTTGCGCTGAGGGGCGCATTTACTACTGCAACCAGGACGGTCAGACGTTCGTCGTGGCTGCCAGACCCAAGTACGAGCTGTTGGCCACCAATCAGCTCGACGATGGTTGCATGGCCTCGCCAGCCGTCTACGGCAAGGCGATCTATCTGCGCACCAAGACGCACCTCTATCGCATCGAAGATTGAGTGGGCGTGACTTCGGTCTTAAGGGTGCAGCCAGCGCACGCGGTGGTTGTTGGTGTCGCCGATGTAGAGCGAGCCGTCGGGCGCCAGCCCGATGCCGTGCGGCCGGTCGAACCTGGCTTGCAAGGCCGCGGCGCCGTCGCCCCCATAGCCACGTGCCGCCGGGCCGCTGCCCGCCACGGTCGACACGCGATCGGCGTGCGTGTCGATCAAGCGGATGACCTGGTTTTCGGTGTCGACCACGTACACCATACCATCTGCGGTCACCGTGATCCCTTTGGGGCCGTTGAACGTGGCCGCGGCGCCGGGCCCGCCGTCGCCGCTATAGCCTTGGCTGCCGGTGCCGGCCACGTGCCGGACGATCAGCGAATCGAGATCCATGCGCCAAATGCTGTGGCCTTCGCGCAGCGCGATCCACAACGTGCGGCCGGTAATGAACAGCGCACGCGGGCCGACCATCGCATGGCCCAGGGCGACTTCGCCGTCGCGCGGCAAGGCGCGCTGACCGTTGCCGGCGATGGTCGTGATCGTACCAAGATTCAAGTCGATGCGGCGGATGCGGTGGTTGCCAATGTCTGCCACGTAGAGCATGCCACGATCGTCGAGCGCAATGCTGTGCGGCTGGCGAAACTGCGCGTGCATTGCGGAGCCGTCATCGCCGACAAATCCGGCCGTGCCTGTTCCGGCCACCGTCGAGATGGTACCGCTGGCGGCGTCGACGCGACGAATCAAGTGGTTTTGCATCTCGACAAAGTACATGTTACCGGCTGAATCGAAGCGCACCTCGTAGGGCTCGTTCAGTTGCGCCGCGGCGGCCGGTCCGCCATCGCCGGCATAGCCCTTTCCGCCGCTGCCCGCCACGCTAGTCAGGATGCCGCTTGTCCGATCGAGGCGCAGCACGCGGTGCTGGCCGACGGACGTGACGTACAGCGCGCCGTCGGGACCGACTTCCACACCAAACGGCTGATCTACGGGTCTGGCAATCGCCGCGCCGCTGCCGGCGAACGCACCTGCTTCGCCGTTGCCCGCAACGGTCTCGATCATCAGCGCGGCCGGATCGGCGGCCGGCGCGAGTGACGTCATTGCCAGAGCGGCCAGCAGAAACGTTGTGCCTCGCCTGGCCGGTTCGAGGAACTTAATCATGGAGGGCGCTTTCGACGTAGGCTTCAGTGCGGACTTGCCGCTTGGAAATACTGTGCGTTGCTGGTTGCCTATTGTACCTGCCGCCGGCGCGACTCCAACCCGCGTTACGGGCACGGCGCTGTTGCGCCGCCGCCGTTGCACGAGTCGACCTCGCGGGCCACAATAGCGCCAGCGAAGCTCCGCCGCCAGAGTCCGATTTCACATCCACTTCGAACCAGGGGGTGATATGGAACCGAAGCGAGTTGTGCTGTGCGTCTGCGTCACATTGTACTTGGGCTGTCTGATGGCGCCGGCACGCGGCCAGGATTCGTTCGGCAAAGTGCCTGAGTCGAGCATCGTCAGCTTTGCCACGATCGGCGCCGACCAGACCGCGGCGCACAAGGTCAACGAGGCCATCTATCAAGGGATCGGCTTTGCCAATACCTACATGGTCACCACGCCCGAGGGCAACGTGATCGTCGACACGTCGTCGATCAACCGGGCGCCCCGGCACAAGGAATTGCTGACGGCCGTCAGCGACGCTCCGGCGAGGTACATCATCCTGACGCATGGCCACGGTGACCATACGGGCGGTGTGTACTTGTGGAAGACCGACCAGACGGACGTCGTCACCCAGCGCAATTTTCCGAAGTTCTGTGCGTATCAAGATCGCCTGGCGCCGTTTTTCGCGCGCAACAATGCAGCGCAATTCAATTTCGACGAAGCGCGGCTGGTCGAGCTGGCGCGCTCTCCCCGGAGCAAGGTGCAGCCGACGATCACGTTCGACGATCGCTTCGAGTTCGAGCTGGGCGGCGTCCAGTTCGAAGTCTTCGCCACGCCTGGCGAAACTCCCGATGCGTTGAGCGTGTGGGTGCCCAAGTATAAGGCCGTGTTCGTCGGCGACTTGATGTACGATTCGTTCCCGAACATCTATACGCTGCGCGGCACGACGCCGCGCTGGGCGCTGGAGTACGTCGATTCGCTCAACAAGGTGCTGGCACTGGAACCGGAGATCCTGCTGCCCAGCCACGGCATGGCCATCGTGGGCAAGGACAAGGTCCGGCATGCCGCGACGAAGTATCGCGACGCGATCCAATACGTTCATGACGCAACCGTGCAAGGCATGAACGACGGCAAGGACGTGTTCACGCTGATGCGCGAAGTGAAACTCCCGGCCGAGCTCGACGTCGGCGAGTCGTACGGCAAGGTGTCCTGGAGCGTGCGCGGCATTTACGACGGCTACGTCGGCTGGTTCGATCGCAACCCGGCCACCATGTACGGCCGCTCGCCCAACGTGGCCGACGCCGAGCTGGTGGAGCTGGCCGGCGGAGCCGGCGCCGTGGCCGCCCGGTCGCAAAGGGTCACTGAAGCCGGCGATCCGGTGAAGGGCCTGCGCATGGCCGACGCCGCGTTGGCATTCGACCCCGCCAATCACGGGGCGCTCGAGGCCAAGCTGCTGGCACTTAAGACGCTGCAATCCAAGACCCGCAATGGCTTGGAACACGCCTGGCTGGGCTATGGAATCCGGGGTGTGGAGAAGGCACTTGGCGAATCCTCGGCCGCGAAGAGTTCCGCGACGCAATAGCCCGACGTTCTTCTGGCGAGGAGTACTCCGCCATGGCAGCGCCAGCACGTAGTTTGCCGACCCGCCAAGCGGATCCTGACAATCTTTGGGCGCCGCACACGCTGGCGTTCTTTGGCGGAGTGGTTGCTGCGAATGTGGTTTTCGACCTCGCGATTCTCGCAGCGTCCATTGTTGAGGACGCGCAGATCTTTGCGTTGACCGCGTCACTGCGACCCTTCGTGAGGCCTGCGCTAAGCGCTCTCGTCATCGGCAGTTTTTTGGCCCAGACCGTGATTCTGGGAATTTGGACAGCGCTGTTCCCGGGCAAGAGCACCACCCGCTGGCTGGCAGGCACGCTCGTTCTCATGGCTGCTGCGATCGCCCTCGGCGTACCTGTGAAATTGACCTGGCAACTGTCCATCTATCTTTTCACGGGCGTGCTCGACGTGGATCTCTGGGGCGTCTGGGCCGACGCCCTGGCTGCCGCTCCCGTTTGGCTGATGCTGTTTTGCTTCGTGCAGGTTCCATTTTGGATAGCGCGGCGATGGGCGGGAATGCGCGTCACGCGCGATCCCGCGCAGCAGCCCGCGCCGACACGGACGCTGCAAATGCTCGATCTGTTTGGCATCTTGTCGTATCTAGGTATCGCGATCGCAGTCGCGCGGATTGCCGCCCCCGAGGTGAACGTGTTGGCGTTCGTCGCCACGATGACCATGGTCATCGGAGTGATGTGGCTGATGGGGATTTCACTGCTGGTTACCGTGTTCGGCAGCAATCACTTGCTGGTTCGCGTTCTTGTCGTCGCAGGAATCTGCGAGCTATTCGCATTGAGCGCGAGCGCGGTTTATTTCCAATTCGACAAGAGAATCGCCTGGTCGATCATATTGTGCGTATTTCACAGCGTCGCCATGGCGATCGCCGTTGCAGCGCTGGTCAATGGCGCAGCGGCACGCGCATTCGGCTATCGTCTGATCTGGGCCTGGCCTCGGAGCAAGGTCACCGCGCCTGCCGAACTCGCGACGACTACTTCGCCGGCCACTTCACCACGGCCGTGACCGGATAGTGGTCCGATGGGTAGCGGCCGTCGCGGCTGGCGCGGACGATGTCGGCGTCGGTCACGCACAGCTCGGCGCTGCCGAGGATGAAGTCGATGCGCTTGCCTTGCGTCGCGCCGCGAAAGCCGCCGAACGTCGATTCATCCGGCCGCGGATCGGGATGGGCCTGGCGATACAGATCGGCGAGCCGGGGCACACCCTCTTCAGCCAGCATGGCGCGCACGCCTTCGTGACCTTCGTTCACGTTCAAGTCGCCCGTGACCAGCGTGGCGGCGCCATCGGCGTGCTGGTCGATCCAGCGGCGGATGATCTTGCCGCTTTCGACGCGGGCCTGGCGGCCGAGGTGGTCCCAATGCGTGTTGAGCCACAATAACTCTCGTGCCGGCTCGGCACGATCGCGCAGGCGAACCCAGGTGACGATCCGCGGCAGCGAGCTGTCCCAGCTTTGGCTCCCCGGCACGGTGGGCGTCTCGCTCAGCCAGAAGGTGCCGGAATCGAGCGCCTCGAAGCGGTCAATCTTGTAGAGCGCGGCCGAGAATTCCCCCTGGCGCTTGCCGTCGTCGCGCCCCACGCCCACCAGCGTATAGTCGGACAGCTTCTCCGCCAGAAAGTCGGCCTGAGCGGCCAGCACCTCTTGCGTGCCCAGCAGATCGGGATCGAACTGGCGGATCACCTCGACCAGATGGTCCTTGCGGTTGTCCCAGGAGTTCTCGCCGTCGTTGGCCGTGCCGTAGCGAATGTTGAACGTCATCACCCGCAGTGCCGCGTCATCGGCCCACGCCGCCGACATCCAGCCCGCGGTGCCAAGCGCATGGGCCACCATCATCAACACGCCCACGCCATTCATCAGCAATCGTTTCATTTCCGCTCCACAATCCAGATTCTGAAATCCAAGGTCGAAGAGTTGCCGTTTCAATCCTCTGCCACGTTGACATAGACCTTCAGCGCCGTCGGATCGTCGATCAGCGCCTGCATCATTTGCCGATAGTTTTCCAATCCGTGGATGGGCGTCGTCAGGATTCGCTCGATCACGCCGGGGAACATCACTTCTCCCAGCGCCAAATCCTTGATGCCCATTTCGAAGTGCTCGCGATTGGCGTTGACCGAACCCAGCAACAGCTTGTTGCCCAGCACCCAGTCGAGGTTCACCTTGTCGGAGGGGACTTCCACGTGCTGCCGTCCGCCGGTGACGCTGGTCCACACCAGCACGCCGTTGTGTCCCAGCAGTTGCATGCAGCCGAAGGCGATGGCGCTTGAGCCGGTGGCGTCGATGATCAAGTCGGCCTTGCCCACGCGCATGGGCAACTCGGCCAGCGGCATGTTCTGAGTGCTGACGTAATGGGCGCCCATGGATTCGACCAACTCGCTCTTTAACGACGGCCCCTCGGAGCGCGCCAGCGTGTAGACGTCCAGTCCGCGCAGCCGCAGCGCCAGCGTGCTGAGCAGGCCGATCTGTCCCGCACCCATGACATAGGCCACGCCCGGCCGCCAGACGCGCAAGCGCCGCTGCACCTCGAACGCTTGCTGCACGGCCTTGGTGGCGCAGCTCATCGGCTCGGCCAGCACGTGCAGGTGCTTGAGTCCGCGAGGCATCTTCACGATGAACTCGGCATCGTCGACGTAATGTTCGGTGAGAAAGCCGTGCAGCAGGTTGATGCCCCGCTCGTAATACACCTCCTCGCTGGTCATGTCCGATGTGCCGATCTGATCGTAGATCGAGCCGCCAGGGCGGCGTACCGTGGCCGTAACGTAGTCGCCCGGCTTGACGTGCGTGACCGCGGGGCCGACTTCCTCCACCACGCCGAACGACTCGTGCCCGAGCACCAGAAAATCGTAGCCGGGGGGCGCCGCGCCGTACTTGGCCTCGTTGATCTCTCGATCGGTGGCGTCGACGCCAATCTTCAGCACGCGCACCAGCACACCGCGCCCGTCGGGCATCTGGTCCACGCGGGGCTTGGGCAACTCGGCCAGGTGGACGCTATCGGGCTTACCCGGCGTGACGGCAACCGCTTTCATACGTGGCTATTCCTCAGCGGACGATCGATCAAAAAGCAGCAGCCCAGCCTAGCCGCCGATGCGCGGCAGTGTCAACGTGCCCGGCACGTTGACACCCAGCCCCGTAGCTGGATTCGCAAGAATTCAGCCGAACGAAGCGCAACGCGTCTGGGCTCTTGAGCTCTTCCGCGACTGCCCGAGTACGTCTCCACCGGCGGATCCCGTCTCGACACGCTGGGCACGAATCGCTAGCTTGGCGCATGCTCGTGACTGTGTCGGATTGCACCGCGCGCTTCCAGGAGAAAAACCATGCACCACGTCACCATCGTCACCGGCGTGATCCTGTGCGCCATCGGTCTGTTTGGTTACTTCGGCTCGGCCAGCGAAAACCCGAGCCCCACGGCGTTGATACCCGCGGGCTTCGGCGCGGTGTTCATCGTGCTGGGCATCGTAGCGCACAAGGCCAGCGCGCGGAAACACGTCATGCACGCTGCTGCGGCGCTGGGGTTGATTGGCTTTCTCGTGGCCGGAGGCCGCGGCTTTTCGAAGTTGGGGCTGGCCGCTTCCGACGATCTATCGATCAGCCGGCCCGTGCGGCTCGTCATCTTGATGTCGCTGGTGTGCCTGATCTACGTCGGCATGTGCGTGTGGTCGTTCATCGCTGCGCGACGCCGGCGCGCCCAGTCCGGCGCGTGATGCTGGCCTATCCCGCCCTCAACCCAACGTGCCATCAACTCAACTCGCGGATCGGTTCGCCGTGCTCGACATAGTAGCGCGGACGCCCGCGATGATCGGGATACGTTCCGTCCAGCGGCACGCCCATGTGGCGATAGATCGTGGCCGCCAGGTCGCCGGGCGTCACGGGCCGTTCCTTGATCTGGCCGCCGTCGCGCTCTGTCGAGCCGATCACCTGCCCGTGGCGCAAGCCGCCGCCGGCCAGCGTCATCGACATCACCACCGGCCAATGATCGCGCCCATCGGTCGAGCCTTGCGTGCCGATCTGCGGGGTGCGTCCGAACTCGCCCATGGCGATCACCAGCACGTCGTCGAGCAAGCCGCGCTCGTCCAAATCGGAAACCAGCGTGGTGAGCAAGTGGTCGAACACCGGCAGCAGCGGCCGCAAGCCGTTCCAGATGCCGCCATAGGGCGGAATGTTGTCGCCGTGCGTGTCCCACGTGCCGGATGCGCCGTGATTGCTCAAGTCGATGGTGACGAAGCTCACGCCCGCCTCGACCAGTCGCCGCGCGAGCAACGCCTGCTGGCACCAATGGTGGCTGCCGTAGCGCTCGCGCACGGCCGCCGGCTCGCGCTCCAGATCGAACACTTCCTGCGCACGGCGCCCGGCCACGATATCGACGGCCTGCTGCTCGAAGCGATCCATGGCGGCCATCGAGCCCGACAGATCCAGATCGCGCCGCAGCCGATCGAGTTGCTCGACCAGCGATTGCCGCTGGCTGATGCGGTCGTGGTCGAGGCCGCCGGGAAGTTGAAACAGGCTGGCCGCCTGATTGCCGAGGAACGGATCGTACTCTTTGCCCAGCCAGCCACCCCAGGCCACGTGCGAACGCGACTGCATGTTCAGCACCACGTTGGGCGGCATCGCGCGGTTTGCCAGGCCGCGATGCCGGGCCACGATCGAAGCAATGGCCGGATAGCGTTCGCCCTCGCGATTCACCCGCGGCGCGGCCGCCGTGTTGCCGGTCTGAAACACCTGGTTGGGCTCGTGATTGCTGAAGCGCGCGTCCACCGAGCGGATCACGGTCAGCTTGTCCATCAGGGCGGCCTGCTTGGGCAGACACTCGCAGAGCAGCACGCCCGGCAGTTTGGTTCGCGTGGTGCCGAAGGGGCCGCGAATTTCGCGCGGCGCGTCGGGCTTGACGTCCCAGGTGTCGATGTGGCTCGGCCCGCCGGTCATCCACAGCAGGATGACGGCCTTGTTGCCGGCGATCGGCTGTCCGACGTCGGCCGCCCGAGCACGCTCGCGCAGCACGTCGGCAAACGAAACACCCGCCAACCCCGCCAGGCTGGCCTTGAGCACGCTGCGCCGGCTGACGACGGTCAGCCCCTCGCGCTGCCGCGCGTTGAGGAAAGAAAAAGCGTGGGCGTGCAGGCCGGGGGCGGGGGACGATGGGCCGGTGGGTTCCATGGCTGGCATTGTAGCGGGTTTGTCCGGACGTGGCACCGGGAGGAGGCTGGAGGCTGGAGGACGCAGGCTGGAGGCTGGAGGCTGGAGGAAAGAAAATCGGGCAAGCGCCAATCCAGATTCAAAAAGCGGGCTGTTGGAAATCATCGTTTGGGCTGGGGTTTTTGGTGGGTTGGTGGGATTTCGGTGCTGGTGGGTACAAAAAAAGGGCACCGCTGCGCTTGCGCGCAGCGGTGCCTGGGCGAAACACTCTTAAAAAAGTTTTGTGCGCCGTGG
>JBGSYQ010000583.1:0-14774 GCA_041750795.1 Pirellulales bacterium | reverse complement strand
TTGCTCGTCCTGCGCCCGGCCGGGCGTCTGGCCGGCGGCGCGTCCAGCGGCGACCAGCGACCCGCTGGCGACCAACATGAGTGCGACACCCAGAATATTTCGGCAACCCATGCGAGTGACGTCTCCGGCGGCAATTCGGGGATGGCGGGCGAGCGTTGCGCCCCGCTCCTGTGGCGCTCTCTCAAACATAGCTCAAAGAGGGGCACCGGTGGCCTGCCACGATCGCGGAAATCCGTCCTTTTTTCAGCACCCGATGCGGAATGAAGTGGCGGCAATGCCCCGCGCGGCCGCCATATTTTGCCGCGCGGCACGGGCCGCTACGGCTCTGGCTCTCCCAGCACGTCGTTCAGCACTTCCTCCGAGACGTAAATCGGCAGCACGGGATCGCAGGTCACCGCCACGGCGATCGCATCGGAGGGCCGAGCGTCAATCTCGATCAGTTCTCCCTCGTGGCGCACGCGCAGCTTGGCGTAGTACGTATGCTCGCGCAATTCGCTGATGACAACGTCCTGCAACTCGGCGCCCAAATGCTCCACCACGCTCACCAGCAAGTCGTGCGTCAGCGGTCGCGGCGAAGGATATTGCTTCACGCGGCGATCGATGCTGGTGGCCTCGAAGATGCCGATCAAGATCGGAAACGTCCGGTCGCCGTCGACTTCCTTGAGATAGATTACCTGTTGGTCGTTGATCTCGCTGATGATGATCCGCGACAACTCCATATGGACCGGCATAACGGGCCCCTTGCTGCGCTCGAGATGAGATTTCTGAAAGCACCGACGTGATCGCGCGCCCATAGCGCAAGCCCGATTATACGTGTCGCCAACCGGCAACGGCTAGAGCCGGGAAAAAGATTGCCAGTCGGCCAGTCAAGCGGTGATCCCCCGGTCGGCCCTGGACGCGCTCGGCCCTGAATGCGCTCGGCGTGCCTGCTATTTCCGTGCCAATTCCAGCGCCGCGATGGCCTTTTCCGCGGCTGCCAGTTGTTCGTGCAGTTGTGCCAGCGCCGCACGTTCCTTGTCGATCACTTCGGCCGGCGCGCGGTCGACAAAATTCGCGTTGGACAATTGCCGCTGCTTGCCGGCGATCGCGCCAGCCAGCCGGTCCAGTTCCTTGGTTTTGCGCGCGATCTCGGCCTCAACGTCGACGTGGCCGGCCAGATCGACAAAAACCTCCGCGCCGGAAACAACATCGCTGGCGCTGCTGGCCGGGGCGGTCACGTCCGGCCCCCACGCGGTCGCTTCCGCCGCCGCCATCGACGCGAAGTAGGGCGTCATCGGCCGCAACAGCGCCGCGATTTCCGGCGACGAACGCACCGCAAATCGCAACGTCGCCTTGGGCGGAATATTCTGCCGGCTGCGCACCTCGCGCAACACTTTGAGCACTTCTTGAAATCTCGCAAAGCGCGCCTCGATCTCAGCGTCCCGCCGCGTCGCGTCCGCCACGGGCCAGGCGGCGATCATGACGCTCTCGGTCGCGGCGACCGGCCGAGGCAGTCCACGTTCGGTCGCCGCCTGTCCCAACAGTTGCCACACCTCTTCCGTGATGAACGGAATGATCGGGTGCAACAACCGCAGCAGGGCGTCCAGGGTCGCCGCCAGCACGCGCTGCGCCATGGCACGCGCGGTCTCGTCCTGCAGCCGCCCCTTGACCATCTCGACGTAGAAGCTGCAAAACTCGTTCCAGGCAAAGTCGTACAGCACGCGGGCCGCATCGCCATAGCGATATTCGCCCAGCGCGTCGGTCGTCTGCTGGGTGACGGTTGCCAGGCGACTGAGGATCCAGCGGTCTTCGACGGTCAGGTCCTGGTCGGCCACCGGTCCCGGCTCATAGCCTTCCAGGTTCAACAGCGCAAAACGCGCGGCGTTCCACAGCTTGTTGCAGAAGTTGCGCCCCAGGTCGAATCGCTCGCTCACCACGGCGCCGCGCTGTAGCGCCAGGTCGTCGAGCGTGCGCGCCCATTGCGTCGAGAACGGCTGGCCGCACTTCTTGCACTCGATGCGCGCCAACACACGGTTCTTTTTCGTCTGCTCGATGTGGGCCTGACAGTGTGGACATTCGAACTCGACCGGCATCCGCACGTCCTGCGTCTCGGTGGTGAGATAGGCCAGGCTGAAACGGAGCGAATCCGCGCCGACGCTGTCGATCACGTCCAACGGGTCCACGCCGTTGCCCTTCGATTTGGACATACCCTCGCCGTAGCCGTCCAGAATCTTCGGGTGGATGTAAACCTCACGAAACGGCACGTCTCCCACGTTGAACAACCCGGTAAGCACCATCCGCGCCACCCACAGCGTGATGATGTCGCGATTGGTCACCAGCGTGCTGGTGGGATAGTAGTATGCCAGCTCCGGCGTTTTCTCCGGCCAGCCCAACGTCGAGTGCGGCCACAACGCCGAGCTGAACCACGTGTCGAGCACGTCAACCTCGCGCGTGATTCTGTGGCCGGGAATCGCGTCCTCGGAGAGGTCGACTTCCTGCGCGCAGATGAGCCATTGCCCCTGCTCGTCGCGCTGCCAGACGACGTCGTCGCGGCCGGCGAACGCCTTTTGCAAGTCGGCTTCGCTGGCGGTCGGCGCATACCAGATCGGAATCTGGTGGCCCCACCACAGTTGCCGGCTCACCGGCCAATCGCGTTTCTCGCTCAGCCAGTCGAGATATCCGCGTGCATATCGCGGCGGCACGATCTTCACCCGTCCGTCGCTCACCGCGTCCATGGCCGACTGCGCCAGCCGATCCATCTTCACAAACCACTGATCGGCCAGGTAGGGCTCGATGGGGGTCTTCGAGCGGTCGGAATGCGCCAAATCGATTTCGCGATCCTCGATCTGATCGACCAGGCCGAGATTCTCCAGGTCGGCGACGACGCGCTGGCGCGCCTGCTTGACGTTCAGTCCCTGGTACGGGCCCGCGTTTTCGTTGAGCGTGCCGTCGGGGTTCAAGATGTTGATCATGGGCAGCTTCTGCCGCCCGGCCACCTCGTAGTCGTTGGGGTCGTGCGCCGGCGTGATCTTGACGCAGCCGCTCCCCAGTTCGGGCTTGGCCCACTCGTCGGCCACCAGGCGAATCTCGCGGTCCAATAGCGGCAGCCGCACCTTCCGCCCGGCCAGCGCCATGTCGCGCAGTTGCCGCAACAGCGGCAAGTGCGTTTGCCGCCGTTCTCGTAACGCGTCGAGTTGCGCCTGCACCGCCGCTTTTTCTTTGGCCGGCGTCTCGGCAAGCTTCTTTTGCAGTTCGGTCTCGGCCTGATCCAGTGCCCCGTCCGGATCGGGATGCACGGCCACGGCCGTGTCGCCCAACATGGTTTCCGGACGCGTAGTGGCGATACCCACAAACTCCGGCTCGCCGGGCTGGGGTTCGATGATCGGATAACGCAAGTGCCAGAAGTGCCCGGCCACGACTTCGTGAGTCACTTCGTCGTCGCTCACGGCGGTTTGCAGGTGCGTGTCCCAATTGACCAGTCGCTTGCCGCGATAGATCAATTGTTCCTTGAACAGCCCGAAAAACGTGTGGCGCACGGCCCGCGCGCAGGTGTCGTCGAGCGTGAACCGCGTGCGCTGCCAGTCGCAACTGCACCCCAATCGCGCAAGCTGCCCGAGAATGCGGGCTTCGTATTCGTTCTTCCACTCCCAGATGCGCTCCACCAGCGCTTGGCGCCCCAGGTCGTGGCGAGTCTTCTTCTCCTCCTCGAACAAGCGCCGCTCGACCACCGCCTGTGTGGCGATACCGGCGTGATCGGTGCCGGGCATCCAGAGCGCGTTGTAACCCTGCATTCGGCGCCAGCGAATCAGAATGTCTTGCAGTGAGTTGTTGAGTGCATGCCCCAGGTGCAGCGCGCCGGTGACGTTGGGCGGCGGAATGACGATCGTATAGGGCTCGCGCTGGGGATCGGGCTCGCTGTGAAAGTAACCTCGCTCCTTCCAGAACGAGTACCAGCGATCCTGCGCGGCCTGGTGATCGTATTGCTTGGGCAGTTCCTGAGCGGCCAACGGCGTGGTCATGCGATTGCTTGTCTGACGGTTGGGGAGGTTTGCAAAACTCGATGCGACGGTGCCGCACGCGGCTCACCGTCGCGAAAGCACGATTTTACCGCTCGGACGCTTGCTGCCAAAGTCATGTTTGCCGACGGGCACGGGTGGGCTGCGCCAATTCGTGGCACGCTGGAGGGCCAACGCGGCGAGACCTAGTGAGCCGCGACGGCAGTTTTTGGGCTGGTGTTCGCGGATTGAGCGGCTTCGTCCTTGCAAAGCTTGAACTCGAAGCTGTCGACCAGGGCCAGCCAACTGGCTTCGATGACGTTTTCGCTCACGCCCACGGTGCCCCATACTTCGCCGTCGTCGCGGCTTTCGATCACCACGCGCACGCCGGCGGCCGTGCCCGCCTCGGAGTTGATGACCCGCACCTTGTAGTCGACCAGGTGCATCTCTGCGAGGTTCGGGAAATGATGATCCAGGGCCTTGCGCAGCGCGGCATCGAGTGCGTTGACCGGTCCGTCCCCCTCGGCCACTTCGTGGCGGACGGTGTCGCCAATCCGCAACTTCACCGTGGCTTCCGTCACCAGGGTGCCATGCTGATCGGCCTCGACGTTGACGTGAAAGTTCAACCGCTCGAAGTGCGGACGATAGGTGCCGGCGCACTTCTTGACCAGCAGGTCGAACGATCCCTGGGCCGCTTCGAACTGGTAGCCTTGGCTCTCCAACTCGACCACGCGCGCCAGCACCTGGTCCATCAGCTTGGCGTTATCGGCGGTCGCCTTGTCGCCGACCACGGCCTTGATATTCGACCGACCCGACAGCTCGCTCACCAACACTCGGCGGGCGTTGCCGACCACCTCCGGCGTAATGTGCTCGTAGCTGGCGCTGGCGCGGGCCACGGCATGCACGTGCATTCCCCCCTTGTGCGCAAAGGCGCTTGGGCCGACGAACGGCTGGCCGTTGGGCATCCGCAAGTTGGCCGTCTCGTAAACAAATCGCGACAGCTCGGTCAAGTGCTCGATGCTCTCGGGCGCCAGCACGCTGTAGCCGGTCTTCTTCACCGCCAGGTTGGCGACCACCGAGATCAAGTCGACGTTGCCGCAACGCTCGCCCAGGCCGTTGATGGTCCCCTGCACTTGCACTGCGCCGGCGTCAACGGCCGCCAGCGAATTGGCTACCGCCAGCTCGCAATCGTTGTGGCAATGGATGCCCACCGGCACGCTGAGTTTCGCAATCACTTCGCGCGTCAACTCGGCGATTTCCTCGGGCATGCTGCCGCCATTGGTATCGCACATCACGACGAGACTGGCGCCGGCTTCGGCTGCCGCGCGGACGGTGGCCGATGCGTACTCGGGGTTCGACTTCCAGCCGTCGAAGAAGTGCTCGGCGTCGTAGATCACCTCGCGGCCGTTGTCGCGCAGGTGGCGCACGCTGTCGGCGATCATGGCCAGGTTTTCCTCGAGCGTGGTTTGCAGCACTTCCTTGACGTGAAAGTCGGAAGTCTTACCGACCAGGGTGATAACCGGTGTTTCGGCCGCCAGCAGGGCGCGCAAGCCGGGGTCGTCCTCTGCGCGCACTCCGCGGCGGCGCGTCATGCCGAACGCGCACACTTTAACGTGCCGCAGATCCAACGCGGCCACGCGCTGGAAATACTGGGCGTCCTTCTCGTTCGACGCCGGAAAGCCGCCTTCGATGTAGTCGAAACCCAGACTATCAAGGCGTTGGGTGATCAGCAGCTTGTCCTGCAGCGAAAAGTTGACGCCTTCGCCCTGGCTGCCGTCTCGCAAAGTAGTGTCGTAGATCTGGATGCGACGCATGGCTGGTGTTCCCATCGAACGTGTTGGGGGCCGCACTTGCAGCGTTCCCCGATTAGTTAATGCCCGGTTCGTGGCCGAGCCGTGAAATCGTGTAAGGATTGGTCGAAGAATAGCTTCTCGGCGAACCGCTCGCCCCTTGCCGGAGAGGGTAGGACGAGGGGTTGGTATAACGGGGAGTCATGCTTCGGTCCTCTCTCATGCCACCCAACGAAAAAACCCCGGAGCCTCGCGGCCCCAGGGCTGGTTTTGAATCGGTGTGTGTCACCGGTCCGCCCTTACGGCCGCACCTCCGGGATAATAATCACGATCGCGCCGCAAGCGGCGGACGTTGAATCGGGCATGCGGACGGAATGAGCAAACATCGATGATCTCAGTTTTCAGCTAAGTGTTCGAGCGCTCAAGCATACGCCTGCCGCCAGCGAGTGTCAACTCGGCCGGATGCTGCTCAAATACCCCGGGCAGCCGCACGGAGGCTCGACGCCGACGTTCAGCGGCCCATCGCATTCGATGTGTTCGTGAAGGCCCGATTCGCCTGGCAGCCCAGCGTTTGGATCGGGCCCATGCACAGGCAGGCGATCAGCGCCAGCATGACCGCATACTCGGACGTCGACAACGCTTCGTCCGAGCGAATGAGTTTTCGTAGTGTCTGTGCGAGACGTCGCACGGCTGGCTCCTCGTGCCGCTCGATCCTGGTGAAATGCCGGCCTGTTGACTTGTCGGATCGGTGAAACGCCGGCGGCGTAGCAGGACGCCCGCCATTCTTTGGCCAACCCAGGTTGAGCGAAGCTTGATTTGGTGTCACAGGAAACCTAGCACATCCTCCGGCCGTGCGTCCGGCAACGTTGGAATCCCCGCGCAATCTCGGAGAACACTAGCGAGACTGGTGCAATGCCACCATCACCGACCGCGGGTCACGACGATCGTGACGGTCAAAGCGGTTCCATGGCCAGTGGGTGGTCTCGCATGAACTGCTCTGCTTCGGCGCGCGTGAAAACGGCGTCAGTGGCGCTGACCGAGCGCACGCAACTGGCCCCCACGGCGCTGCCCCAGCGGACCGCGCCGGCCAGATCCTCTCCGGCCAGCAAGCCGGCAATCGCTCCGGCCACGAACGCGTCGCCGGCACCGGTGGCTCCCTGATATTCCATGACGTGCGCTTGGGCGCGCAACCGCGTCGAGCCGGACACCAGCACGCTGCCCGCTTCGCCACACGTGATCACTACGGCGCCAGCCCCCGCGGCGACGAACCGCTCGGCCTGTGCCACCGGATCGCTCAAACCGGTCAGCAGCGCCGCCTCGTCGCAATTCGGCATGAACAAATCCGTCTCGGGCAGCAGCGGCGCCAGCTTGGCAAAGTGGTCGCCGGCGCCGGGCATCACGATGTCGAGCACGGTGGTGACACCGGCAGCGCGAGCCTGTCGAAACAATGAGGCCAGCGGCTCCCCATCCAGCGCCGGCATGAGCAAGTAACCACCTACGTAGAGCACCTTGGCCTGCCGCACACGCTCCCAGGGGATATCAGCGACTTCGAGGCGCGCGTTGGCGCCCGGCGTGTGAATGAACCGCCGGTCCTGGCCCCGCACGTTGATGATCAGCGTGCCGGACGTATCCGCATCGGCCAGGGTGCGAATGCCCCGCGTGTCGACGCCGGCCGCTGTCAGCGAGTCGATCACGAACCGCCCGAAATAATCCTGTCCGACGCAGCCCACCACGCCGACACCCACCCCCAAACGTGCCAAGTCGATGGCCACGTTCGAGGCGCATCCGCCGATGGCCAACGGCAAACGCGGCGAAATCACCAGCTCGCCCGCCGCCGGAAAATGGTCGATCGGGTCGCAAAGGTGGTCGGCCACCAGGATGCCCACGCTCAAACAGTCCAAGCTATCGTCGGGTACTTGCTGCATCGTGATATCACCGCTGCCGGATCTCGTGTTGACCGCGCTTGTCAACTTCGCCTAACGTACCGACGCCAACGGACGGTGCGGACGTGTTCAGGCCTAGAATACACGCCCCACTCTCCTTTGCCCATGCCCACACGCTACCAGCCCAGGCAGGATGCCACGCGGCTTCCAAAACTACCGCGATTCGAACGTGGGAGGAGTTCCATGGATGGAACGCAGGGCCCGATACGCGGCTGCGCTTTCGCGCCGGCCTGTGTGTTGCTAGTGCTCGTGGCCATCGGTTCACACTGCCTGGCAGACGATGTTCCCCCCAGCCCTGCCGAGCCTCGCGTGGCCCGCCTCATTCGCGAGTTGGGAGCGCCCGAATACGCGACACGCGCGCGGGCCAACGCCCGGCTCTCCGAGTATGGCGAACAAACCCGCGAGCAACTCGAACGGGCCCTCGAGCACGAAGACCTCGAGGTCCGGCTGCGCGCCGAGCGATTGCTCGACGACTTGAAGCTGGACCAACTGTGGCGCGCCTCGCGCGTCGAGTTTCAAGTCGAAGGCGCAACGGCCTCGCAAGCGCTGGCGGCCCTGGCCGCTCAAAGCGGCAACCACGTCCACATTGGCGATCCTTACGGCAACTTTGCCGACGGCAAGCTCGACGCCGACATCGGTCCGACGGAATACTGGCAAGCGGTCGACCAGATCTGCGATCGCGCCGGCAACCGCATCCGGCCGCACTACGACATGCACACGCCCGGCATCGTGGTCAGCGCGGGCGCTCCCCCGCAGTATCCCCGCGCCTATGGCGGGCCGGTGCGCGGCGAAATCACCGAAGCACGGCGCGTGTTCATCGAAGAGCTCAAGTACGAGGAGCAGCAGGCCGAACTGACACACAGCTTTCAAGTCAACCTGAAATTCGCCTGGGAAGATCGTTTTCGAATTGTCGGCTATGCCAGCCAGCCAGAGCTGGTCGAGGCCGTGACTGACAACCACGTCGTGTGCTCCGCGGCGCAGCCCTCGGGCAGCGCCTGGAATGCTACGACGCGCGGATTGCGGCAAGTGACAGCCAACCTGAAGCTCAATCCGGTTCCCGTGTCGGCCCGATCGTTCTCCGTGTTCACGGTGCGCTGGGGGCTGATTGCGGTGGGAGAGCCGGCCGTGCTCGAAATCGACGATTTCGAATCGCAACGGACGTTCGCGCAAGACGACGTCGCGGCAACGGTTCTCTCGGTCGAACGAGGACCGACCGCCAAGCTCGTCCTGACGCTCAACGTGACGCGCGATCTTTCCATGCCCGATCCGCGCGAGGTCATCTTCCAGGAATACTCGGTCGACGTGCTGGATGGCGACGGGCGAAAGTTCCGCGTGCAAAGCCAATCGCCCTCGCTGTCCGACGGCGGCGTGCAACTGAAGCTCACGCTGACCGGCGAATCGCCCGACAGCGAGCCGAAGCTCATCAAGCTGCACTATCCGCGGCTGCGCTCTCGCCGCAACGTGGAGCTGACGTTTCGCGACGTGCCGCTGCCAACCGGCCGGCCGGAGTAGCGGCCTGTTGAAAAATGCCGTCTTGGCATTTTTCAACCTCGCCAAGTGCGAAGCAAAGATTCACACGGCTCGCAGAATAACGACTTGTGTCGCTATTCTGTCATCGCATCCATGCGATGTCGCCGCCTGTTGAATTCTTCAACGGGCGGCTAGCGTCTCCACGCGGCGCGTGGGCAACTACACGCCGACGCCGCCAAGCCGCAGGAAACGCCCGCCGCTGATGTACCAATCGTCGCCACAATCTCGGCACCATTCGATGCGCGTCACGACGTTGACCAGAAAACCCCCGCGCGACAAGAAGCTCAACTCGACTTCACCGGGCTCCAAATGGTAGCCGTGAAGCAAGCCGGCGCCGTCGGTGCTGATCTCGCGCGTGAAAGCGCGGCGACGTTCGCCGCCGGCCATACGCACCCACACCGGGCGAAAGAACGGAAACCGCGGAACCGCGCGGCGCTCCTCGGCCTGCTTGAGCTCGCGTTCCGCTTCGATCACCAGCTCGAACAGAGCCTTGCCCGGCGATAGCTCGTCGTCGATTTCGGTTGCCATAGGGCTGCGATCCATGTGCCGGCCGTAGTGCCAATGCATCCTACTCGCTGCCCCAAATGACTCTAGCTCGCACCGACAGAAGCGGGGGGACGTTGCGGCAAATTCTCAGAAAGCAGCCCTGGGGCCGGCACTGGTACACGACAACGGGCACTCGCCCCACTACAACCGCGTGCAATGCACAAAGTCGTTACGACCGTAGCGATCGCAAACCGGCCGATTCGTGCCAGGCCCGCTACGTGGCCCACGGGTCGTACGTGCCGACGCTCCACAGGTGACCCTCCAAGTCGCGACACGTAAACCCGCGGCCGCCGTAGTCTTCGTCCTTGATATCGAGCACGATCTGGCCGCCCGCTTGCGTCACCCGTGCGTAAACCGCATCGGCATCAGCGACCACCAGGTACGCCGATTGTGTTTCAACACCGCCGATCTCGTCCGGCTGCCTGATGAGCTGTCCGTAAGCACTGTCGGTGGCCGAGCCGAGCATGATCATGCCGCCGCCCAGGCGAAGCTGAGCATGCGCGATCGATCCGTCTGGATGGGGCACGACCATCTGCTCCTCGAAGCCGAAGGCCTGGCAAAGCCAGCGGATCGCCGCCGAAGCATCGCGATAACGCAGACATGGAATGGCGGCAGACTGCTGGATCGTGGTCGAGCTCATAGAAAACCTCCTGCCATCGCGTGGGACAATTCGCATGCGTCCGCGCCGGGCATGGTCGCAGGTGCGTGCCGGGAGCGATTGATCGCGCCGGTGTCAGCGTGCGAATCGAACGACCACCCGTCCTCGGGCGCTGGCCGCAGACTAACCTCCTGGTCGCGACATTTCAACGGTGCGGCACAAACGATGCGTCCCCATCGGCAAGTTGCAAAGTGCCATCGCCGTCGCGTGCAGCGGAACTATTGATTCCGAGGCAAACAATGGGCTGTAGTGCATTCGCAATACGACCGCGTTTGTGGGGCTTCCGTTGGTCGCCCCTCGATCATTGGCTAGCTAGGACTCAATAACCGGAAGCGGACGGAAGTCTTTTCGAGTTGCCCGCTGTCGCTTCTGCCACGATCGGCATCAGAAATGCTGTGAAGCGTCGCCGACGTTCATCGCCCTGCGCAGGCGAATCGTTTTCCGGACGATTTCGCGTCGACGCGTGGCGAACGGTTGGGCGGAGAGGCGGCAGCAGTGGTCCGTTCGCTTACGCGCTGGCCCGAAAACACCCAGTCCGCACACCTGACAAGGGGCCAAGCATGATCTACGCCGCACCAACCTCGAGCCAAATCTACCGACTTGCCGCCGAAGCGCGCAACGAGCTTTCGACGGCCGACCGAAGCCGGCTCTCGGCCGATCAATTGTTCGCGCTGGCGCTGACCGGTTGTCTGGAACTGAGCCGACTTGATCGCGATCGATTGCGGTCGTTGCACCTGGCGCACTTGGCGGTTATGGAGAAAATCGACCTCGACACCGGTGAACGCGCTCGCCTGCCCGCCGACGTGCTTTTCGAACTCGTCGACCGCGGGTATACCAGCCTGCCTGCGGAGGAGTTAAATCGGTTTACGCCCCACCAGCGAGAAGCGATAGTCGAGCGCGACGCAAACGCTCCGCTGGGCCTGCGCATGGTGCAGTAGGCTTACTTCGCCACCAGCCGCGCTTCGATTACGGCGAAGATCCCGCGCGCCACTTCTTCCTTCGGGCCGGCCAGCGTGGTGAGCACGTTTCCTTGGCGGTCGAGGATTTCCACGTGGTTTTCCAGCGAGTGCATCGCCTCGGGGCCGTTGAGGACCATCAGGTCGCAGGCCTTTTTTTCCGCTTTGGCCAAAGCGCGCAAGCGGTGGTCCTCGGTTTCCAGCGCAAAGCCGACCAGCCATTGCTTGTCCTTGGTGGCGCCCAGCGTGGCCACCACGTCGGCCGTTTCCACCAGGTTCAGAACCAGCGGCTCGCCCGTCTTGGCGATCTTGTTGGTCTCGACCTTCACCGGCCGATAGTCGCTGGGGGCGGCCACGCCGATCAGCCCGTCGCACGCCGGAAACACGCGCTGGCACGCGGCCAGCATGTCTTCGGTCGAGACCACTCGAATCACTTCGGCGGCAGGCGGATACACGATATCCACCGGCCCGCTGACAATGACGACGTCGTGCCCACGCTCGAGTGCCGCCTCGGCCAGTGCCTTGCCCATTCGCCCGCTCGACGCGTTGGTCAAATAGCGCACCGGATCGATGTACTGCCGCGTCGGCCCGGAAGTGATAAGAATGCGTGCCACGCGCAGACTCTAGAAGTAGATTGCCCGAGGTCGAAGTGAACTCAAGACGGCCACCAGCGCAACCACCGCCGCGCCCTCTTCCTCCCGCCTCCGGCCTGCCCCCTCACACCACCCGTGGCCGATCCAGCAATTGTTCGATCGCCGACAGGATCCTCTCCGGAGCAGCCATGCGTCCGATGCCGCGCTTGCGACAACTGAGCCAGCCTTCTTCGGGATCGACGAAATGCACGCCGTCGCTGCGCAGTTGGGCCACGTTACGTTGCACGGAGGGCTTTTCCCACATCTCGCAGTTCATGGCCGGCGCCAACAGCACCGGGCCGGTGAAGCTCAACAACAGCGTGCTCAACAAATCGTCGGCCATGCCTTGCGCCGCCTTGGCCAGCACGTTGGCGGTGGCCGGCGCGACGCACAGTAAGTGGGCCCGCTCGGCAAGATCGATGTGCGCGCCCAGCGGATGGCGCTGGTGATCGAACACGTGCTCGTAGACCGGCCGACCGGTGAGCGCGGCGAACGTGGCCGGGCCGACGAACTCCCGCGCGCCGGCGGTCAACACCACCGAAACGCCGGTCCCGGCCTGGACGAGTTGGCTGACCAGCCCGGCGGTCTTATAGGCCGCGATGCCGCCGCTCACTCCGACGATCACCTCGCGCGCGATCATAGATTGGCCAGGTCGAGTTCGGGCGGTCCGCCGCCGGCATCTTCGCCGGTGATCTGCAACTGCTTGGACGAGTCGAGGTAGATCTTATCCTGGATGATCTCCTGGATCACGATGGCCAGCTTGTCGTCGGTTTGCAAATCGACCAGCGGCCGGCTGCCGGCGTTCAGAGCCACCAGACGCTTTTGGATGAGCGTCGACAGCTTGAATCGCCCGCCCACCTTGTTGACGATCGCCTCTTCACGTAAATCATCGATCATAGGTTCATACCTCGTGGGATCGCAGAATTTCAAAGATCTCTTGCACGGCCACCTCGACGTCGTCGTTGACGACCTGATACCGATACTCGCCAGACCGCGCCAATTCGCGGCGCGCGACTTCCAGGCGGCGCGCGATGGCCTCTTCGCTGTCGGTGCCGCGGCCGCGCAGGCGACGTTCCAACTCGGCGGGATCTCCTGGGCGGACAAAGATCGTAATCGCGTCGGGATGGGAGGTAAGCACGGCCATCGTGCCCTGCACGTCAATCTCTAAGACTACCGACTTGCCCGCCGCCAGACTAGGGGACACCTCGCTGTGCAGGGTGCCATACCAGTAACCCCGCCCAAAAACCTCGCAACATTCCAAAAACTCCCCCGCTTCCCGCCGCCGTGCAAATTCCTCAGGGGTCAGGAAGTGGTAGTCCACCCCGTCGCGCTCACCCGGCCGGGGTGGCCGCGTGGTGGCTGAGACGCTCGGCTTGAGCTGGGGGCAGCGGGCCAGCAATTTGGCCAAAAGGGTCGTCTTTCCAGCGCCCGAGGGACCCGAAATGACAATCAGTTTGCCGCGACTGGTTGAGTTCATCGTCGAAATGGCAGATACCCGAGGGAGTCGTCAAACCGGCCACCCCCACGGGAACCTTGCCGTGCCCTATCAGTCTGTTGAAAAATGCCGTCGTGGCATTTTTCAACCTCGCCAAGTGCGAAGCAAAGCTTCACACGGAAGCGCAAAATAACGACATACGTCGCCATTTTGTCATCGCATCCATGCGATGTCGCGGCCTGTCGAATTCTTCAACATGCTGCTATTCCACGTTCTGGATCATCTCGCGAATCCGCTCGATCGCCGCCTTGATCTCGATGACGTGCCGCGATATCTCCACGTCGTTCGCCTTCGAGCCGATGGTGTTCGTCTCGCGAAACATTTCCTGCGTGAGAAACTCGAGCTTCCGCCCCGCGCTTTCGGCCAACTCTAACGTGGCGGCGAACTGCTCCAGGTGGCTGCGCAGCCGCACGATCTCTTCCGAGATGTCGCTGCGCTCGGCATAGATGCTGATCTCGCGAATCAGGTCGCCCGGTTGCAGCGTGATCTCGTACTCGGCCAGCGTTTTGGTGAGCCGCTCGGTAAGCCGGGCCCGGTAACCGTCGGCCACCAGCGGTGAGCGAACTTCGATGGCGTCAAGGTCCTTGGCGATGGCGGCGGCATTGGCCGCCAGGTCGGCCGCCATGGCACGCCCCTCGTCGGCTCGCATCTGGGCCATGCGCTCCATGGCTTCTTCCAGCGTATCGCGCGCCAACGGCCACTCGGCCGCCACGTCGACCGGTTCGCGCGCGTCGGTGTCGACCACGCCCGGTAGCGCCAACAACGCTTCGATCGCGACGGGGCGTTCCAGCTTCCATTTCTTGGAAAGCTGCTCCAATTGCTGGACGTAGCCGCCCAGCACGTCCGGACGGAGAAGATGGTCGCCCGCCTGCGCCCGATCGATGCGCATCGACACTTGCACGGTGCCGCGTTTGATGTGTTGGCGCACCAGCGCTTCGACCAGCGGCTCGAACGCCGAATACCCTTCGCCGCAGCGGATCGCCAGTTTGAAGTACCGGCTGTTGATCGTGCGCACTTCGGCCGCGACGGACAGTGAGGCATCCTTGCGGTGCGCCTCTCCAAAGCCGGTCATGCTCAGCAACACCGCGGCGATTCTCCTCGTGAACTTCGTCGGGCTGCTGCCCGCTAGCGGCGGAATTATTCGTCGGATGGCGGAGGCGTTTCGCCAGACGGGGGCGCAGTGCTTTCCGTGGCAGCGGGCGCCGTCGACTCGGCAGCCGGCGCCGTCGACTCGGCAGCGGGCGCCGTCG
>JBGSYQ010000582.1:0-6086 GCA_041750795.1 Pirellulales bacterium | reverse complement strand
CCAAGGCGCGGCCGATGCCGCTCGAGGCGCCAGTAAGAATGCCGCGCAAACCTGCGATCTGTCGACGTGCCATGGCGGCAGTATACCGCAAGGCCGCGGAATACACGCGGCGCAGTTTTTCGACGCCGCGCGCACCCGCCGCTTACGCGTGCTTGCCGTTGGCTGACGTGCCGTCCGGGTCCGTCGCTTCGTCAGCCGCTTCGTCGGCCGCAAGCCCGTTGTCGCCGAGAATCCGCCCGTTGCCGCTGCCGTGCGGCCGGATGTAGGTATCGGCCGATCGCAAGTGCCCCATGGCGCGCTCGGGAATGCGGCAATGCACGATCACGCGGCTGTCGGTATAGCGCTTGGAAAGCACCTCGCCGTAGCTCGACAATTGAGCCAGCAGCCGTCCGTTGTCCACGCCGGTCTCCACGTCGATGTCGAGAAAGTTGTGGCTTAGGGCGCGGCTCACGGCCAGCGCCAATTCGTCGATACCTTGCCGGCTCTTGGCGCTGATGGCGACCGCGCGCGGATAGCGGCCCAGCAGTGCGACCACCTGCCCGCGCTGGGCCGCATCGACCTTGTTGAGCACCAGGATGGTGTCTTTGGCCTGGATGCCCAGCTCTTCCAGCACCTGGTACACGATGGCAATCTGGTCCACGGCGGCCGGGTTGCTGGCGTCGGCCACGTGCAGCAGCAGATCGGCTTGGCGCGACTCTTCCAGCGTGGCTTTAAAGCTGGCGATCAAATGATGCGGCAGATCGCGAATGAACCCCACCGTGTCGCTCAACAGCACCGGGCCCCAGCCGGGCAGTTGCCAGCGGCGGGTGCGGGTGTCGAGCGTGGCAAACAGGCGGTCCTCGGTGAGCACTTCGGACCCCGTCAGCGCATTGAGCAACGTGCTCTTGCCGGCGTTGGTATAGCCGACCAGAGAGACGGTCATGCGATCGCTGCGACCGGCCACCTCGCGCTCCTTGCGGCGCTCGATGTTCTTCAACTCGCTGCGCAAGTCGGCGATGCGTTTTTCGACCAGCCGGCGGTCGACTTCCAACTGCTTTTCGCCGGGACCGCGCATGCCGATGCCCATCTTCAAGCGCGACAAGTGGGTCCACATCCGCTTGAGCCGCGGCAGCGAATACTGCAACTGGGCCAGCTCGACGGCCAGCCGCGCCTGGTGCGTCTGCGCCCGGCTGGCAAAGATGTCCAGAATCAACTCGCTGCGATCGAGCACCTTGGCGCCCGTGGCCTCCTCCAAGTTGCGCGTCTGGGCGGGAGACAAGTCATTGTCGAAGAGGATCACGTCGGCGTCGTTGGCGTCGACCGCCTGCTTGAGCTCGTCCACCTTGCCCTTGCCCAGATAGGTGGTCATGTCGGGCGTCTGGCGGCGCTGCAGCAAGCGACCCACCACGTGGGCGCCGGCCGTATTGGCCAGACCTTCGAGCTCCTCGAGCGGGTCGTCGTGATGCTCGTGGTGCGGCAGTTGCACACCCACCAGGACCGCCGCCTCGCTGGCGACGGATTCGATGCGAGTCATTTCTTTCACGATCGGGGGATTCCTCCAGGTTCTGGCCGGCGCCGGGGTTGTCGGTTGGCATCGTCAAGCTGCCGCGCCACACGACGGACACCGTCGGCTGGCGGCGGGTTCGTTGCTCACTCCATCTCTCCGGCAAACAAATGGCAATAGCTGTCGTAGCGTCGCAAGTCGAGCTGGCCGTCGGCCACGGCGTCCTTGACGGCGCAGCCCGCTTCGTGCGTGTGCGTGCAATTGGGAAACTTGCAGTGATCGATGTAGGGACGCAGATCGCGAAAGTAGCCGGCAACCTCCGCGGGAATGACGTCCCAAAGCTGAAACTGCCGGATGCCCGGCGTGTCGACGACGTAGCCGCCGACGGACAGCGGCAGCAAGCGGGCGGTGGTCGTCGTATGACGCCCCTTTTGCGTTTCGGCGCTGACGCTGCGAGTGCGCAGTTGCAGATCGGGGTCGACCGCGTTGAGCAACGACGACTTGCCCACGCCGCTCTGACCCGCCACCACACTGGCGCGGCCGGACATCTCGCGCCGCAAACGATCGACGCCGAAGCCGGTGGACGCCGACAACATGAGCACCTGGTAGCCCATCTGGCTGTACACGCCGACCAGGGGCGCCAGCGAAGCCGGCTCGACCAGGTCGACCTTGTTGATGCAAATCAGCGGGCGCAATCCGGACTTGTGCGCGCTGATGATGAAGCGGTCGATCAGGTTCGGCTTGATGTACGGTTCGGCGGCGCTGGTGACGATGAGCAGTTGGTCGACGTTGGTGACGATGATGTGCTGCCGCCCGCGCGTGGCGCGCGACAAGACCGTTTTGCGCGGTTCCACGCGCTCGATGATGCCTTCCTGCTGCGGCTCTGGCCGGAAGACCACGAAATCGCCCGCGGCCACGACGTGCCGTTGGCTGGTGCTGAGCGTTTTGAGCAACCGCCGAGTGGCGCAGTTCCAGATGGCGCCTTGCTCGTCCTCGACGACGCTGGTCAGCCCTTGCACGGCCAGCACACGACCGCGGCGGACAATCGTCTCATCGACGTCGCGCTGCACGCCGAAGCCGGCATGCTCGGGGTCGGCCATGGCGCCAACGATGGTCCGCTTGCGCGTCAACTCTCCCTTGCCGCTGACGCGCTCTGCCTGCGGAGCGTCGTCCTGAAGCTCGACGCCCTCGGCACGAAAGCGGCGAGTCCAATGATCGCTCCGGGCACGCTCGGTCCGGTTCTTGCGGAACTCGGCACGGATCTTTTGTTTCCGCTTGGCAGCCATCAACGGTGGCCGAGACCTCCTGTTTGGGAGTCCGCCATGAAACGGTCGTTGTCGTGCTGCATAGGCACCCACTTCGCGCGGCCGGATGAAACGGACGTGTTAGGGTCGACTGAAAAACAACTTCTCCACGTCTCCCCTCGCCCCTTGTCGGAGAGGGCAGGATGAGGGGTTAGAGAAACAGGAAGTTGTTTTTCGGTCGAACCTTAAACGGGACGGTTCGGATCGTTGATCTGCCCTTCGCTATCGTCGAGGATGTCGTAGCGCCCCGACGTACCCTCGCGCCGCGAAGCGGGCCGCGAGGCCGGGGTCGGTTGCTTGCTGCGCAGTTCCAAGCCCGCGCGCTCCAAGAGCGATTGTTTCATGGTGCCTTGCGGCTCTTCCTCGTCCGGCGGCGGTCCCACCGCGCCCAGGTCGTAGGGCGAGTACCGCACGTCGTAGCGATGTTTGGCAATGGCCAACTCGTCGCCCGGATCGAGCCGCTTCTCCGCCACGCGCATGCCGTTGACCTTGACGCCGTTGCGGCTTTGCAGGTCTTTGACGTACCAGTAGCCGCCGTTGCAGATGAGCTGGCAATGGTGCGCCGAGACGTTGGAAAACCGCAGTACGATGTCGCAGCTTTCGCGGCGCCCGACCATTAAGTTTTTTTTGAGCAAAGGGATCGGATCCCCTCCGCCCAGCGGAATCAATTCGCCGTGCATATCAGTGCGTCGTCTCGTGCCTTGTCCCGGAAGGTATGAAGTCTTATGATCGATGGCGCGCCGCAAGTTGCCTGAAATTCCAGGTTTGGGCGCATGCACGTGTCTCGCTGCAGTTTAAGCAGCGAATGCTTTACAGTCAACCAGCGATTGCGATAAAGCACACATGCGCAAGGGGTTGCGACATACTCTCGCAGCCAATTCGACCATGGGCGCCACCACCTCCCCCGACCTCCACTTCGACTGGCGGGCCGCCGGTTTGCGCTGGGCCAGCTACAACCATTTCTTGCGAGGCCGCTTCGGCCGCCGGGTGCAAAAAGTGAGCGTCGATGCGCGCTTCACTTGCCCCAATGTCGACGGCACCGTGGCCACCGGCGGCTGCACTTTTTGCGACAACCGCAGCTTCAGCCCCAGTCGACGCGTGCCCCGCCGCGACATCCGCGAACAGATCGACCACGGCGTGCGCATGCTCCGCCGCCGCTATCGCAACGTCGACCGCTTCATCGCTTACTTCCAGCCGGCCACGAACACCTACGCCCCGCTCGACCGCCTGCGCGACGTGTACGAGCAGGCGCTGGCCCACGAGGCCGTGGTGGGGCTGGCCGTCGGCACCCGGCCCGATTGCGTGCCCGACGACGTGCTCGACCTGTTGACCGAGATCGCCGCGCGCACCTACTTGTCCGTCGAGTTTGGCATGCAAACCATGCACGATCGCTCGCTCGACTGGATGAACCGCGGGCATCATCACGACGCCTCGATCGACGCCATGCAGCGCAGCCGCGGCCGCGGCTTCGAACGGTGCGCCCACGTCATGCTGGGGTTGCCCGGCGAAACCCACGACGACATGCTGGCCACGGCCCGCGAAATCGGCCGGCTGGGATTCGACGCCGTGAAGATCCACAATCTGTACGCCGTCAAGCACACGCCCTTGGCCGACCAGGTGGCGCGGGGAGAAGTGCAACTGATGGAGCGCGATGCGTATCTTGCGGCGGTCGTCGATTTTCTGGAGCTGCTGCCGCCGACCATGCTGGTGGAGCGTACCAGCGGCGATGCCCCGCCCGACTACTTCATCGGTCCGGCATGGTGCTTGGACAAGCCGGCGGTGAAGTTGGCGCTGCAGGCCGAGCTTTTGCGGCGCGACACCTGGCAAGGCAAACGGTGGACGCCCAGCGCATGAGCGAACCGCAAGCTTATCTCAACGGCCGCTTCGTCCCCGCGTCGCAAGCCGTCGTGCCGGTGACCGATGCCGGCTTCGTGCAGGGCACCACCGTGGCCGAGCAACTGCGCACCTTCGGCGGCAAGCTGTTTCGCCTTTCCGCGCACCTCGAGCGGCTGTTCCATTCGCTGGCCATCGTGCAAGTCGTGCCCGGCTTGTCGCTGGCGCAGTTTGCCGAGATCGCCGAGCAACTCGTCCAGCGAAACCACCAATTGCTCGCGCCGGGCGACGACCTGGGCCTGGCCGTGGCCGTCACACCGGGACCCTACGGCGCAATGGTGACCGATGAGGCCCTCGGCGCAACAGTCTGCCTGCACACCTTTCCGCTGCGGTTCGGCGCGTGGGCGGCAAAGTACGAAACAGGTCAGGCGCTGGCCACCACCAACGTCGCGCAAGTCCCCGCCGATTGCTGGCCCAGCGAGCTGAAGTGCCGCAGCCGCATGCACTACTATCTCGCCGATCGCCAGGCCGCGGCCAGTCATCCCGGCAGCCGCGCGGTGATGCTCGATCAGGAAGGCTTCGTCGTCGAAGCGACCACGGCCAACATCGTCGTGTACGACCGCAACGTCGGGCTGCTCACGCCGCCGCGCGAGAAAATCCTGCCGGGCATCAGCCTGGCCGTGTTGGCCGAGTTGGCCGCGGCCGAGGGCGTACCCATGATCCAGCGCGATCTGCGTCCCGCCGACCTCTTGCAGGCCGACGAAGTCTTTCTCACCAGCACCTCGCCCTGCATGGTGCCCGTGGTCTCACTCGACGGTCGGCCCCTGGGCAGCGGCGTCCCCGGACCGAGGTTCGCCCGCTTCATGCAAGCCTGGAGCCAACTCGTCGGGTTCGACATCATAGCGCAAGCGCGGCAGTTCGCCGGACGATAAGGATTGGCCGAAGAAACAACTTCTCCGCATACGCCTCGCCCCTTGCGGGAGAGGGTAGGGTGAGGGGGCGGTAAATCGGCAAGTTATTCTTCGGTTCCTCCTTTCCGCCGGCGAACGCCATGCCTCTGCCGGCAGTTCGCCCGTCCGTCGGGAACGCCCTCGGACGTGATTCTCCCTGGGCCGGCGAGCCCGGATTCCGCACCCTCACCCGCCCGTCGCCCGCGAATTTCAAAACCCCACCTCCGAACTTGTTGACAGCCGGTCCTTGGTACTACATGCTTTTTTGATCGTTTGCCCCCGCTGGCCGAGCATCAGGCCGCGGCGAATTCGCCCCCGCCATGGGAGCCTCGATGACGATCACCGTGGGATGTACTCGCTGCGGAGCGAAACTGCGCGTGGCATCGGAAATGGCCGGGCGGCACGGCAAGTGCCCGAAGTGCCGCGCGCCGGTCAACGTGCCGCAGCTCAACGCCACATCAACCGCCGACACGGTTGCGCGAACCGAATCGACGACGGTGGCGCCGCCGGCGGCGC
>JBGSYQ010000581.1:0-16758 GCA_041750795.1 Pirellulales bacterium | reverse complement strand
GCGGGCCTCGGTGGCGGCTTCGTCGCGCGCGGCGGCCGAGTCACCGGTCGCGGCGATGCGCTGCAGCTCTTGCTTCGTGCGCGCGGTGATCTCGCCGATTTGCTCGATTTGCCGGGGCGTGAGCTGCAACTGACCGGCGGCGCGGCCCATGGTAATGCCCGACCAACCGCGCGCCCGCACGGCAATCTGGCGCAAGCGATCGAGCTGGGGCGGTTCGAGCAGCGACTCGAGATCGGTTTCCATGGAGGCCAGCAGCCTGGCCTTTTCTTCGGCGTGGGGGCCTGCGCTCACGTCGCGCAACAGCCACAGCCGTGGTTCGACCTTGCGATAGACGGCTTGCAGCGCCGCGATTTGCAGCTCGCTGAGGCCCAACTCTTGTTGCACGGCCGGATCAAGCACGAGCTGCACGATCGGGTTGGCGATGTCGGCCTGCGCGGAGGCGGGGGCCGATGCACCGTCGGGACGCTTGCCGGGATTCTCCGCCGCCAGCGCCGCGAGGGCTCCCAGCACGATCAACGGCGCCGCGGGCAGAGCGCGCAAACGGCTGCGGCGTATCCAGTCGATGGCGTGCGGCATGGGTCGGTCCCTCCCCGTCGATTTGCCCTCACGCCATTTTCAGCATCATGCCCGTCTGGTCAATCCGGCCGGTTGTGCCGCCGGCGACCCGGCTGACGGTCAACCGGTCCAGCCTGGGGAGGGGGGAATAATGGTTATCGGGCGCAGATTCGGCAAAAGCGGTGCGGGATGGATTGCCGATACAACCGGCAGCCGCGTATTGCAAGCGTGCGCAGGGGCGTTCTGCCTCCGGCGCGTTTCCCGGCGGCGGAGCGTCCCAAAGCATCAACGTACACCCAGCGCAACGTCGTGCCCGTTGGCGGCGTGCGTAGATATCCGTATCCCTGACGCGCCCTGCAACGAACGGAGGGCGCAGATGCTAGCAAAGGAGTGCAGCATGGTTGGCCACGCGAAATGGATCTCGTTGACGGCCGTTGGGCTGGTCTTGCTGTGGCAACATTCGCCGGCGCAGGCCCAACGATTCCCCGTCGAAGGTGATGCGGCGCCCCGTCAGCTCGCGCCGCCCGACGTCGACCACTACCAGGGCGAATCGGACGAGGAAGAGTCGCTCATCGTGATCGAGGGCGACGACGACTCCGACGCCGAGATGACCGATGACGGCGATTACTCTGGTGGGTTGATCGAAGTGTATCCGGACGGCGACGAGCCACTCGACGACACCGAGACCTATCATCCGGATGACGACGCGACCGAAGACGACGGAGAAACGATCAAGGAGCGATTTCCGGACGGCAAGGTACGCATCGAGCGTGAAGTGACGCAAGACTCGGCCGGCAACTACCTGAACCACGGCACGTGGAAGATGTGGGACCAGGCCGGGCGTGTCGTGGCCCAGGGCCAGTATCGTTACGGCAACCGCACCGGCACGTGGATTCGCTGGTATCGCAGCGTGAGCGAAGCGCCGCTGCTGCGAGCCGCCCCGTACAAGGATTTCGCCGGGCCCTTTGTATCGCAAGCCACGTTCGAGAACGACAAGCTGAACGGCTTCTGGACGATCTACGACGGCAAGCTGCGCAAGATCAGCCAGTGGCGCTTTGTCGACGGCCGCCGGCACGGCATTTCGAATTGGTGGCACGCCAACGGTCGCAAGATGCGCGAGATCGAGTTTCGCGACGGCGACGTCGACGGTCATCTAATCGAGTGGGCGCCGGAAGGATCGGTGCTCAAGCGCGAGTCGCACCAAGCGGGCCGCAAGCTGGCCCAAAAGACGACCTTCCACACCGGCGGCAAGCAAAAGAAGTCCGAGGGGATGTATTTGTTTGCCAAGGATTCCGAAAAAACGCCGGACGATTGGTGGAACTGCAAGCTGGCCGAAACGGTCAAGGCCGGCGCCGACGAGCGCCACGGACCTTGGACGAGTTGGCACTCCAACGGTCAGCGCCAGCTCGAAGGCACGTACGACCACGACGTCCACGTGGGCCTGTTCACCTGGTGGCACTCCAACGGTCAAAAGCAATTGGAAGGCCGCTATTTCCAGGGCAAGCAGGACGGGCACTGGGTCTGGTGGTACGACAACGGTCAGAAATCGATCCAGGGCGAATACGCCAAGGGCAATCCCACCGGGCGCTGGACGTGGTGGGCCGAAGATGGACGCGTGGCCCAATCGGCCGACTTGTCGGGCACCGAAGGCGTGGTGATTCAAACGCTGCCGAACAAGCCGCCGAGCATGTTGCCGCAGGCTCGCAAGCCGGCGGCGCCGGCGCCCAAGCCTGCGCGGCGTTGAGCGACAATGACCGTAGACGCGAATCCAAGAGCCGTCCGAACCTCGGGCGGCTCTTCGTTTGTGTGCCGCTCTCACTGTAGCTGAACAGCGCAAGAGCTCAGACGCGCGGCGTTTCGTTCGGCTGAATCGTTGCGAATCCAGCGACCGCGTTACCAGGCGATGCCGCGCAGGGCGAACATGGCGATGAAGGTGCCGCAACCCAGCAGTGCGCCGGCGATGGTTTGCGCCAGCGTGTGACGGCCGAGATGGATGCGAGCCCAGGCCACCAGGGGCACGATGAGCGTGGCAAGCAGGCCGCCGCCACCGATGGCGATCACCACAAACGTGGCCAGGCCGGCGGTCGTGGCCGTGTGAATGCTGATTTGCCACATCAGCGTGACCAGAAACAGCAAAAACGTCTGCAGGAAGACGGCGATGATCGGCGCCAATAGCGTCGTGGGCGCACCGCACGCCACCAACAGCGTCAAGGCCAGCAACGCGCACACCAGCGCCACGGCGAACGGGCCGGTGCGCTCGTGGCGATTGGGCAAGTGAAAATCGCACACGCGACCGGTCTTCACCAGCCAGATGACGTACAGCATGGGCAGCGGCACGGCCACGGCGGCGTAGAGCAGCGCGTACCAGATCGTGCCCGGGGCATTGGTGTACCAGACTGCCAATAGCAGGCACGGCAGCGAGAGCGCCGCGGGACTGCACACGTCGGAAACCGTGCGGGCCAGCAGGGTGGACCGGGGGGAAATCGGCTCGCTGGTCGCGCTGGTTGGGAGACTGGTTGCGGTTGTCGAAAGATACGTGGCGGCATCTGCCATACGATCGATACTCGGGATGGCGAAAAATCGGACTCAGGCGGGAGCCACGCGGTGACCGTTTGGACGGGCTATACGGAGCCGACGGTTCGTTTGCACCGTGTCTGCCCCGCACGTTCGGGGACTTGCATGGTCGACCACGGACCTGCGAATGTCAAGGCCCCCAAGGAGTGCCAAGCGAGAATGCAGCAGAGATGTGCTGGCATGCCGGGCGCGTTTCGGCCGGCGAGATGTTCCGGCCGGGGCGTCACTTCCAGGCATTTTCCAGAAAGCGAATCCAGTTTCCGTGCATGATCAGGGCCACGTCGTCGGCGCTGTAGCCGCGCTTGGCCAGCAACTCGGGCACACGCGCCAGGTCGGCGATGGTGTTCACGTCTTGCGGACCTTGCTCGCGGCCGAAGCCGCCGTCCAGATCGGTGCCGATACCGGAGTGGCGCGCATTGCCGGCCAGTTGGCAAACGTGGTCGACGTGGTCGATCAGGTGTTCGAGGGTGACGCCGGCTTGCTGCGGCGTGGTGACGCCGCGCTGCCAGCCGGGCACGAGCATCCAGGCGTCGAGGGCGCCGCCGATCACCGCGCCGCGCGCAATCAGCGCTTCGAGCTGTTCGTCGGTGAACTGGCGCGTGTCTGGCACTAGCGCGCGACAGTTGGAGTGGCTGGCCCAAATTGGTCCATCGAAATGCTCGAGCGCTTCCCAAAAGCTGTCGTCGCACAAGTGCGTGGCGTCGAGGATGATATTCAGCCGCTGCATCTCGGCCAGCAACTCTCGTCCACGTTGGCCGATGCCGCCGTTGGCGTGCGTACCCTGGGCGTACGTGCCGGGGCCGTAGTGGGCCGGACCGATGGCGCGCAGTCCCTGCTCGTAGGCCAGTTCCAGGTGCTTGGGCGAAAGGATCGAGTCGGCGCCTTCCAGGCTGAGCACGAAACCGATCGGAGCGTCGTCGGGCGGATCCTGCCACAGTTGCACATGGCGGCGCAGTTGGTCGGCGTTGCGTATTTGCCGCATATGGCCGGCGGCTTCCATGGCGCGATACCAGGCGAGTTGTCCCTGTGTTTGCGACCAGGCGATCTCGGGACTGTGAAAGCCAGGCAGCTTGTTGGCCGGCTTGACGAAGCGTGCGATCAGGGTGGCCACGCACAGGCCCACGCGGCCGCGGCGCATCTCGCCCAATGACACCGTGCCGTTGCCGCGATCGGTCTTGTCCGAGAGTCCCTGCTCGCGGGCGCGAATCTCGTCGATGGAACGCGTCAGATCGCGATTCCATTCCAGCGCGTTCATGCTCAAGTCAAGATGCGCGTCGAAGATCAACATGGCGGAGTCCTGAAAGGCGGGCAGGGGGCGAAGTCGCGCTGCAAGCCGCTTAGCGCTTGGCTTTCAGCAGGCGTGGGTCGAACATCTGCTCGGTCAAACCGAGGTTCAACTCGACGTTGGTGTAGTTGTATTCGGCGATCAACGGCGCGGCTTCGTCGGTCGGTGTCGGCCAATCGTACTTTTCGATGCGTGCGGGCACGCGCAGCTCGGCGTCGATGAAGATCGTGGCCGTGTGAAAATCGAAGCCGCTTTGTTTCTTGGGGTGCGTGATGCGCAGCGCATAGCACGGGCGGTCATCGAGCTTGGCGCCTTCGATGCGCTCGACCACGGTATTGGTTCCGCCGGGGTCGGCCGCGGCATGCCGCTCGAGTACGGTAATGAGCGCCGCCAGCATGGGCGTAAACCCGCTTTGGGTGATCGGGAGCAGGCTCTCGCTGCGCGCATTTTCGCCGTTGGGATCGATTGAGGTGACGACGTATTCGAAACGGCTGCCCCCTTTGCGGGCGAGAATCTTGCCGTCGTTCTGGCCTTCGACGAACAGCACGCGGCGCCCGGCCAGCGAACTTGGCCCCAGGAATTCCATGTAGACCGCCAGCGGCGTGGCGACCTGGCTGCCGGCGCGAGACTCTTCGCGGACCCACATATCGAGGTAGAAGTATTCCTGCAGAGGGCCGTTGACGCGCTCGCGCTTGATCACGCGGCAACGGAAATCGGCGACCGTGTCGCGCAGGTGCGCCAGCTCTTTGCGCAGCGCTTCCACTGCCGGCGACATGGGATGCTCGGCGGCGATGACTGGCGACTCGGCCGATAACGGCCTGACTTGCGATGGACGGGCATTGCCTGCCGGAGCGCGGGAGGGGCGAAGCGGCTCAGATGACAGCGCCAGCGAGGTCCAGAGCAAGGCAACCGATCCGACGACGAGGTGGGGTGCCCTGGTGCGCTTTGCTGAGACGAACATGTCCGCTCCTGGTGCCGTGGGTATTGAATCGTGGCGGCCGGCGGCCGCTTGGCGCCCGGCGCTCTAACTCGCCCTTCACGACGGTCGCCACGATCACAGCATACCGCGACCTGCCGAACTGGCCCAGACCGCGGTCGTAGGGTTGATCGGTCGCTGGGCCATGTGGGGGGCCGTCGCTGCTTGGGGGAGAATCGGGCCAAAGTTGCCAACCCAGGGGGGACCGACCGTGGCACCGGCGGCTGCGAGTCTAACGGTTCGGCAAGCGGTCCCAGTTCGAGAATGCGTGCCGCGATTCGCGGTCGTGACGCCGTAGGGAAAAGGACCTCACCGGCCGTTGGAATCGTTCGATGAGTAATAGTGACGAAGGATGCACGGATCGCAACATCCGGCAGGCTCGGTGCGACGGGAACGTCGCTTGTTTCCGACCGCACTGGAGGCGGCCGGCAGCCTGGCTGCCTGCCGGCGTTGCGTGGTGAGAGGCCAATGGATGGCCCGCCCGATTCCTTCGCGGTTGTTCACTGCATGGAGGCGGAAACATGCGGAAGTTCTCTCTTTGCGCGCTGGCTGCGCTGGCGCCGGTTTGGCTCGCTCCTGGCGCTGCGTTGGCGCAATACGTGGCACCGGCAGCCGCGACGACCTCGGCGAGCTACGATTCATATTATGCCCAGGCCCCGACGGAGAGCAGTTTCCTGACGGAGCACGGCAACACGCAGCAAAAGACGTCGTCGCTCACTTCGGGCAGCACGTGCAGCACGGGCTGCTGGGACGATTGCTGCTGCGAAGGCTTCGGCACCTGGCGCGAGAACACGTTAGTGTGGTTTGGCGGCGAAGCGTACAAGTCTCTGGGCGATTTCACGCCTCCGGCTGCATTCGTCGCCGGATACATGGACAGCGCCGGCTTTGTGGGCGGCTTCAACACCGGCTTCCAGTTGATTGAGGATTCGCCAATCCGCGGACAAGTCGGCGCCAGCTATGGCGTCTACGACCTGAAGGGGCGCGACACCGTGTCCCAGAGTTCGTCGGAGCAACAGACGTTCATTACCCTGGGCGTATCGAAGCGCAGCGACGTCTTGCACGGCGATCAGTTGAGCTGGGGCCTGGTGTACGACCAGTTCTGGGCGCATCAGTGGGGCTTGATTGCCGGAGAATTGTACGTCGGCCAGGTTCGCGGCCTCGTCGGTTGGGCGGTGGACGACTACAACGAGTTTGGCGTCTGGGGCGCGTTTCGCACCACCGGCGACAACTCGGTATCGCCCGACGTGGGCGTGCTGACGGCGCCGATTCAGCCCGTGCGTGCGATGAACCAGTACAACGTATTCTGGCGCCGCTATTACGATTTCGGCGGCCAGACGATGATCTGGCTGGGCGGAAACGATCCGGCCGACGTCGGCAGTTGGTTGGTGGGAGCGCTGGGGCAAGCGCCGCTGAACGACTATGTGTCGCTATACGGCAACTTCACGTTCTCGTTGCCGGGCTCGGCCACGGGCGTCGTCGGTTCGAACGAGGAAATGTGGGCCTTCGGTGTTGGTCTGTCGTACTCGTTCGGAGGCAAGGCGGACAACCGCAGCGTATCTGGCCGTCAAGGCCTGCCGCTGATGCCGGTGGCCAACAACGGTTCGTTCTTGATCACCAACTAACCGTCGCTTGAATGTCCTGGCGACCTCGGCCGTCAAAGCGAGCGTCGCCACAAGCGGAGTTTTATCATCGCGTAGACGGTGGCGGTCCACTCCAATCGCCGCTACCGCACGATTCGGGCTGACGGCGCAGGCCCGCCCCGACGCCCGATCGACACGCGAAAGGCGGAGGCGGGGTGGCACTGTACAAGTGCCACCCCGCCTTTTTTCGCATTTCAGGGCAGGCTTGTTGGAGCAAGTGATTTGAGCATGCCGGACGATGGCGCCTAGGGGATCTCGCGTTACTCGGCGGCCACCTGGAGCACCAGCTTGCCGGTGTTCTCGCCTTTGAAAAGCTTCAAGAGCGTTTCTGGGAACGTGTCCAGACCCTCGACGATGTGTTCGCGCGTCTTGAGGTTGCCTTGGGCCATCCAACCGGCCATTTCGCGGCCGGCTTCGGCGTAGCGGTCGGCATAGTCGAACACGACCATGCCTTGCATCCGCGCGCGGTTGACCAACAACGAGAGGTAATTGCGCGGGCCGTTGACGCCCTCGGTGTTGTTGTATTGCGAGATAGCGCCGCAGATGACGATCCGCGCGCCGCGCGCGATTTGCGTGAGCACAGCGTCGAGGATTTCTCCGCCGACGTTGTCGAAATAGACGTCGACGCCCTTGGGGCAATGCTTGCGGAGCGCTTCTTTGACGTCTTCGCTCTTGTAGTCGATGGCGGCGTCGAAGCCGAGCTCCTTGGTGACGTAGTCGCACTTGGCGCGGCCGCCTGCGATGCCGACGACGCGGCAGCCCTTGATCTTGGCGATCTGCCCGACGACTTGTCCGACGGCGCCCGCGGCGCCGGAGACGACCACGGTGTCGCCCGACTTCGGTTGGCCCACTTCGAGCAGGCCGAAGTAGGCGGTCATGCCGGGCATGCCAAGCGTGCCGAGGTAGACCGGCAGCGGCGCGACCTTGGGATCGACCTTGGTAACGGCGCTGGCTTTGAGAACGGCATACTCCTGAATGCCCAGCGTGCCGTAGACGTAGTCGCCGACCGCGCGGCTGGCATCCTTCGAGGCGATCACTCGGCCCACGCCGCCGGCGCGCATCACCTCGCCGATGCCAACCGGCGGAATGTACGACTTGCCTTCGTTCATCCAGCCGCGCATGGCCGGATCGAGCGAGAGATAGAGCACCTTGACGACGATTTCACCCTCGGCCGGCTCGCGCACGGGCTCCTCGGCGGTTTGCCAGTCGGAGCGCTTGGGCAATCCTACGGGACGAGCGGCGAGGCGGAATAGATGGTTCGTGGTGGTCATAGTTCGTGCCTGGATCGTGATGGGGTAGATTGAGCGATTGGTAAAAGCAGTTGGGCAGTTCGGTTGACGCGGTTGGCGGTTTGCGGGCGACATGGCGAACGGCTAAGGTGATTGGCGTCATGCTATCCGTCGCCGCCGGCTGCCGCAATTGCGCCTAGCGCGTTGGCGACGAAGGTCACAGTGCCGATTTTTGGGGGCGCACGATTGTCGCCAGCGCGTTTGCCAGTCGATGCGTCCGCTTTTTCCGTTTCGTTCGGCGAGCGGATCGTGGAACAGCGTCCGACGCATGCGCGTTACGGCGTGCTGGCCTTTTCGGTGGCGATGTCGGTGATCCTTTACTTGGATCGCATGGCGATCGCGGTGCCGGCGGCGGCCATTGCCGAGGACTTGCAGATCAGCGTCGAGCAAGTCGGCGACTCAATGGCCGTGTTCTTCTGGTTGTATGCGATGCTGCAAATGCCGGCCGGCTGGCTGGGCGACCGTTGGGGCGGACGGCGGGCGCTGGTGTTGTACATGGTGGCCTGGTCGGCGGCGATGGTGGGCTTGGGAATGGCGACGGGTCTGGTGTCGCTGTTCGTCATGCGCGGGTTACTGGGCATCGGCCAGGCCGGCGCTTATGCCACGACGGCGAGCTACTTGCGCCGCTGGATTCCGATTGCGCGACGCGGCGTGGCCAACAGCGCCGTAGCGTTCGGCGGCAGAGCAGGCGCGGTGTTGGCGCCGGTGATTACGCCGGCGCTGATGAGCGTGGCCGCCGTGTGGTTTGTCGGCGTCGATCAATGGCGGCCGGTGTTTTTGCTGTACGCCTTGGTGGGATTCGCGTGGGCGGCGGCCTTCTGGTGGTGGTTTCGCGATGAACCGCGCCAGCACGCCGCCTGCAACGCGGCTGAGGAGGCGCTGATTTCGCACGGCACCTCGGTGGACGGTCAGGGATTGGCCCCCGGCCGGCTGCCGCTCCTGGAGATGCTGACCCATCGCGGACTGTTGTCGCTGGCGGTCATTTGTTTTTTCATCAACGTGGGTTGGATTTTTCTGGTCACCTGGCTGCCGACCTATTTGATACAGGTGTACCACATGACCCAGCAGCAGGCCGGGTACTATACCGGCATGACGGCGGCCGCGGGCATGGCGGGATGTCTGGCCGGCGGGGTCGCCACCGACTGGTTGATCCGCCGCGTCGGAATCGCCTGGGGCCGGCGCGTTCCGGGCATCGTGGCGCATGGGGGCGCCGCGCTGTGCCTGGCCGCCTGCTGGGTGTTGGACGATCCGCAAGCCATTGTGGCGCTGTTGATGGTGGCGTCGTTCCTGTGCGACTTTGCCTTAGGCGCGGTGTGGGCTTCGTTTCAAGAAATTGGCGGCCGTTTCGCAGGCACCGTGTTGGGTTTTGCCAACATGTGCGGGAATATCGGCGCGGCGCTGGCCATTTCGTTGATCGGCCGATTACAGGCCGAATATGGTTGGCCCGCCGCGTTTGCGCTGGCGGCCGGCGCCTTTGCCGTGGCCGCGGTCGCCTGGCTGGGAGTCGATACGCGGCGGACGATTCACTCTCGGTGATCGAGCGGGATGCTCTGTTCGCACGGCCGGCGTTGGCGCGCGTGCCGGACACGCCGCATGATTGAATAACGCCTGCAAGTCGCTTACACTGAGGCTTCAGTGCGAAATCGCACAGTTCGTGGCTAGACGCGTTGTTCCTTGGGAAGCAAGTGATGCGTGCCACTGGTCGACAATTGCGCAAAGGCTGGCAGGCGATCGCCTTCGTGATGGCGTTGGCGTTTCTCGGCGCCGCCGGGCACGGCGACGAGGCTTCGCCGCATGACGCATCCGCCAACGGGCTGTGGTCGACGATGCCGGTGGTGCGTCCCGCGTTGCCGTCGGTCGAGAACGCCGCCTGGTGTCAGACCCCGATCGACCATTTCATCCTGGCGCCATTGGAAGCCAAGTCGTGGGTGCCGGCTGAGCCGGCGGCGCGCGATCGGTTGATCCGCCGGGCGACCTTCGACCTGTGGGGCTTGCCGCCGTCGCCCGAGGACGTGCGGCGGTTCGTGGCGGACGAATCGCCCGACGCGTATGAGCGGCTGATCGATCATTTGCTGGCCAGCCCGCATTATGGCGAGCGTTGGGCCCGCCATTGGTTGGACCTGGTACGATTTGCCGAGACGAATGGCTACGAGCGCGACGCACTGAAGCAAGGGGCGTGGCGCTATCGCGACTATGTGATCGACGCGCTGAACGCCGACAAGCCGTACGACCGGTTCGTGATCGAGCAATTGGCCGGCGACGAGCTGCCCGATGCGACCGACGAGACGCGGATCGCCACCGGTTTTCTGTGCGTGGGCACGTTCGACGACGAGCCCAACGACAAGCTGAAGTACAAGTTCGAGCAGCTCGACGATTTGATTCACGCCACCAGCACGACGTTTCTGGCCGTGACACTCAAGTGCGCGCGGTGCCACGACCACAAGTTCGATCCGATACCGCAGGTCGACTACTACGCGATGCTGAACTTTTTCGTCAGCGGTAAGGCGGCCGAAGGAGAGCTGTTGGCGTTTGCGGATGCGGGCTCGCCCGCAGAGGCGGTCCAACTGTTGCAAGGGGGCGATCCGACGCGGCCGGGCGAAACCGTGGCGCCGGCGTTCTTGTCGATGGCGTCCACGCGCAGACGCGACGTTGCGTTGCCGACGTCCGCCGGTACGACGGGCCGGCGATTGGAGTTGGCGCGGTGGATCGCCGATGCGGCCAACCCGTTGACGGCGCGAGTGCTGGTCAACCGGCTGTGGCAGCATCATTTTGGCGAGGGGTTATCGCGCACGCCGGACAACTTCGGCGTCATGGGCAGCGAGCCGACGCATCCGCAATTGCTCGACTGGCTGGCCAGCGCGCTGGTCGACGGCGGCTGGCGGATCAAGCCGATGCACAAGTTGATCATGCTGTCGAGCGCTTACCAGATGGACTCGACCCACGCTCGTGAGCAGCAATATGCGCTGGTCGACTTTGCCAACGAATTGTGGTGGCGGCGCAATCGCTTGCGGCTGCAGGCCGAGCCCTTGCGCGACGCGATGCTGGCCACCAGCGGCCAGTTGAACCCGAAGGCCGGCGGTCCCAGCTTTTTTCCACCGGCCACCAGGCAGGCGCTGGAGGGGCTTTCCAAAAAGAGCGATGCCTGGGGCGAGTCGCCGCTTGAGGAGCAGCGCCGCCGCAGCATCTATATGATGACCAAGCGCTCACTGCTGTTGCCGTTGATGACGACGTTCGACTTTGCCGATACGACGCAGCCGTGCAGCCAGCGCAACGTTTCGACCGTGGCGCCGCAGGCTTTAGCGCTGTTGAACAACGACTTCGTGCACCGGCAGAGCGAGGCGTTTGCCGGCAGAGTGATCGCCGAAGCCGGCGCCGAAACAGCCGCGCAAATCGAGCGCGCCTGGTGGCTGGCGTTGGCGCGCTCGCCCAGCGACGCCGAGTGGGAGGCGGCACTTGCGCACTTGCAGAAACAGCGCGACCACTTTGCCAGCCGCGCCGCGGGGCAGGGCGAAACGCTCGGCAACGACGACCCCCAGCGCCGCGCCCTGGCGTCATTGTGCCACGTGTTGCTCAACACCAACGAGTTTATCTATGTCGACTAAGCGCGGCCATGCACCGTCGTCCGGCTTCCCGCCTCCAGCCTCGCGCCTGTTCCCCTGCGGACAGACGCGGCGGGAGTTCGTGTGGGAGATGGGTGCGGGATTCGTGGGCATGGCGCTGGCCGGGCTGTTGGACGGCGACGGGTTTTTCGCGCGGCAGGCGAGTGCATCCACGCGCGTCGCCGCCAGCCCGTTGGACGTCAAGCCGCCGCACTATGCCGGCAAAGCGCGGGCCTGCATCTTTCTGATGATGAACGGTGGGCCCAGCCACGTCGACACGTTTGACTACAAGCCGACCTTGGAGAAATATGCCGGCCAGACGCTGCCGCCGGAGAAATCGTTTACCAACTCGGGCAACCGGAAGATGGGTTTCCTGACGCCCGCGTGGCGGCCGTTTCGGCCGGGCGGCGAGAGCGGCTTGATGATCTCAGACTATTTTCCGCGCGTGCGCGAGCACGCCGACAAGCTGGCGCTGATTCGCTCGTGCCACACGGACAGCCACGCGCACGGTTCGGCGCTGGTGGCGATGAACACCGGCAGCACGTTCATCGGCCGGCCGTCCCTGGGAAGCTGGTGCGTATATGGCTTGGGCACGCCGAATCAGTCGCTGCCCGGCTATGTGACGATCATGGACAAGCGTGGCGGCCCGATCAGCGGCCAGCCGAACTGGTCGAGCGGATTCATGCCGGCCAGCTATCAGGGCACGCTGTTTCGTCCGGTGGGAGAACCGGTGCTCGACCTGGCCGGTCCGCTCGATCGGACGGCGCAGCGCGAGCAGCTCGATCTGCTGGCGCAGTTGAACCAGCGACACCTGGACGGCCGGCCCGGCGGATCGGAACTGGCCGCGCGGATTCAAAGCTATGAACTGGCCTATCGCATGCAATCGGAAGCGCCCGAGGCCGTGGACCTGACCAAGGAAGACCAGGGCACGCTGGCCATGTATGGCGTGGGCAGCGAGCCGACGGACGAGTTCGGGCGGAACTGCCTGGTGGCGCGGCGGCTGGTCGAGCGCGGAGTGCGCTTCGTGCAGCTTTACTCCGGCGGCGGGCACTTGGAAGACACCTGGGACGCGCACGAAAGCGTCGAGAAGAATCACGGCCGCCACGGCGCCGAAGTGGATCAACCGATCGCGGCGCTATTGACCGATCTGGAGCGGCGCGGTTTGCTGGACAGCACGCTGGTGTTGTGGGGCGGGGAGTTCGGACGAATGCCATTTGCCGAAGGCGAAGGCGCGCCGGGCCGCAACCACAATCCGTATGGCTTCACCATGTGGATGGCCGGCGGCGGCGTGAAGGGAGGCGTCTCATACGGCGAGACGGACGAGTTCGGATTCGCGGCCGCGGTCGACAAGGTTCACTTGCACGATCTGCACGCCACGATCCTGGCATTGATGGGCATGGACCACGAGAAGTTGACGTATTTTCACCAGGGACGCGAGGAGAGGCTGACCGACGTATTTGGAAACGTCATCGAAAAGATAATCGCCTGACGGCACGGAGGAGCGGCGGCAAGATCCCTTCAGGAGGGTGTCGCGATGAGGCTTCAGTGCGTTCGCAGTGTGGTGATAGGCCTGGTGATCTTGGCCGGGGTGGCGGACCGGCCGGACCGATCGCGCTGTCGCGCGGACGATCCGCCCGCGGCTAGCGAGCGATCGACCCGCACGTCGTCGGCGTCGCCGGACGCGGCGGCCCGGAAAAAGTTCGCGCGGCTGGAACGCAGCGAGGCCGAGTGGCGCCGGGAACTGACGCGGAAGCAATTCGCCGTCACGCGGCTGAAGGAAACCGAGCGCGCCTACTCGGGCCGCTATCTGCACTACAAGCGCAACGGCGTCTATCGCTGCGTTTGCTGCAACCTGTCGCTGTTCGAGTCGTCGACCAAGTACGATTCGCAGACCGGCTGGCCGGCCTTCTATCAGCCGGTGGACGAAGACTACATCGCGCTGGCGCCGGACGTGAGCGAGTTGCCGGCACGGACCGAAGTGTTGTGCGCGCGGTGCGACTCGCACCTGGGCCACGTCTTCGGCGATGGTCCCGCGCCCACCGGGCTGCGCTATTGCATCAACTCGATTGCGCTGCGATTCGAAGATGCGCCGAAGGATGGGGCGGGCAAGGCCGCCGACAAGTAGTTTGTAGTTCGGCCGTTTCTTTACACGCCGCCGGGCGGCGGGCATACTACGGGTCCAAAGGGTCGCGGCACTGCGCTACATGCTGGCAGCGCCGCTTGCTGTGCTCGTATCGCCGTTACTGTTTCGTTGGAGTTGCACCATGATTCGCCCCTGTTGCATTGTGCTGGTCGTTGGTTGCCTGGCGGGCACGTCGGCATTGGGCGCGGGGCCGGAGTCCGACCTGGCGAAGCGCGCGAAGGAAAACCTGGCGCACTGGCAGGGAACCTTCGAATTGATCTCGATCGTGGACGACGGCAAGACGACCGCGGACGACTCGCTCAAGTCGCGCAAGCTAACCGTCGAAGGCGTGAACTATCACTTCGAAAACGGCGCCTTCCACGAGCACGGCTCGTACAAGTTCGACCTGACCCAACAGCCCAAACATTTGGACATCGTCGTGGGCGACGGGCCCGACAAGGGCAAAGTCTACCTGGCCGCATTCGACGCCGACGAGAAGCAAGTCACGATTTGCTTCGAAAAGAAGAACGAAAAGCGGCCGGCGAAGCTGACCGGCGCAGCCGGCAGCGGGATGATTCTGGAGGTGTGGCAAAGGGTTTCCAAGTGAGCATCACGTGCGCCAGTGCTGGCGCTTTGTTTTTCAACCGGGAGTTTTCCATGAACGATAGGTTTTGCGCGGCGGCATTGTCGCTGGTGGTATTGGTTTGTTCTTCACAAGTGTCGCTGGCCCAGAGCAAGAGCGAGTTTGCCAGCGCGACGATCGACCTGGGCGTGGTGGTGAGCGACCTGGACAAGTCGCTGGCGTTTTATACCGACGCGATCGGCTTTACGGAGACGACGGGCTTTTCCGTGCCGGCCGATTTCTGTGCCGACGCGGGACTGACCGACAGCTTGGCGCTGGATATTCGCGTGCTGGTGTTGGGTGAAGGGAACTCGGCCACGAAGCTCAAGTTGATGGCCGTGCCCGGCGCCGCCAACCGCAAAAGCGACAATTCGTTTATCCATTCGCAGTTGGGCTATAGCTATCTGACGATCTACGTGGCCGACGCCGATGCGACGCTCGCGCGGCTGAAGCAGGCCGGCGCGAAACCCGTGGCCAAGGGCCCGGTGCCGCTGCCCGAGGGCTTTCCGGCCGGCATGACGCTGACCGTGGTCCGCGATCCGGACGGCAACCTGATCGAGTTGATCGGTCCCAGCAAGAAATCGTAGCGGCCGTGGTGGCATCGGGCGGATGATGACTGGGCCCACTTTGCCTTCGGCCGCCGGTTGGCCTATCATCGAGTGGTGAGATGGGGGCCAGCCGCAACGATGCAACGTAAGGAGCCGAATCCGATGAGGCGCGCGATCGCAGCGGCGACGTTGTGGGCCTGGTTGGGCTTGCTGGCGTCGGCCCATGGACAGGACGAGGCCGCGGTGCAACCGCAGGCCACCGGTGACGCGGCAACGCCGGCGGCGCCGGCCGAGTCGATCGAGGAACTGACCGCGCGCATCGGCAAATCGGTCGTCACCATCACTTCGGCCAGCCGGGACGGCTCGCGTGACAACATCGGCACCGGCTTTGTCATCTCGCCGGACGGGCTGATCGCCACCAACTTTCACGTAGCGGGCGAAGGGCGCTCGGTGCGCGTGCAACTTGCCGACGGCCGCAACTTCGACGTGACGGCCGTCGAGGCGTTTCATCGCCAGCACGACCTGGCCATTCTGCGCATCGACGCCAAAGACCTGCCAGCACTCGAGCTGGGCGATACCGATCAAGTGAATCAGGGACAGCGCGTCGTGGCCCTGGGAAATCCGGCCGGTTTGCGGCACAGCGTCGTGTCGGGCGTCGTGTCGGCCGTGCGCGAGATGGACGGCCGGCCGATGATCCAAGTCGCCATTCCCATCGAACCGGGCAATAGCGGCGGTCCGCTGGTCGACTTGCAAGGCCGAGTGCTGGGCATTCTGACCATGAAGTCGCTGGTGACGCCGAACTTGGGGTTTGCCGTTTCCATCAACCTGCTCAAACCGCTCGTGGAATCGCCTCATCCAATTCCCATGTCGCGCTGGCTCACCATCGGTGCGCTCAATCCGCGCGAGTGGCAGCCCCTGTTCGGAGCGCAATGGCGGCAGCGTGCAGGCCGGATTATGGTCGAAGGACCGGGCAACGGCTTCGGCGGTCGGGCGCTGTGCCTGTGGCAGGTGGACATACCTGAGGCGCCGATTGAAATTGCCGTGAACGTCCATTTGGCCGATGAGTCGGGCGCCGCCGGCCTGGCGTTTTGTTCGGACGGCGGACACTGCCATTTCGGCTTTTATCCCACGGCCGGCCACCTGCGGCTCACGCGATTCGACGGGCCCGACGTGCTCTCCTGGAACATCCTCCACGATCAGGCCAACCGCCACTATCGCGATGGGCAGTGGAACACGCTGCGCGTGCGCCTGGAAGAGGGCAAAGTCACCTGCTACGTCAACGATCAGCAAGTGGTGGAATGGGAAGACGACAAGCTGAGCGGCGGCAAGGTCGGCCTGGTGAAGTTTCGCAATACGATTGCCCAGTTCAAGAATTTTTCGCTGGGCAAGGAACTGCCGGCCAGCAGCGTGGAGCCCGCGGACGCCCGGCGCATTATCAAGCTGGTGGAGGAGGCGTCGGACGACAACGCGCACGATGCAGCATTGATCGCGACGTTGGCCGCGGAGCCCGACCGCGCGGCGCGCGTGTTGCGCGAGCAGGCCGACCAG
>JBGSYQ010000580.1:0-5740 GCA_041750795.1 Pirellulales bacterium | reverse complement strand
ATGCGCTCGATCTCGGTGGCGCGCTCGACGAGTCGAGCCTCTTCGCATTCGCGCTGGCGAGCCAGCTCGTCGCGTTCCGCACGCAGCGTCGCCTCGCGAGCGCCAAGTTCGGCGGTCAGTCCGTCCACTGCCCGCATCTCGTCAGCCCGCTGCGAAAGCTCCTCGTGGCGAGCCACCAGCTCTGCGCGGCGCGCCTCGAGGTCTGTTTCGACGCCGGCCTGGATCGCTTCCCAGGCCGTCTGCTCGATCGCCCACGACGCCGCGTGACTGCGTACCGCGGCCAGCGCCGCCTCGGAATGCTCGAGCCCGTGACGTTCGGCCGCCTCGGCCGATTCCTGCCGGGCGCGGAGATTTCGCTGCTGCTCGGCGAATTGCTGGCGCGCCGTTTCCAGCGCCTCGTGCCCTTCCAGCATTTGCTCAAAACCGGCGGCAATCTCGGCCTGAGATTTGGCCAGCTCGGCACGTGCTTCGGTCAGCACGACTTGCTCCGCCTCGAACTCGTTTCGCGCTTGGGACAGCGCCGCTTGCTGCGCGTGCAAGTGGGCGCGGTCGTGATCGACTTCGGCTCGCGCGCGGTCCAGGGCATGATGGGCCCGCTCCAACTCGCCGCGCGCCTGCTCCAGGCCCTCCTGTGCCTGTTGCAGGTCGGACCGTTGGCGTTCCCACTCGCTCCGCTTGTCGTTCAGCCGTTGGCGCTGGGCGGCCAGTTCGTCGTGTCCGCGGGCCAGTTCGGCGCCCGCTTGATCGAGCTGGCCGCTTTGCGCCCGTTGTTGCTGTTCGATCTGCTCACGCTGGCGGCTCAGCGACTCTTGGGCTGCCGCCAAGGCCGACTGCTCGTCGGCAAGCGCTTGTTGAGCGGTGACGCGTTCGGACTCCACCTGGGCCCGCTGGGCGTCCAGCGACTCGCGGTCCGCCACCAGTTGTTCTGCCCGAGTGTCCAGTTCGCTTTTCAGGCGGCTCAACTCGGCGCGGTCCGCGTCTCGAGACGACTCCCATCGTTGGCGCTCCTCGTGCCAGCCCGCTGTCAGGCGTTCGAGCTCATCTGCCTGTTGCTGGCGGGTCTGCTCGCGCTGTGCCGCTGGTTTGTTTTCATCTTCGGACGACTGTTGTCGCAACGATTCCATCTCGGCACGCATCGTGCGAATCGTGCCGATCAGCTTGCGCGCTCGGTCATACCCCGCGGAAGTCCGCTCGCGACGAGGTCGCTCACCGCGCGGCCCCTGCTCCACGGCGGTCCCATCGCTCGGATGCGGGGCCGCGGGCGATGGCAGGACTTCGAGCATGATTGGCCCCACCTGCAATTGGTCGCCGGGGGTCAACTCCGCGTCCAAAAAGGCCCTGCCATTGAGCCGCGCACCGGCTTCGCAAGAGCGGACCACGGTGCCCCGCAAGCCGCGCAGGATCAGGCAGCCAACCGGCCGCACTCCGGCCGCCCGCAGCCGCAGCGTGCAGTTCGGGGCCGATCCGATCGTACACTTGGCGGCCGATAGCCGTACGACTTGCCCGTCTCGCTGGCTGCCGACCACGCGCAGCAGCAAATCGCGGTCGGCGCGGCCTTGTACGGGACCTTGGAGCGAGTGAGCAGAACCCTTCTGAGCGACAACCATCGGCAGCGACCTCGTGGCAATTTTGCGCAGCTTCGCGCGCAGCGGTCGCCCCACTACTCACCGCCCGCGTACGAACGTTCACAGGTGATGTAGGTCACGCAGCTAAGGTGGTCAAACCTGGGCACCCCAGGGGCAACGGCCCACCTGCGGTATGTTTGACGATTTGTCAAAAACGGCTGCACATCCCTGCGGGTTCTGTCGATTATCCGATATCGGTTGCCGAGCTTTTGGCCATGGCCTGGGTCCGCCTGCGGGACGTGCCAGGTCGGGACGCCGGCAGCGCCAAGTGTCCCTGCCGGTCGCGGCCGGGCCAGGGTCGCCTGGTGCCCGATCGCGGCGGCCTGGGCGAGTGCGGCCCCAGGCAAATCGACGGATGTTTTTGCGAGCCGAAAGGCTCCTGAACTACGGCGATTAGCTGGTCGCCAAAAGTCGTCGGATTTTTGTGACCCCTGCGGGTTCTCGTGCGTACTATAGTTTGTTTGCGAAACACGCCAGGGGCGAACCCGACCGAGTTTTCGGCCTGTCTATCGGATTTGCCAAACAAGCGTGGGCGCCGGCGTTCTGGGGGGTTCCCAACCTTCCGCCGTTGCCACGTTCGGACTTAGAGAAGGTGAATGGAAATATGGCACGCAAAGATTCCATCCTGAGTATGCGCCAGATCCTGATCATGCGCCGCGACGCTCTGCGCACGGCCTTGGCGGGCGACTTGAGCTTGCTCAAAGAGTTGCGAGCGCAGTCGGCCGGCGACGTTGTCGACGCCGCGCTTGATTCGGCGCAAGACGAAATCAGTTCTCAATTGGCGGAAGTCGAAAGCCGCGAGTTGAGCAGCATCGAAAACGCACTGCAGCGGATGCGCGACGGCCAATACGGCATTTGCGAGGGCTGCAGTTGCTCGATCCCCATGGCCCGGCTCAATGCCCTGCCCTACGCCACGCTGTGCATCAATTGCCAGCGCGAAAGCGAACGCGACGGTGGCGCCGGCATGCACGACGCCGACTGGGGACGCGTGCTCGACAGCGGCAGCGACGGCGACGTCTCGATCAACGACATCGAGATCGACGTCTAAACCACCGCGACGAACCAGTCGGGGCAAGGGCAGCACAACCGCATCGTGAAAAAATGCACTGGCGGACCGGCAAAAGGCGCGCCCCGCAGAGGGCCGCGTAAGTTGGACCTCCGGTGCATTTTCGTTGACCTGTGGCGCATTTCAGTACGCTAGCGATCCCTCGGCGTGCCTCAATACCGCTTTGGCCAACAGGCGTTGCCAACTTCTGTTTCGCGACATATCCTGCAAGGGAGCCGCGATCTTGGTTTCTTACCTAGCGCCAATGCTTGGGGAGCGCCGTCGATGAAGTCCCGCTCGATCACCGCCACCGCTCGCTGCGGTGTGTGGATCCTTCTCTGGCTCGCCTGCGTGGCTCCCGCTCGGCTGGCGGCACAGACCGAAAGCGCGCCCCCCTCCGACGATGCCGCCCAACAGCAGCGTGCCGACGCTGTGCGCGAGAAAATGTACGAGGCCCTCGGACGCGAGGTGGCCGCCCTCGAACGCCAGAGCAACGCCCTGAAAATGGTCGTCAAGCTCATGCGCCCCACCGTCGTCCACATCGAGGCCGAAAAGATCGAGCCCGCCAGCGCCCGCTACGGCCGCCTCGACCAGATCGAAGAGGCCGGTTCCGGCTGCATCGTCAAGATCAACGACCGCTTCTACGTGCTCACCAATGGCCACGTCATTCGCGCGGCCGTGCCCGAGAAAATCACCATTCGACTGGCCGACGGCCGCGAGCTGCACCCCCAACGCGTCTGGAGCGACACGGAGACCGACGTGGCCATCATGGCCATCGCCGCGCCCAACCTGGTGGCGGCCAAGATCGGCGACAGTTCGAAATTGGAAATCGGAGACTTCGTGCTGGCCATCGGCAGCCCGTTCGGACTGAGTCACTCGATCACGTTCGGCATCGTCAGCGCCACCAATCGCTGGGACTTCAAGCTGGGCGAAGGGGTCGAGTTTCAGGACTTCATCCAGACCGACGCCGCCATCAACCCCGGCAACAGCGGCGGGCCGCTGATCAATCTCCGCGGCGAGGTGATCGGCATGAACACCGCCATCGCCAGCAACTCCGGCGGAAACGAAGGCATCGGCTTCTCGATCCCCATCAACCTGGTGATGCAAATCTCCAAACAGCTCGTCGAGCGCAGCACGGTCACGCGTGCCCACCTGGGCGTGATGCTCGACAGCAAGTTCAGCCCGGACGTGGCGATCAGCGTGGGACTGAGCCAGCCGCGCGGCGCCCGCATCAAGGACGTGGTGCCGAATTCGCCCGCGGCCAACGCCAAGCTGCAAGGCGGCGACGTGGTCCTCAACTACGACGGCGTGCGCATCGACAACGATAGCCACCTGATCAACCTGGTCAATTTGACCGAGGTGGGACGCAACGTGCCAGTCGTCATTTTCCGTGGTGGAAAGCTCATCGAGCTGCTGGTCAAGACCGGCGTCAAGCCATCGACCAACGTCGCCCTGCCCGTCAATCGACCGGCCGGCAAATAACCCCCCTGCCCCGCGCGCACTTGCCAGCCGGCGCGAGCTACTTTCCGCCGCGCGAAGCTTCGCCGGCCGCCAGCAATCCTTGCAGGACGAATTTGCCCACTGCGCCCGATTCGACCTTGGTGGCCAGGGCGATGTTCGCACGCCATTCGCGCACCCGCCGCTGGTCGAACACCGTGGCGCCGGTGGTCAGCTCGCCCGACAACTCGACGTCGCCGGCCGCCATCTCGATCTCGAACAACTCGGGGCGCAACGCCGCCACGTACGCGACCGCGTCGTGCAGCCAGATGTTTTCGTAGCCCAGCTCCAGCCGGTACGAGCGAAACGAATGGGGCAGAATCTTCCGCAAAAAACGACCGGCACGCGTACGATCGTCCGGCAGCTTGTCGAGCAGGTCGTAGCCGAAAGATACTTGCCGCGTCACGTCCAGCGGCACCAGCGTCTTCGTCCCCGGCGCGCGGAACACGGCCCGGGCCGACACCGGATCGCAATAGATGTTGAACTCGGCAGCCGGCGTGATGTTCCCCTGCCCGTGCAGCGTGCCCCCCATGATTACGACCTGGTCGACCATTTCCGGCAAGGTGGGGTCGCGCGCAAAGGCCCGCGCCAGGTTCGTCAGCGGTCCCAGCGCAACGATGGTCACCTCCCCCGGCGCGGCGCGAACTTCGTCGCTGATCAACTTCTCGGACGGATGCCGGTGTTGCAGCTCCGAAACTTGAAAGTTGGCGTTGCCCAGCCCGTCGGCCCCGTGTGCGTGCGTGGTGCGCACCGGCAGTCCAAACTCCGGCTGCGTCGCCACGCCGATGCGCGGCCAACGCGGCGGGTCGAGCTGCTCGATCACCGCCTGCACGTTGCGCGTCGCTTGCTCCGCCGAGACGTTGCCGGCCACCGCCGTGACGGCCACCACCTCGACGTCCGGATCGAACAGGGCCAGGCACAGCGCCACCGCGTCGTCGATGCCCGGATCAACATCCAGCAAAATCTTCTTGGCCATCCTTTTTTCCATTCTCCTGTTGGCCAGACGGCCCGCCGCGTCCCAGCGACGCCCGCCTCGGCGTCCGCTCGAACCCGAACTTGCGCGGGGATTCTAGCAGCCTGTTGAAGAATTCGACAGGCTGCGACATCGCACGGATGCGATGACAGAATAGCGACTAAGTCGTTATTCTGCGAGCCGTGCGAAGCCTTGCTTCGCACTTGGCGAGGTTGAAAAATGCCAGGATGGCATTTTTCAACACGCTGCTAGCGGCCACGCTCCCGCTAAACAAGGGTAGCTTAACATACTCCGTCGTGCCGCGTCGTGTCTGCCCGACGTAGGCCGCGACGCGCGCCACGGGTACAATGGGCTGCTTATTCACCTGTCGCGGCAAGGAACCTTCCGACGTGATCGAAGCAACTTTGGGCCGGCTGGCGGCCGGCGAGAACCTCTCGCAGCAGGAAATGGCCGCCTCGATCGAGGCCGTCATGGCCGGCCAGCTCAGCGATGGACAGATCGGCATCCTGCTGACCGCCCTGCGCGCCAAGGGTGAGACCGCCGCCGAGATCGCCGGCGCCGCCAGCGTGTTACGCCGCCACATGACGCCCATCCGCACGC
>JBGSYQ010000579.1:0-22465 GCA_041750795.1 Pirellulales bacterium | reverse complement strand
CGCCAGCGGCGCCGGCCCCCCCGATCCGTGCACGATCAACGCATTGATCACCACGACCAGGTCGGCCGGTGAGATCACGCCGTCGCCGTTGACGTCCCGATAGGCAAACGGATTGCTCTCGAAGGGATCGACCTCATGAATTTCGAACGCAATGAGGCTGTTGATGACGAGCAGCGAATCCAAGTTGGTGAGTAGGCCGTCGTTGTTGACGTCGACGCGGGCGATCGGATTTTGAAACGTCGGGTGCGTGCTGACGACTTCCACCGAGGCCAGCACGACCGTGTGCGGCACCGGATCGACACCGTTGTTCATGTCTTGCTGCGTGTAGTCCTGCAAGGGAAGCTGACTGAACGGCGGGCTAAAGGCGAACGTAGGCACCGCGGCGATACTGTCGACGGTGCTCATCCCGCCCCCCACAACCCAACCAAATACCGAATAGCCTTGCCCGGCGGGCAAGCCGAGATCGACCGTGTTGTTGTCGGTGTTGATGAACCACTGGCTCTTGGCGCTGTGAATGTTGTCGCTGCGCGCCATGGCGAGCGTGCCGCGCGTGTTGTGCAGCCACGATTCGTTGTTGACTTGGGCGAATTGCGTCACCGGGACGCCACTGGGTGAGTACCCGCCGCCCTGGATAACGCCCAGGCCGGTGTCAACGCGGTGGATCATCGTGCCGTCGTACAAGTCGTTGTTGACGTACTGCAGAAAGTTGGCCACGGATAGCGGCGCCACATCCGTGAACAGATCGACCTGGACGGTTCCAAAGCCGGTGAAGTGAAAGTTGACGAGCGTGCCGGCCCGGGTGGTCGAAGCGCCGCAGGCCAACCATGCGATGACCAGGCAGACACGTGCAATGGGAGAGGCGAACGGCACGCTGATAGGACACGCACCGCCGTCGACTTTGGTGCTGGAAGGTACGCTGGGCATCTGCGATTGGAGTGGGGTGAGGGGCCGCTTGCTCGAATTCCGCCAGGGGGAGGCTGTCGCCGCGCGGCCTACGGTGGGGCAAGTGACACCGCCTGAACGCTTGTTTCAGGCTATTCACGCGCCCGTGTGAAATCAAGCAAACCGTGGGCCCCGCCCCCCGGTCGGCCCGTACGACCGCCACACGCGTCTTAACCCAATCGCCGCAAGCTGGCGGATTTATTCCCAGCGTGAGCCGTCTGGCACGCTTTATCCCGCAATGCTGACCTACAGTGGGGTAGAAAGGCGCAAGCGAACCATGTCGATCTACGTGACCCCCGACGACTGGCTGATGTTTCTGGGCATCGGCGTGACCCTGGTCACGTTCTGGCTGACGCTGCTGCACAAGAGGTAGCAGCGGTCGTGGGAGCCCGCCACCCCGCCGCCCCTCGAAAGCCGGCTGCCCGTCAGCAAGCCGACTGTCAAAAGTCGGCGCTACCGGGCACCCGCGGAAAGGGAATGACGTCGCGGATATTGGCCATGCCGGTGGCGAACTGCACGGCGCGTTCCAGGCCGAGCCCAAAGCCCGAGTGGGGCACCGTGCCGTAGCGGCGCAGATCGAGATACCACCAGTATGCTTGCGGATCGAGTTGCTGCTCGCGCATCCGCTCTTCCAGTACGTCGAGTCGTTCTTCGCGCTGGCTGCCGCCGATGATCTCGCCCACCTTGGGCACCAGCACGTCCATGGCGCGCACCGTGCGCCCGTCGTCGTTTAAGCGCATGTAGAACGGCTTGATCGTGCGTGGATAGTCGTGCAGGATGACCGGGCACTGGAAGTGCTGTTCGGTAAGGTAGCGCTCGTGCTCGGCCTGCAAGTCGTGTCCCCACGCCACGGGGAATTCGAACGTGGCGCCGGATTGTTCGAGGATCTGCACGGCCTCGGTGTAGGTCAGCCGCACGAACTCGCGGCTGACGATGCTCTCCAGCGTGGCGACGACGCCCGGCTCGATGCGCTCGTTGAAAAATCGCATGTCGTCGGCACAACGCGTCAGCACGTCGCCGAAGATACGCTTGAGGAACCGCTCGGCCAGGTCCATGTTGTCGGTCAATTCGAAAAAGGCCATCTCCGGCTCGACCATCCAGAACTCGGCCAGGTGCCGCGAGGTGTTGGAGTTCTCTGCGCGGAACGTGGGGCCGAACGTGTATACCTTTCCCAGCGCGCAGGCGAAGATCTCCGCCTCCAACTGCCCGCTGACGGTGAGATAAGCCGGCCGCTGGAAGAAATCGCGCTCGTAGTCGACTTGGGAGTCCCGCTTGGTGATCTGCGCCAGGTCCAGCGTGGTCACCTTGAACATCTCGCCGGCGCCCTCGCAATCACTGGCCGTGATGATCGGCGGGTGGATGTAGAGGAATCCCTCATCCTGGAAAAAATCGTGGATCGAACGGCAGATGCAATTCCGCACGCGGGCGATCGCGCCAAAGGTGTTGGTTCGCGGCCGCAAGTGCGCGATGGTGCGCAAGAACTCGAACGAATGTCGCTTTTTCTGCAAGGCATACGTTTCGGGATCGGCCCAGCCGTGTACGACGACGGTGTCGGCATGGACTTCCGTGGCCTGCCCTTGAGCCGGCGACGCTTTCACCTCGCCTTCGACAGTGACACTGCAGCCGGCCGAAAGGTGTTTGATCTCGCTTTCGTAGTTCCCCAGGCTGCCGGCGGCCACCACTTGCAGGTTGTCGAGCGACGAGCCGTCGTTGAGCTCCAGAAAGCTGAACCCGCCCTTCGAGTCGCGGCGCGTGCGAATCCAACCTTGCAGCCGTACGCTTGCTCCGACCGAATCCTCGCGGCGTGCTTCGGCAACGGTCATCTTCCGCATGATGGCTCCCAGGCTTTCTGCCCGTCTGAATGCGGGTTGAGGGTGCGAATCATACCCGCTCTGCCGCCGGCATGAAACTATTCGTGCGCCGCCAGCCAGCGTTCGGCATCGAGGGCGGCCATGCAGCCGCTGCCAGCGGCGGTAATGGCCTGGCGGTAGTAGTCGTCGGCCACGTCGCCGGCGGCAAACACGCCGTCGACGGTCGTGTAGGTGCGCGCGGGCGTGGTCCAGCGGACGTACTTCTTCTTGGTCAGCTCCAGTTGGCCGCCGAGAAAGTCGGTATTCGGCGTGTGGCCGATCGCCAGAAACACGCCGCTGGCCTCGACGGTTTTGGCGCCATCTCCGGCGGTGCTCTCGAGCACGGCGCCGCTGACGCCCTGCTGGTCGTCTCCCAGCACTTCGCCGAGCACGTGGTTCCAGACGATGTCGATCTTGCCGTTGTTTTCGGCGCGCTGGGCCATGATCTTCGAGGCGCGCAGCTCATCGCGGCGATGCACCAGGTGTACCTTGCTGGCGAACTTAGAGAGGTACGTCGCCTCCTCGACCGCCGAATCGCCGCCGCCGACCACGACCAGGGGTTTGTTGCGAAAGCGCGGCAGCGCGCCGTCGCACACGGCGCACGCGCTGACGCCACGGTTCTTGTACTTCTCTTCCGACGGCAGTCCCAGATAGTTGGCCCGCGCGCCGGTGGCCACGATCACAGTGAGCGTTTCGACGGTTTCTCCGCCGCTGGCAAACAGCTTGAACGGGTGACCGCCGAACTCCACTTTGACGACGTCGTCGGTGACGACGCGCGTGCCGAAATTCTTGGCCTGTTGTCGCATCAGTTCCATCAGCTCCGGCCCGCTCACGCCATGGCCGGAGTGGGGCGCCATGACCTGCCGCACTTCGGCATCGATGGCGTCGTCCAGGTAGGCAGCCAGGTTGCCGGCGGGAAAGCCGGCGTAGTTTTCCACTTCGGTCGTCAGATTCAACTGTCCCAGCGGAAGCGTGCCGGACAGCCGGTTCTCCTCGCTGATCGCTCCCTCAAAAACCAAGGGCGAAAGCTCGGCGCGGGCTGCATAGATCGCCGCCGACCACGCCGCCGGACCACTGCCGATGATCACTACTTTTTCGACTGCCACGCGACGTCCTTCCTGTTTCCGGAGTGCAGTGTGTTGGCGCGACGCGCGGCATCTGCCGCCATCGGGCGTTGAAGTCGAATTATAAGGGCGTCGCCGCACGCGTCCATGCCCGCAGCGCGCTTTGCACCGTGCCCTAACTACGCGCGGCTACGGCACCGGCGGTTTGGGGGTCGATTCGATCGCCGCTTCGATCTGCACGGCCTTGCGTCCCTGGAGCGCTCCGGCGCGGGCCAGAAACTTCGGCACGCTTTCGACCGAGACCTCCAACGGACGATGCGCATCGTGTTGAGTGACGATCAAGTCGCCGGCGCGCAGTTCGAGCAAATCCGCCGTCGGAACTCGGGTCGCGGCCAATCGGGCCACGACCTCCACTTTCGTTTGACTCACATGCTGGCTCACCTGCGCTATCGACTCGCCGGTGGCCGCCGAACGATTGCTTGACTGTGCCGGCGAAAGCAAGTCGTGAGCTACGCTCCGCAAAATGGTCGCAGGCAGGCACAAGCTCATCGTTCCGCGCGCCGCGCCCATCGTCACTTCGAAGTTGGCCCGCACCACTCCCTCGCCCGGCAGCACGATGCGCATCGCGTGAGGATCGCTTTCGACCCGCTGCACGGAAAGTGCCAATTCCGCGACGTCGCGCCATGCCTTGGCCAACTCTACGAGAAAAAGCTGTTGGACTCGCGACGCCAGACGCAACTCGATGGCCGTCAACGGACGGCGCACCAGCGGGCCCGGTTCGCGGCCTCCTCCGAGCATGCGGTCGAGAATCGGAAACAAAATCGGCAACCCCACGTCCAAGGCCAGTTCACCCGGCAGAGGCGCCGCGCGCAGCACGCAAACGCACGTGGGGTTTTCCAGACCGCGCAGCCACTGCGCGTACGTCGGTTGATCGAGAGCTGTCAGCTTGACCCGTGCCGGGCAGCGTACCGCAACCGACAGCGCCGCGCCGAACCCCCGCGCCACGCGTTCGTGCAACGTCGAGAGCGCGCGCAGTTGCTCATCGTCGACCGATCGTGGCCGCGTGAAGTCGTGCGGCTCGACGCGATCCATCGACACGATCGGCAGCACCGCGGCGACCGCCGCGCGAGAACGTTCATTCGCGTGATGGGCGGCCTGGCGTGGACTCGCCGACGCGGGAATGCGGTTGGCGAGCAGTTCTCGTTCGGCGTGACTCAGCACATCGTCAGCCATCCATGGCCTCCATGCCTGCTTGTTGTTGGGGCCTGTTGGTTGTTGTGGGGCCGCAACCCGTTGTATTCTACACTGGGCTGCTATTCTCGGATCTGACCCGTTCCGTAGGCGACGTACTTGTAGCTGGTCAGCTCTTTGATGCCGCACGGGCCACGGGCGTGAAACTTGTCCGTGCTGATGCCGATTTCCGCACCCAGGCCGAACTCGCCGCCGTCGTTGAATCGTGTACTGGCGTTGACCATCACGGCCGCCGTATCGACGCCGGCCACGAACTGTCGCGCCGCGGACAGGTCGTTCGTGACGATGGCATCGGTATGCTTCGAGCCGTAGCGGTTGATGTGCTCGATTGCCGCATCCAGATCGTCGACCACTTTCACGGAAATGATCGGGCCTAGATACTCGGTTGCAAAATCTTCGTCGCTGGCGGACTTGGCCTGCGGCACGAGTTGACGCGTGCGCGCGTCGCCGCGAATTTCGATTCCTTGCGCGATGAGTGCAGCGGCGAGGCGAGGCAGGATGTCCAGCGCCGCTTCCGCGTGTACTAACAGCGACTCCGCGGCGTTGCACACACCCAGCCTGTGGCACTTCGAGTTTACGGTGATTTGCTCGGCCATGCCGGCATCGGCTGCCCGATCGATGTAGACGTGGCAGTTGCCCGCGAAGTGCTTGATCACCGGCATCTTGGCTTCGGCGGCCACTCGGCGAATCAGCCCCTCTCCGCCGCGCGGGATCGCCAGGTCGATGTATTCGTCTAGTCCGAGGAAGTGCCCCACGGCATCGCGGTCGGTAGTGCTCACAAGCTGGACGGCATGGGCCGGCAGCCCCGCCTCCTGAGCGGCGGCATTCAGCACGGCGGCGATGGCCTGGTTCGAGTGGATCGCTTCCTTGCCGCCACGCAGGATCACGGCATTGCCGCTCTTGATGCAAATGGCCGCGGCATCGGCCGTCACGTTCGGCCGCGACTCGTAAATGAAGAACACGACGCCCAGCGGCACGCGCACCTTGAGCACTTCCAAGCCGTTGGGGCGAATCGTCGACTCGATCACTTCGCCAATCGGCTCGTTCAATTGCGAGATCGCTTCCAAACCCACAGCCATCGACTCGATCACCTTAGGCGTCAGCCGCAAGCGGTCGATCTGCGCGTCGGAGAGTCCAAAGCCGGGCGCTGCCGCCAGGTCCTTGGCATTGGCGGCAGTCAGGGCCGACTGCCTGCTGCGCAACTGCGCGGCGGCGCTGCGCAGCCACGCATCCTTGACGGCTCCGCTGGTCCGCGCCAGGGCCTCAGAGGCTGCCCGTGCTCGCCGAGCAGTCTCGAGACAGTACTTGCGCAGGTCGATCGATTCGGCAACGGCCATGACGCCAAACCTGGACGGGAAATCGGGTTGTCGGGTTCGCTCGACGGGCATTGACGCCGGCTTGTGCCGGCGCGAACCTAGCGCAAGTATCCCTCAAACCAACGGCCCGGTCAACGGCGCTATCTTGAAGCAGCGACACCACTTGGGCTCAGGAATCTGCGGCTCCCAGGCCGCCCGCGGCCTGGTACAGCGCCAGGGCCTGGCGAACGGCTGCTACATCGTGGACCCGCAGGATCTGCACGCCCTGGTTCGCCAGCGCCAACGATACGCCAATGGTACCGGCCGTCGCGTCAATCGACTGATCCTCCAGCACCTTACCGATAAAGCCTTTGCGCGAGTGACCGACCAGCAGCGGACAACCCAACGCATGGAACCGGTGGCAGTTCCGCAGCAGCGTCAGATTGTGCTCGTGCGTTTTTCCAAAACCAATGCCGGGGTCCAGCGCGACGCGGTCCGGCTCGATGCCCGCGGCGATCAATGCATCACGCCGGCCGCGCAGGTATTCGAACACTTCGGCCACTACGTCGTCGTACACCGGGTTGTCTTGCATCGTCTGCGGCGTGCCGCGCATGTGCATGACACACACACCTGCGTGCGACGTGCTTGCGACGTCCAGCATCTCGGCATCGCCTTGCAGGCCGGTCACGTCGTTGATGATTTCCGCTCCGGCGTCGATGGCGGCGCGGGCTACGGCCGCCTTCGACGTGTCGATCGACACCGGCACCAACAGGCGCGTGCGCAGTGCCTGGAGCACCGGCACCACGCGGTCCAACTCGTCCTTGACGTCCACCGACTCGGCATAAGGCCGCGTGCTTTCGCCGCCCACGTCGATAATGTCAGCGCCCGCGGCAGCCAGACGAACGGCGTGATCGACGGCCGCTTGCGGATCGAAGTGTTGGCCGCCGTCGGAAAAACTGTCCGGCGTGACGTTCAAAATGCCCATCAGCAAGGGTCGGGCGGTCAAGCGCAGCTTGTGCCCGCGCAGATGCCACCAGGAGGCGCGGGGCGAGTTTTGGTCGTCTTCTGCGACCGGAGCCTGATGCGGCTGCGAGGCGGTCATGCCGTTTAGCTTACCACGGCGTTTCCATCATGGCCACGACTTTTGTGGCGATCCGTTGGATGGCCTGCAATTGCGCCGTGCTGACAGACTGACCGAATTCGGCCACCAGGACGCCGGGCGCCGACAGCACCACCAGGTCCTCGGGCGCGAGAGTTGCGGTCCCTTGATCGATCAAGTCGCCGCGGCGATTCACCCAGCGCACTTCGATGGCCATGTTGATTTCCATTTCGCGCGGCTGATCGAAGGGGTCTTCGATCAGCGTGCGTTTGGTGTCGCTGGTGAGTTTGCCGCTCAGGACGCTGTCGGCGTCCGGCGTGCCCACCACCTTATAGGGCGTCACGAGTTCGATTTCCTTGATGACCGCTTCGGTCACCAGCTCGCTGAAGTTGCGGCGAAAGCTGTCCGACTCGAACACCGGCACGTAGATCGTCTGAATATCAGGCGGAAATAGCGATGCGGCGCCGAAGCGATAAGCGGCGCAGCCGGCTGGCGCCAGCGCCACCAGCAGCATCGCCACGGCGAACCACGGCCGCGCGAATCGCGGGCGGCCCAGGCAGGCATGCGGGAGTGGAGCTGGCGACGATACCATGGGATCTGCCTGCGCGATTACTGCTGCGTGGTCGACTTTTCGCCCGCGGCGATCGCCGGAACCGTCTTGGGCACGATGGGCCCTTCCTTGGTTGATTCCGGCAGTAATTTGACCAGCCACTCGAAGGGATCGGTGGGATTGGCCGGCTCGTCCTTGATTTGCTCGAGGCGCGCACGCGACTCTTGCGCCAGCTTGGTTTCCGGAAAGTCCTTGGCGATTTTCTCGTAGAAGTGCCGCGCGGCGCCGTAGTACTTGCCTTTGGCGTAGTATTCGGCCATGTCCCATTCGCGCTGGGCGCGCTGTTGATTGATGCTGGCACGGACTTGAACGACGCGATCGCGTTCCTTGCCCAATTCGTTGGAGAACTGAGTCAGCAATTGCGTGGCGACTTCCTCCGCCTCGTCCAGCGGCTTGCCGTCGTAGTCGGGACCCTGGTAGTTGAGCAGCTTGCAGCGCAGGCCCAGCAAGTGTGCCTGGTACTGGAATTCGCTCTTGGGATATTCCGAGCGGATCAGACCATAGTGATAGTCGGCATCGTCCCAGCGGCCCCTGATGAAATAGGAGTTGGCCGTCGCCATGATGCTGTCGTCGGCCAGCGGGCCGGTGGGATCCTCCAGCCGGATGCGCTCGTAAACCTTCAAGGCGTGGCCGGCCGTGTCGAAGCGGGGCCGCGTCTTGTCGAACAAGTTGGGAGTCAGCGGCCAGTGCGGATTGGCACTGTGGGATTGTTCCCAATAGCGGCCGATCGCGAAGCGGCGGGTGACGATCTGACTGAGATACTGCGTGGACGGATACTTCTTGGTCAACTCGCCGTAGGCGTCGTCGGCCTTGGAATAGCGATCGGCAAAGAACCAGCACTCGGCCGCCTTGAACATGGCCTCTTCTTCCAGCGGCGAGTCGGGCCAGCGCTTGTAGGCGGTGGTGAATTTCTTGGCTGCGGCGTCAAAGTTCTTTTGCCGAAACAGCGCGTCACCTTCCGCAAGCGCCGTGCGCGCCAGGTTTTCGTCCTGGCCCAGGCCGATGGATTCCTTGAAGTCGGCGGCCAGCTTCTTGGGCGCAGCCCGGCCTAGCAGTCCGCCGCGGTTGTCCGACGCTTCGTTGCCAGCCAGCCCCTCATAGCTGGCGGCTGGAATGGGTCGTCCCTGGTCGTCGAAATAGCCGGGCACGCCCGCGATCTGATAGCCGCGTCCCGGCACGAAGCGCTTGCGATGCTTGTTGGCTTCCCACCAGGCGGCCTGTTCCTGGGTCAGCGGCGGCCGTTCGGCCAGCTTGGGCCGGCTGGTGAACATGGCGCAGCCGCCCGCCGTCAGCAGGCAGAGGCTCCAGACGATCAGGTTGCGCGTGTTAGCCACCATGCCGTGCGCTTGTGTCCCTTCGAGTTGCTAGCGTGCCATCAAGGCCAGGTAGCGGTGCATCCGCGGTTCGCGACCCAGCAGGTGCGCCCAGTAGTGATTCAAAACGGCGCGCAGCTCGCCATAGATCCGCGCATCGAGCGCAACGGCGGCCTGGCCCGTTGCCGGAGCGGCCAGTCGAGCCATCGCCGCCAATACCCCGGCGGAGACCGAAATGACTTGCTTGTGTCCCGCGCGACATGATTTGCAAAGCACGCCGCCGGCCCGTTGGCTGAACGGCGTGCGTCCGGATTCGTTGACGTTTGTGCCGCACTCGACGCACGTGTCGAACGAGGGCAAGTGTCCCAAAACGCGCAAGGCTGTTAATTCGAAGTGTACGACGACCGGCGCGACCGGTGCCGGACTTGCCAACGCGGCCAGCGCCTGTTCGGCCGCGTCGAATAGTTCCGGGTGCGGATCGTGGTCGTCGGTTAGTTCGTTGAGTAGTTCGGCGACGTAATAGGCGGCATACAGATTTGCTAGCGCGCCTGACGGCGGTCGAAAGCGCCGTTCCAACTTGGCTTCGGTCAACAAGTCTAAGGCTTCGGAAGATTTGCGGAGGAACACTATGCGACACAGGGCCAGCAGGTCAAGGGCAGACTCGAACGGCCCCTTCGGACGTCGTGCCCCCTTGGCCAAAGCGCGCACCTTGCCGAACTCTCGCGTAAACAGCGTCGTCACGACGCTCGACTCGCTGAAGTCGATGACTCGCAACACCAGGGCCGTGGCTTTTTCGCTGGACATCGTGCTAGCAGTCTTGGGCGGCACGCCGCGGTGTGCGCCGCGTTCGGTGTTTGCCGCGGAACGGAAGCCCGCAATGGCGGCTACTCTTGGGCCTGGGGTTCGCCGGGCGGTTCGAGCCCAAACTGTACCAGATAGCGGCGTTCCTGGCCGCGCATGGATTCCCGCTGGCTGGCAGTCGCGTCGTCGTGCCCTATCAGGTGCAGCGTGCCGTGAATGACGTACAGCAGCAGCTCGTCGTCGGCGCTCCAGGCGTATTCGGCCGCGGATCGGGCCGCGGTGTCGGCGCTGACGATCACTTCCCCCTCCAATCGGTCTGCGTCGCGTTCCAGCAGGAAGCTGAGTACGTCGGTCGGATAGTCGTGTTCGAGATACCGGCGGTTGAGCTGGTGGATCGTAGGATCGTCGACGATCGCCAGGCTCAGCCGCGCGTCGCTGACTCCGGCGTCGCGCAAAATGGCTTCGGCCGCCTGGTGCATACGGCGCGCCTCGAAGGTGACCGCCGTTTGCCGGTTGGATATTTCGATCGTCAGCATGCCACGGAACCTGTCGCGGCCAGTGGAGCGTCAACCCGATTTATTCGGGTGACGCGAAACGACCGCCAAAGACGTAAGTGCTTTGGCGCAAACAAACAACTAGTGCTTCGCCGAAACCGGCCAATCCGAACACCAGGCTTTGACGAAGCACTAGTGGAGCGTCAACCCGATTCACTCGGGTGACGCGGAACGATCGCCAAAGACGTAAGTGCTTTGGCGCAAATCTACAACTTGTGCTTCGCCGAAACCGGTCAATCCGAAAACCAGGCTCTGACGAAGCACTAGCCGGCCGTGCGCTGTTCGGGATACTTGATGCGGCCATGATAAACGGCCGTGAGCGATTTGATCAGGCTATCTTCCATCGTTGCCAGTTCCTGCAGCGTCAGGCCGCAGCAGTCGAACTGGCCGTCCAGCAGCCGCTTCATGGCCATCTCGTGGACCAGGCTTTCGATCCGCGCCGGAGTGGGCTCGACCAGTGCGCGGCTGGCACTTTCCACGGCATCGGCCAGCATCAGCACGGCGGCTTCCTTGGTTTGCGGCTTGGGCCCGGGATAGCGGAAATCGCTCTCGTCGACTTCGCACCCGTCCGGATTGGCTTCGTTGCGTTCGCTGGCGCGGCGATAGAAGTATTCGACCAGCGTCGTGCCGTGGTGCTGCTCGATGAAGTCGATGATCGATTGCGGCAGGCGGTGCTGCCGGGCCAGGTCGGCGCCGTCCTTGATGTGCGCAATGATGATCAGCGTGCTCATGGCCGGCACCAGCGACTCGTGGCGGTTGACGTCGTGCCCCTGGTTTTCGACGAAGTAGCCCGGCTTGAGCATTTTGCCGATGTCGTGAAAGTACGCGCCCACGCGCACCAACAGGCCTTGGGCGCCGATCGATTCGGCGGCGGCCTCGGCAATGGACGCGACGTTGATCGAATGGTTGTAGGTGCCTGGTGCGCGGCGCACCAGCTCTTGCAACAGCGGATGGGCCACGTCCCCCAGTTCCAGCAGGCTGAGCTCGGTTTGCACGCCGAACATGTTCTCGATGAACGGCAACAGCCCCAGCATCAACAGCCCGGCGAACATCGACCAGAGTCCGAACCGCATGGCATCAGGCCAGATGGTGTTCCACGGCTGGGCGCTGAGCGTTTCGACGCCGATGGTCGTCAGTACGGCGACGATTCCCACGGCCAGGCCGACGTAAATCAATTTGCGCCGATTGCGAATGTTGCCCACCAGCAAGATCGCTGACGCCGCGGTGGCATTGAGGATCATGAACGCGGTCAGACCCTGGCCGGTGGTCACCACGATGACAAGGGCCACGGCAGCGGAAAACAGCAGGGCCAACTCGCGGTGAAAGGCGATCGACAGCGTCATGCCCATCACGATGAGCGGCACCAGTTCGGCGCGCACGTTGTCGGCCGCGGCGGCCACGGAGAGCCCTACCGTGACGACGATCAGCGTCAAAGTAACCGCCAGCTTGCGCCAGTTCTCCAGTAGACGCGGTTCGTAGTGCCACACGTATACGCCGCACAAGACGGACAGCGCTACGAACATGCCCACCACGGCCAGCGAGTGCGCGATGCGCCGCCCGAAACCCATCTCCTTGAGAAACGTTTCGTGCTCCAGCGCCAGCAGCCCCATCGTGTCATCTTTGATCGGCTGACCGGCGGGCGCCAACACGTCGCCGGGGGCAATCGGAGTGAACTGCTCTTCAACACTGCTTTTGGCCTTTTCCTTGGCGATGGCCGTGGCGGTCGTGTTCAACGACAGGGTGGTCGGCAAGCGGCTGCGCAGCCAGGTGAAAATCCGCTCGGCGACGATCGGCGATTCGAGGCGCTCGGCGAGACTCCGCTTAAGCTGTTCGGCTTCGCCGATCAGCACGTCGCTGACCCGCACGATTTCGGGCGTCTGCGGCTCGTTCTTCGACTGGACGACGATTTCCTGCTGGTTGCCTTGGGTGGGCTCTTGCGGCAACTTTTGCATCAAGCCGCGACGCTCGTAAGGGGCCATCGCCTCGGCGACGGCCTGGTCCACCTTGTCGAGCGATTCGGGCGTGGCCAGCGCGTCGTGAAACTCCTTGAATTGCGCTTCCTGTTGCTCGGGCGTGAGCGCCGTCGCGCCGGCTGCCGGCGGCGGAAAGAAATCTTGCCAGACCTTTTTGTCGAGCTTCTCGATCTCTGCCAGCGACTTGGCGCCGGCCACGCTCGTCAACGTGTTGCGCAGCGCCGCGCGCAACTGCGTCAGCGCGGCCTGGTTGTGATCGTAAACGTAGCGAACCTGCTGTTCGGCGGCAGCCCTGGCCAGCTCCGTGCGCTCCGGATCGGCACGCCGAAACGCCACCTTGGCCACGATATTTCGTTGCGGCGTGAAATTGCGGTGATAGCCCAGCGGCATCGTCCACGAAGCCGTCACCATCCAAAGGGCTACAATCGCCAGCACGCACAACCCCAGCCGCACCAGCACGTCGCCGCGCTGCAAGTATTTCCACGTGCGCTCCAAGGACCCGGGCGGCAATTCCAGCGCAGCCACGCGTTGCAGCCTCGTCCGCTTCTGACCACCGTTCGACATGTTTCGTCCTTGGACTTGCTCGTCGCTACTGGCTGTTAGCGCCGCTTGCGGGGCTCGTCGTCTTCGTAGGCGCGGACGATGTCCTGCACCAGGCGATGACGCACGATATCCTCGTTGTTGAGTGTCACCTCGCAAAAGCCCTTGATGCTGCGCAAGCGGTGCAATGCGTCGATCAGGCCGCTGCGCGCGTGCGTGGGCAGATCGACCTGCGTGGAGTCGCCCGAGACGACCATCTTGGTGCCCAATCCCATCCGCGTCAAAAACATCTTCATCTGGGCCACGGTCGTGTTCTGCGCCTCGTCCAGGATCACGAACGCGTCGTTGAGCGTTCGGCCCCGCATGTAGGCCAGCGGGATCATCTCGATCAGATCCTGCTCCGTATGCCGTTTGATCTGGTCGTAGTCCATCATTTCGCGCAACGCATCCAACAGCGGCCGCAGGTACGGATTGATTTTCGCCTGCAAGTCGCCCGGCAAGAAGCCCAGACTCTCGCCGGCCTCGACCGCCGGTCGCACCAGCACGATCTTGCGAATGATTTCCTGCTTAAGCGCTTGCACGGCCATGGCCACGGCCAGATAGGTCTTGCCGGTGCCCGCCGGACCTACGCAGAATACCAGGTCGTGCTTGGCAATCGCTTCCACATACCGAGCCTGGCCGGCGGTGCGAGGGCGGACGGGGCGTCCGGCCATCTGCAACTCGATCGGGGCATGCTCCACCTCGTCCGACTTGCCGGTGACTTGCGACAAGACCTCGGCCACTTCGGCCGGTGTCACCGCGCCATAGCGGCTCGCCAAATCCTTGAGGCGCTCGAACACTTCGGTCGCATGCGCCACCGCCTCGTCTTGACCCTCGATATGGATCCGATCGTCGCGGCTGGAGACCGAAACCCCCAGTGAATCGCGGATCTTGCGGAGATGCTGGTCGCGGGTGCCGAAGAGCGCTAAGAGCGACTTGGTATCGACCAGCGGAATGGTAGCTTCCGACATCCAACAAGCGGCGGCGCAAAGCCACTCGCCCCGGAAAGGAACAAATGCCACATTACACTTAACTATACCGGAAGCGAGCGGCCGGACGATAGATATTTCGCCGACCGGTCGTAACCAAGCCGGCGGAAAGCACTTGGGCGAGGCGCCCCGCCATGGAATTTCGATCGGCGAGGCCGTTGCGCCCCCTCCGGCCTTATCGCGGCTTGCTGGGGTCGACCGGCAAGTTCCGCCAATGCCTCACGTGATTTGCACGATCGTACACAAATACGCCACCGGCGCCGCGAACAAGATCGAGTCGACCAGGTCCAACACGCCACCGAATCCGGGCATCCAGGTGCTGGAATCCTTAGTGCCCAGATCGCGTTTCAGAAGTGACTCCGCCAGATCGCCCAGCAGGCCCGCGCCGCCGACGGCCAAGCCATAGAATAACCAGCCCAGCGGTCGTTGGGGTGGATTACATCCCAGCCACATGGGCAGATAAGTGAACGAGAACCAAGCACCCAGGCACGCAAAGGCGAACGCGCCGGCGGCCCCCTCGATCGTCTTGCCAGGGCTTAGCACGGGCGCCATCTTGTGGCGACCGACCAGCCGCCCCACGGAGTAGGCTCCAATGTCGGCCGCCTTGACTACCACGATCAACGCCAACAGGTTCATCATGCCCGTGACCGGACCACCCAATCCACGCAGTTGAACCACCAGGCTCAACAGCAACCCCACGTAGGCAACGGCCAGCGCGCCAAGCGCCACGCTGACGGTCACGCCCCCTGGCTTGCGATAGCGGCTCATCTCGCCGATGAACGCCCACAGCACCACCAGCACGAACGCCAGCAACGGCCAGCCCAGCCGCTCGGCCGGTTGATCGTCAGGCGGCCTTAGTACGAACAGCGGTATGGAATTGCTGGCGATGACCAGCAGCGTGCCGCCGTAGATCACGCCCGGCAGCGGTTGATAGCCGGCCCGCGCCAACAGCGTGGCCATTTCGTGCGCGGCGCCCAACCCCACCACCATCGCCACCGGCAAGAGCCACGTGCCAGGCAGGCCGCTGAGGAAGTCGAGGCGCGCCAGCCCGGCCAGCGCCGCAATCAACACCGCTCCCAACAATAGACGCCATCGCAACAAAGTGAAATGCTCCCGCGCGTTGCCCCGACGTCATGCTGCCTGCGCGTTGCCGCCGGTCGGCCACCTCAAACCATTTCAGCCGTTCAATCCGCCGAAGCGGCGGTCGCGGGCCGCAAAATCCCGAATCGCCTGGTGCAAGTCGCCCTCGCGAAACTCCGGCCAGCAATGCTCGGTAACCCAAATCTCCGCGTAGCTGATCTGCCACAGCAGAAAATTACTGATCCGCATCTCGCCGGCCGTGCGAATCAGCAGATCGGGATCGTGCATGCCGGCGGTGTACAAGTGCCGAGAGATCTGCTCCTCGTCGATCGCCTGGGGATCGAGATGCTCGTCGCGGACTTCTTCGCCGATCTTGCGGACGGCGTCGACGATTTCCAGCCGGCTGCCGTAGTTGATCGCCAGACAGAGGCGCATGCCGCTGTTCGAGGCGCTCATGTCGATGGTCTTCTGCATCTCGCGCTGCACGGCATCGGGGATGTCGCGGCGGCGGCCGATCACGGTCACGCGAATGTTTTGCTCCATGATCGTCGAGCGCTCTTCGATCATGTACTGCTCGAGCAGGTGCATCAGAAACTCGAGCTCGCGCGGCGGCCGTTTCCAGTTCTCGCTCGACAGGCAATAGAGCGTCAACTGTTCGACGTCGAGCCGCGCGCACTCCTCAGTGATACGCCGCACGCTGGCCACGCCGCGGCGGTGACCTTCGATCCGCGGCAGCCCCTGGCGCTGCGCCCAGCGGCCGTTGCCGTCCATGATGATGGCGATGTGCCGGGGTCGGGCCTCAGCGGCCACGCCCAGTGTTTCGGCGGCGGACGTTGTCGATGGTTCGGCCACCTGCATCACCCCGTAAGACTGTCAATCACCTGACGTTTTACGCCCTGCGAAGATCGTTTGTTCGCGGTCCGGCCCGATGGAAACCACTTCCACCGGTCGTCCGATCAACGTGCTGATGCGATCCAGATAGCCGCGCGCCGCGGCGGGCAAATCCGACATTTTCCGCGCGCCGGTGACGTCCTGCCGCCAACCGGGCAGCGTCTCGAGCACCGGCACGGCACGCCGCAGATCGTCAACGTGGCTGGGGAAATCGGTCACGCGCTTGCCGTTCACCTCGTACGCGGTACACACTTGGATTTCATCGAGCTCGCTCAGTACGTCCAGCAGCATCACGGCCAGGCTGTCGACGCCGCTCAGCCGAGCGGTGTAGCGGACGGCCACCGCATCGAACCAGCCGCAGCGCCGCGGCCGCCGCGTCACCGTGCCGTACTCGTTGCCGCGGTCGCGAATGTGTTGACCGACTTCATTGTCTTGCTCGGTAGGGAAGGGGCCGCCGCCGACGCGCGTCGAATACGCCTTGACCACGCCGATCACCTTGTTGATCCACCGACCGGGCACTCCCGAGCCGCTCGACACGCCGGCGCCCGAACTGTTGCTGCTGGTAACGAACGGATAGGTGCCGTGGTCGACGTCCAACAGCGCGCCTTGCGCGCCTTCGAACAACACGTGTTTGCCGCCTTCGACGGCGTCGAGCAGGTAGGCCGTGGTGTCACCCACGAAGGGCTTCAGCCGCTCGGCGTATCCCAGGTACTCGCTGGCGATCTCGCCGGCGTTGAACGGCTGGGGCGAGATCAGCGGGCCGACGGTCTGGTTCTTGGCCGCGGCAATGTATTCGAGCTTCTGCCGAAAATCGGGGCGATACAGATCGCCCAGGCGCACGGCGAACGAGCGGGCCACCTTGTCCCGATAGCAGGGACCGATGCCGCGCATCGTGGTGCCGATGTTCTCGCCGCTGGAGGTGCTCTTGTCCAGGATGGCGTCTTCGGCCACGTGCCAGGGAAAAATCACGTGCGCCCGATCGCTCAGCATCAGGTTTTCGGCCACCTTGACGCCGCGCGCATTGAGACCGTCGATTTCCTGCAGGATGCTGGCCGGGTTCAATACGACGCCGCCGGTGACCACGCACTTGACCTGGGGGCTCAAGATGCCGCTGGGGATGAGCGAGAGCTTGTAGGTTTGGTTGCCGGTGACGACCGTATGGCCGGCATTGCTGCCGCCTTGATAGCGAACGACGATTTCGTGTTCATCGGTCAACAGGTCGACGAGCTTGCCCTTGGCTTCGTCGCCCCATTGCAAGCCGATCACGCACGTAACAGGCACCGTGAAACCTCATCCGCCAAAGGAAGCAACTACCAGCGAAACTCTGGCGTACCAGCGACCCAAGCCGGCCGCGCCCAAGCCCCCAAGTGTAAGTGCGGCCTGCCACGGTGGTCAAGGAGAGCATGGCCCGCAGCAAGCACCAACCAGATGGGTAGCTGAATTCGCAAGAATTCAGCTCGGTGCGCGCAGCTCCCATGCAGTCCGGCGACACCGCACGTCGCTGAGCGTTTGCGCCTTTCAGCGACCGGCAAGGTCTCACCCGCGCGGATACTGCCGGCAATACTCGTAGATGGCCATCGTCGCGGCCGACGCCGCGTTGTAACTGTACGGCAATCCGTACACGGGTATCTCCACCACGTCGTCGAGCAATTCCAGCACCTCGTCGGTCAGGCCGGCTCGCTCGTTGCCGACGACTAGCGCCGTCTTGCGTTCGAAAGCATAGGCATAGAGGCTCGCGGAATTGGTGGTTTGCTCCAGGCCCACGAGGCGATACCCGGCGTGCTTCCATTCCTTCAACACGGGCGGAAGCGTGCGGTGTACGTCGATTTCAATCGTATCGGCGCCGTCGCGAGCGATCTTGTCGATCACCTTGGCGGCGCCGCAGGCGACAACCCGCGTGATGCCCGAGCAACTTGCCACTCGCACGATGCGCGAGAGGTTGATGTTGCTGCGCATGGGCGCGCACGCCACGATCAATTCGCGCGGTCGCTCGAGCTCGGCAGGCGGCTTGTGTCGCTCGTGAACGAAACGTGCCATGAGGCAGTCCGAGTACCAGAGGGACCATGCGAATGCCTGGAATGGTAGGGAGTGGCCAGATTGGAGTCCAGCCTTCAGGCTGTCCGATTCGTTACGCGGTCAAATGCGGCAGGCGGCAGCCCCAGGCCCATCGAGCTCCACTGCTTTTGACCGAACCATCGCGCCACGAGTACACTATCGAGTGCGATGGATGAGACGAGCGCGATGGATGAGGAATTTCAATGAGCGAGGAGGCCGCACCATGCGATTGACGATTGGATTGATCGGACTGCTGCTGTTGAGCGGATGTGGCAAATCGACGGCAACGAACGACGCCGCGGATATCAGGCCCGCCGACGCGGGCACGCCGGGCGAACCAGCGGTGGCCACCGCCACCTCCAACAGCGCCATCGAACTGGCGATCGTCGACTACCAAGGCATCATGGAGCACATTGCCGAGAAGCGCGGCAAGGTGGTCGTGATGGATGCCTGGAGCACGAGTTGCCCGCCGTGTTTGCAGGAATTTCACAACCTGGTCGACATCCACAAAGAACACGGACCGGAAAAAGTGGCGTGTATCTCGTTGAGCTTCGACTACGAGGGCATCGACGAGCCGGAAGACCAGGCCCCGCGCGTGTTGGAGTTCTTGCAGCAAGAGGGAGCAACGTTCGACAATTTGATGTCGACCGAAGAGTCGGACGACTTGTACAAGAAATTCGATCTGGCCGCCGTGCCGGCGGTGTTCGTCTATGACCGCGACGGCAAGCTGCGCAAACGATTCGACAACGAGCAGGCCAAATCGAAGGAGCAGCACTTTACGTACGACGACGTGAAGGCGCTGGTGGCCGAGTTGCTCGTCGAAACGCCGGCTGGCGAGACTGCGCCGAAGGTCGAGAGCCCGTCGGTCGAAGAGCAGCCGGCAGCAGCAGAGGCCGAGCCGACGCAGAAAGCCGACGACTGATGGCCGCCGGCATGCTGTCGGCCGATTCGACGCCAGCGTGCTGACGATGCCCGACTACGTGCGAGTCAGCAGGTATTCATCCAGGCAGATGCGGCTGCTTCCTTCGGGCATGCTGGCAAACAACATGTCGAGCATGCGGGAAAACTGCCGCGTCTTGAGCCCGTAGAAATTGTGCTTGCCCTCGCGGCGCCGTCCGATCAGTCCGGCCGCGCGCAGCAAGGCCAAGTGGTGGCTCACGGCCGGCTGGCTCTCGTGCAACAACTCGCACAAGGCGCGCACGTGCAACTCGTCGCGCTGTGTCAGATAATACAAGATCCGCAAGCGGGTCTCATCCGACAGCAGCTTGAACAGCTTGACCAGATTGACCACCAGGTCTTCCGAGACTTCCAGGTCATGCGTGGCGGGCGACTCGATGGTCGATTCACACGCGTTACCATTTTGGTTGTCTTGGGTGAGAACCTTCCCCATGGTTGTCCTCGCGATAAAAGCCCAGCGAACGGAGCGAATGCCTCTCCGGCTGCGAGAGCGAAATGAAAATCCATGAAACTACAGCATCCCCCGGCATCAAATACCAAGAGGGGCGACCGCTTAGTTTGCAATCTCGTCGAATCGACAGCCGAAATGAAAAGTCGTCTTACGTGCGATGCCGCGCGTCCGTCCCACAGAACGTGGAAATGAGTTTCGCGGGCGCGTCGAACACGCTCTTTTGAACACCGCCCATTCTAACGAGTACCGCTCGGAATGGGAACCGACCGAATTATTTTGAGCCGTTTTTATCGATCGAGTGCTGGCAGAACCGATCAATTCTCGTACACATCTCTCGCGCCGCAATACGCGCGAGACGTCGCGTCCGTGTCGTCCAGATACTTCCGGCAACACTTCGAGCGTGGAGGCAACCACTCGCGCAGCCGGGGGCATTCCCCGGCGTTTTGCCCCCACGCTGATAGTCAATACCTTGTGCGGCCGCCTTAAGTTTCCCCTTGATCGTGCGAATTGCCGCGGGCCGGTTCGCTGAGGGGCCGACGTGCGGTACCGCGACCACACCCCCTGGCAAGGCTGTCGGGTGCTATAATTACGCGAAGACTCGCGTTGACGCGGCTTGGGGCCAATCCTACCATTCCGGCCGTTTTCGCAGTGGGGCAGAGAAACTCCGGCCACTCGGCGATGAGCAAACTTCTCAAATTCGGGTCCGTGGCTGCATTGCTGGCGGCGATGCTCTTGGGCGTTGCTGGCATCGTGGTCTTTAAGGCCGCGCAGGCGGTGCCCGAGTTCTACCGCGAGGCGGTGGCCTGTGATCCGGCGGATCAGGGGGTGGCCCGCGACGAGTTCGTGGCCGAGACCACGGCATTGGCCAGTGACTTGCACCGCAAGGGTCGCTGGCAGCACGTCTTTACCGCCGACCAGATCAATGCCTGGCTGGCGCTGGAATTGGCGGCCAACTATCCGGAGTTGGCCACGAGCGAATGGCAAGAGCCTCGCATTTCCATTCAGGACGGCGCAGCGACGATCGCCTGTCGCTACCAGACCGAGCGGGTATCGACGGTGCTGTCGCTTTCGCTCGACGTCTACCTGCACGAGCCGAACGTCGTGGCGCTGCGCATTCAGCGTGCCCGTGCTGGCGCATTGCCCGTGCCGATGACTCAAGTGCTCGACGCCATTACGCACATCGCACGCGAGTTGCAATTGCGTCTCGAATGGCGGAAGGATCACGGCGATCCGGTGGCACTGATCACGTTTCCGCAGCCGCGTGATTCGCAGGCGGCGGCCCTGCGATTGGAAACGGTGGAGCTGCGCGACGGCCAGTTGCTGGTGGCCGGCGCGCTGTCGCGCCGCAATCGCGACCAACTGGTCGAAAGCGACGCCGAGCCACCATCGCTCGAGCCAACCGCCGAAGATCAACCGCTGGTGGGCGCCGCTTCGAAGGACACACGCCAGCAGTGATCCGCGCCGCTTCGGCGCAGCGACACTCGGCCGACCAGCCGCGCGCCGCTCAGCAAGGCCTGCCACTCGTTGTCGCTGTCTCGCTCGAGCGTGTACTCGCCGCGGTCCCATTGGGTCACCGTTCCGCGTCCGCCGGAGACCGGGCCCTGGTATTTCAAGTATTCCAAGCGATGGTCCGCAAGCGCTTGTGCCGCGACGTCGCAATGCGGCGCCAGCTCGCTCTCGATGGTCCAGGTGCGCAATGTGCCACCCTGTTCGAACATCAAGTCCCAGTGCGACGGGCGCGCCTGTTCGGGGGGCAATTCGTGGCGCAAGATGACAAAGCGCGGCATGGCGGCGTCAGACGGCTGCGGTTTCAACCCAACGTGCGCGACAACGCGCCGCGCAGCGGATGTCTCTCAGGCTACTGCGCCACCGTGCCGACTGCCACCGTGCCGACTGCCACCGTGCCGCGCCACTACGGAACGACCTGGGTCTGCTGGGTGGCGGTCGCTGGCTGGGGCCGCTCGCGCGTGGTGACCTCGACCTCCACTTTGCCGGCGCCGGCCTTGATGCCCGTCACGTGCAGCTCGAAGCTCAGGGGCGCCTCGCCGGCGCGCAGCTCGCGCACGGGCGTGAACCGCACTGAGTTGGGCAGCACTTGTCCGTCGGTGCCGACCGGGCCGGCGATGGTTTCGAGCTTTAGCTCGCCGCTGAGCTTGGCGCTGACCACCACCTCGAACGCCGACTGCGTGTCCTTGTTTTCCACCAGCACCTGGTAGGTCGTCGTGCCGCCGACACGGACCGGATCGGTTGTTTCGGCGACGGTAACGACAAGGGGTTGCCGCTCGACCGGCGCCGGGGTGGCCTCTGCCGCCACGATTTCCAGACAAGCTTCCTCGGCGATCGGCACCATGTCGCGTGCCGTGATCGTCACCCGATTGCAGGCGCGCGGCGTTACCTGCAGACACTTCAGTTGAATATCGCGGCGCACGCTTTGCCCGGCCGCCAGCGTACCGATGCGCCATCCCAGCGCGTTGCCCTCCAACCACTCGTTGCCTTCGGTGGCGGCCTCGGGTTCGAGCGTGGTTTCGAAGTTGTCGGCAATGACAACGTCTTCGGCCGGTACCGTGCCGCGGTTGGTCACTTCGATCGAAAACCGGGCTGTCTCGCCGACTTGCCGGCGGCTTGGCCCGGTTTTGCGCACCGTGAGCGAGGGCGTACCGGCCGTGGACGGCTGCGCCGGAGTGGGTTGCGGCGCCGGTTCACCCGGCGTT
>JBGSYQ010000578.1:0-9147 GCA_041750795.1 Pirellulales bacterium | reverse complement strand
GGCACGGTGGCGCTGGCGGGCGTTGGCATGCTGGTGGCGCTGCCGATCGTAGCGCATGCTTTTCTGAACGACGATTGGACGTTGGCGCTCGTGGGATTGATTCCGTTGACGGCCGCGGTCATTGGTCTGGTCTGTTGCGAGCGCGGCCACTCGCGCGCCGCCGCCTGGACCATGTCGACCATGGGCGTGCTGCTGGCGGTGGCGATGTTCGGCTACGGCGCGGCCCGGGTCGATCGCTATCAGATCAGCCCGCCGTTGGCAGAGGCCATTGCACGAGCGACGCCGCCGGGAGAGCAGTCGGTGATCGGCTCGTTCCACTTCTTCCGTCCCAGCTTCGTGTTCTACACCGATCGTAGGATCGAAACGCTGCACGGGCCGGAAGACGTGACGGCCTTCTTCGCCGCCCATCCGAAGTCGGCGTTTCTGATCACCACCAACGAGCGCATCGAGCGGCTGGACAGCGCGCTGCCGCCGGGCATCGCCGTGCTCGACAAGCGGCCGCGGTTCCTGCAAAAGGGCCACGTGCTGTTGCTGGGACGCGAGGCGGCAGCCACGGCCCGCAAGCCGAAGGCGGACGGCGACGGGAAGCTGCCGCTGTAAGCACTCTCGCCCAACCCGTTTCTGCACGTTGAGCGGCGGCCCGTGCGATTCGGGCCGACGTATCTTAACTGCCACGGCTAGTTGATCTTGCGCGTGGCGTGTGTTAGGCTCACACGTGCGTTTCTTGCCGTGCGCGTCACTCCCCGCCCGCCATCTGGAGGCGACAGCCCGCCATGCTCCATCTTTCCGGCCGAGGACAGGCTCATACGTGCGACGGCATTTCGCGTCGCGATTTCCTGCAGGTGGGCACACTGGGGGCCATCGGCCTGTCCCTGCCCGACCTGCTGGCGGCTCAGGCGCAAGGGGCCGTGGCCAAGGATCACGATGAAAAAAGCGTGATCATGATCTTCAATCTCGGCGCGCCCAGCCAACTCGACACGTTCGACATGAAGCCCGACGCCCCGGTCGAAATCCGCGGGCCGTTCAAGCCAATCGACACCAACGTGCCGGGCATCCAGATTTCGGAAATCCTGCCGCTGCACGCCAAGCACGCCGACAAGTTCTCGCTGGTGCGCAGTTGCTATCATACCGGCGCGGCCGTGCACGACACGGGCCACCAGATGATGCAAACCGGCCGGCTGTTCACCGGCGGCATCAACACGCCCCACGTCGGCTGCGCGCTGGCCTTCCTCCGCGGGCGCAAAAGCGACTTGCCGGCGCACGTGGTCCTGCCCGAGCCGATGGGACCGACCGGCGGCAACTTGCCGCACGGCCAGGACGCCGGCTTTTTGGGCAAGGCACACGATCCATTTGCGCTGATGGCGGATCCCTCGCAAGAAAACTTCAAAGTGCCCGATCTGCTGCCTCCGCCCGAAATCGGCGAAGTGCGGCTGGCGCGGCGGCGCAAGCTGCGGTCGATCGTCGAAGAGACGGTCAATAACTTCGAGGCCAGCGACAACGCCCGGCTGTTAGACAGCAACTTCGAAGCGGCGTTCCGCATGATGACCAGCGAGCAGGCTCGCGCCGCGTTTGACTTGTCGAAAGAACCGACCGCAGTGCGAGAGCGCTACGGCATGAACCGCTTTGGGCAATGTTGCCTGCTGTCGCGGCGTTTGATCGAAGCCGGCGTCCGCTTCGTCACGGTCAACACCTTCCTCACCGTGTTCAACGAAATCACCTGGGACATTCACGGCTCGAATCCGTTCACGTCGATCGAAGGCATGAAGAACATCGTGGCGCCGATGTACGATCAGGCGTATTCGGCCCTGCTGGAAGACCTGCACCAGCGCGGCATGCTGGCCAATACGCTGGTGTGCAACCTGGCCGAGTTCGGGCGCACGCCGCGCGTGAACCCAGCGGGCGGGCGCGATCACTGGCCGCAATGCTGGACGATCTATTTCGCCGGCGGCGGCGTGCAGGGGGGCCGCGTCGTGGGACGCAGCGACCCGATCGGCGGCGTGCCGGCCGAGCGGCCCATCGATCCATCGGAGGTCGTAGCCACGATCTATCGCAGCCTGGGGCTCGACTTGGAAACCCAACTCCCCGGTCCCCAAGGGCGCCCGTTCCCCTTGGTCGACTCGGGCAAGCACGAAATACACGAACTGTTTTGATCCCACCGGCAGTATCGCGGAACCTACGGCAGCCCGTTTGACTTCCGCTTGCACGCGTAGCCCTCCTTCCCCCCCTACCAGGCGCATCATGACCGCACAATCGAGATGGATGAGTTGCGCGACGCTGGTTGCGCTGGCGCTGGTAGTGCCCCCGCTTGGTGCACAGGAAACGGCCAGGCTGCTGCCCGAGCAATTCACGCTCACCGGTCCCGAGGCGCGGCAGACGCTGGTGCTGGAGTCGTTCTCCGGTGAACGCGCCAACGGCCAACTGGCCGACGGCGTGGCATACAGCAGCAGCGATCCGGCGGTCGTCACAATCGAAGATGGCGTGGCGATTCCGCTGGCCAACGGCACGTCAACCATCACCGCCACCAGCGGCGATCGCAGCGCCTCGACCGCCGTGACGGTGACGGCCATGGACCAGCCGTTCGCCTGGAGCTTTCGCAACCACGTCGAGTCGGTGCTCTCGAAAGCCTCGTGCAACACGGGCGCCTGCCACGGCGCGCTGGCCGGCAAGAAGGGCTTCAAGCTCTCGCTCGGCGCATTCGACCCGCAGTCGGATTACTTCTACATCACGCGCCAGGCGCGGGCGCGGCGCGTGGTGCTGAGCGATCCGGGACGCAGCCTGGTACTCACCAAGCCGACCGGTGCCGTGCCGCACAAGGGCGGCTTGCGCTTTCGCACCGATTCGTACGAATACCGCGTGTTGTCCGAGTGGATCGCCGCCGGCGCGCACGGGCCGCAAGACGACGATCCGCGGCTGGAGCGCCTGGAGATCCTGCCCGGCGCCACCGTGCTGGCCGCCGGCGCCAAGCAGCAATTGATCGTGCGCGCCCACTTTACCGACGGGCACTCCGAAGACGTCACCCGCTGGGCACGATTCACGTCCAGCAACGAGTCGGTGGCGCAAGTCGACGACTTGGGGCTGGTATCGGTGAGCGGTCACGGCGAAGCCGCCATCAAGGCCTGGTACTTGAGCCAGAACGTGATGGCCACTCTCAGCGTGGGTTACGAGCACGACGTCGATCCGGCGCTGTTTGCCAACGCCCCGAACAGCAACTTCATCGACGAATTGGTGCTGGCCAAGCTGCGCGATCTGAACATTCCGCCGTCCCCGCCGGCCAGCGACGCGGAGTTTTTGCGACGGGCGTACCTGGACACCATCGGCCTGTTGCCGACCGTGGACGAGACGCGCGCATTTCTGGCCGACTCCTCGACCGACAAACGCGATCGGCTGATCGACGACCTGCTCGGCCGGCCGGAGTTCGTGGACTACTGGTCGTACAAGTGGAGCGACCTGTTGCTGGTCAACAGCGAGAAGCTGCAGCCGGCGGCCATGTGGTCGTACCATCAATGGATTCGCAACCGGGTGGCGGCCAACACGCCCTGGGATGAGTTCGCGCGGCAGATCGTCACCGCCACCGGCAGCACGTTGGAAAACGGCGCAGCCAATTTCTTCGTGTTGCACCAGGATCCACCCGACGTGGCCGAAACCGTCTCGGTGGCGTTCTTGGGCATGTCGATCAATTGCGCCAAGTGCCACAATCATCCCTTGGAAAAATGGACCAACGACCAGTATTACGGCATGGCCAACCTGTTTGCGCGGGTGCGCTCGAAGGAAGCTAGCGACGCCGGCAACCGCGTGGTGTATGCCGTCACCAGCGGCGAATGGGTGCAGCCGCGAACCGGCAAGCCGCAGCCCCCCTGCCCCTTGGACGGCCAACCGCTGGCGTTCGACGCCGAGGCCGATCGTCGCGGCCCCCTGGCCGATTGGCTGACGTCGCCCGAGAACCCTTATTTCAGCCGCGCGATCACCAACCGCGTGTGGGCCAACTTCTTCGGCGTAGGACTGGTCGAGGCGGTGGACGATCTGCGGCTGACCAATCCGCCCAGCAATGCCGAACTGTTCGCGGCGGCGACGGATTACCTGGTCGAGCACCACTATGACTTGAAAGCGTTGATGCGGGTGATCCTGCAGTCGGCAACCTATGCCCGCTCGAGCAAGCCGCTGGAGACGAACGTCGAGGATACGCGGTTTTACTCGCGCTACTATCCGCGCCGCATGATGGCCGAAGTGCTGCTCGACGCGTTGTCGCAAGTCAGCGGCGCGAACACCGAATTCAAGGACTATGCTCCCGGCACACGCGCCATCCAGTTGCCCGACGTGAGCGTCGACTCGTACTTCTTGAAGACCTTCGGCCGGCCGGTGCGCGGCATCACCTGCGAATGCGAGCGCACGGCGCAGCCGAGCATGGTGCAGGTGCTGCACATCTCGAACGGCGACACGGTGAACCAGAAACTGTCGGCCAAGGGCAATCGCATCGAGCAAATGCTGGCCGCCGATTTCGCCAATGCGCGCATGATCGAGGAAGCATATCTGGCGGCCTTGTGCCGGTTCCCAACCGGCGCCGAGCGGGCAAGACTCTCGGCGGCGCTGGACGAGGCAGCGGCCGGCGATCGGCGCGAAGCGATCGAGGATCTCTATTGGAGCATCCTCAGCAGCAAAGAATTCTTGTTCAACCATTAAACGAGCACGGGCCAATTCATGCGGGGATTCATTCGCTGGACAATGGCGTCGATTGCCACGGTCGTGATGGGCGCTGCCGGTGTTGCCGACGAGCCCACTGCGCCGGATTTCAACACAACCATCGCGCCGATCTTTGCCGCCTACTGCAACGGCTGCCACAACGCCGACGACAAGCAGGGCGAGCTGGTGTTGGAGTCGTACGATGCGCTGTTGGCCGGCGGCGAGCAGGGCGCCATTATCGTGCCTGGCAACGCGGAGCAGAGCCGGCTGATTCAAGTGCTCACGGGCAAGGCCGAGCCCGCCATGCCGCCGGAGGACAACGAGCGGCCGACCGACGAGGAAATCGGCGCACTGGCGGCCTGGATCAAAGCCGGCGCGAAGGGATCCACGGGCGACGCGCCCGACCCGACGCTCCTGGTCACGCCCAAGATTATGCCGCGCGGCAACGTCGTGGAGGCGGTGACCGGAGTGGCGTTCGCTCCCGACGGCAAGTCGCTGGCCGTGGCTCGCTACAACACGGTGGAAATCCTCTCGCTGCCAGAGCGATCGCTGCTGCGGCGGCTGGGGCCGCACCGCGGACGCGTCAACGCGGTGCGCTACTCGGCGGACGGATCGCAACTGGTCGCCGCGGCGGGCGAATCGGGAGTGTTCGGCGAAGCCAGCTTGTGGAACGCCGCCGATGGAAAACCCGTGCGCACGTTTCAGGGACACAACGACAGCCTCTATGCGGCCGTGCTCAGCCCGGATGGCAATTTGCTGGCCACCAGCAGCTACGACCAGCAAATCAAGCTTTGGGACGCCGCCAGCGGCAGCGAGTTGCGCGCGCTGGCCGGACACAACGACGCCGTGTTCGACCTGGCGTTTCGCCCCGACGGCAAGGTGCTGGCCAGCGCCAGCGGCGATCGCACTGCCAAACTGTGGGACGTGGCCAGCGGCCACCGGCTGGAAACGTTCGGCCAACCGCTTAAGGAACTGTATTGCGTCGCGTTCAGTCCTGACGGCAAGCGCTTGGCGGCCGGCGGCGCCGACAATCGCATTCGCGTGTGGGAAGTCAGCCCCACGGCCAAGGAACAGACCAATCCGTTGCTCTACTCGCGCTTCGCTCACGAAGGCGCGGTCGTCAACCTGGCCTATTCGACCGATGGCAAGACGCTGGTGTCCGCCGGTGAGGATCGCACGCTCAAGGTGTGGGACGCCGAGCCGATGACCGAGCGCGTCGAACTGGAGCGCCAAAGCGATTGGGCGCCGGCGCTGGCCGTGAGTCCCGACGGCAAATCCATCGCCGTGGGCCGGCTCGACGGCAGCGTGGCGCTTTATGACGCGGCCGGCGGACAAGAGATCCCCGCGCCGCCGCCGGCCAAGCCGGAACTGGCGTCGCTGGCGCCGCGCGGCGCGCAGTCGGGAACGACCGAGCGTGTGACGCTGACGGGAAAGCGCCTGGCGGAAGTGACCGCTGCGAAGTCGAATCACGAAAAGCTGGCCGTGCAATTGGTCGCGGTTCACGACGACGGGCAGGTCGAAGTAGAGGTGGCAGCGGCAGCCGATCTGCCGCGCGGACGCTTCGAAATCTGGCTGGTCAACGCCGGAGGCGAGAGTCAGAGGCAGCCGATCCACGTCGACAACCTGCCGCAAGCGCACGAAGCCGAACCGAACGACACGGTAGACGCGGCCAACCCCATCGCGATCGAATCGGACGTGTGGGGCGTGTTGGCCGCGCGCGGCGACGTCGACCGCTTCGCCTTCGATGCGAAGGCGGGGCAGAGCCTCGTGTTCGAAGTGCTGGCGGCCCAGATCGGCTCGAAGGCCAACGTGGTGCTGACCGTGTTGGATGCCAATGGCCGCGTGCTGGCCGACAACAACGACTTCGGCGGCACCGCGGATCCCTTGTTGCCGTTTACCGTGCCGGCCGACGGGCGCTATGTCGTCGAGGTTCGCGACTTGATGCTGACCGGCGGCGGCGAGCATTTTTATCGGCTGGCCGTGGGCGAGTTTGCGGTCGTCACCGGCGTGTATCCCTTGAGTGTGCCGGCCAACGCGGCCGCAGAGGTGGAACTGGCCGGCTACAACATCCCGCCGGGAACCAGGATCGCGCTGCCGCCGACCGCGCAGGGCGACATCGAAGTGCCGCTGCCGGTGGAAACGCATCGCCGCGCAAAACCGTTCAAGGTTGTGGTCGGCACACTAAACGAAACGCTGGAAGTGGAGCCCAACGATTCGCCGCAGACCGCCACGGCGGTGCAAGTGCCGGCAACCGTGGGCGGGCGCTTCGTCCCCACCGACGCTGGCGCCCCGGACCAGGACTATTTTCGCTTCGCGAGCAAAGCCGGGCAAACGTGGGTCGTCGAAACCGACGCGGCCCGGCGCGGCTCGCCGGCCGATACCGTGATCGAAGTGCTGTCGTCCGACGGCCTGCAGATACCGCGCGTGGTGTTGCAGGCGGTGCGCGATTCGACGGTCACCTTCCGCGGCATCGACGGCAACACGCGCGACTGCCGGTTGACCAACTGGGAGGAGATGCAACTCAATCAATTCGTCTATCTCAATGGCGAGGTGGTCAAGTTGCACCGCGCACCGCGCGGGCCGGACTCCGGCTTTCTGTTCTATGAGGGAGACGGCGGTAAACGCCGCTGCTACTTCGACACCTCGGCCACCGTTCACGCGGTCGACGAACCGTGCTTCATCGTCGAGGCCCACGCCCCCGGCACGAAGCTGTTCAACACCGGCCTGCCGGTCATCACGCTGCCTTACGAGAACGACGACGACGCCCAACGGCGGCTGGGCAGCGATTCGCGGCTGATGTTCACGGCGCCGGCCGACGGCGACTACCTGGTGCGCGTGCGCGATGCGCGCGGCGCCGGGGGAGATCGCTTTGCCTATCGCTTGACGGTGCGTCCGCCCGAGCCCGGCTTCAACGTGACCCTCAACGGCAAGAACCCCTCGGTGCCCGCGGGCAGCGGCAAGCGGTTCAGCGTGTCGGTGCAACGCATCGACGACTTCGAAGGGGAGATTCACGTCGATATCAGCGGCATGCCGCCCGGTTGGCGCGCTTCCACGCCCTTGGTGATACAGGAAGGCCAGCGCGAGGCCGCCGGCGTGCTGGTCGCCGATCCCGATGCCGCGCAGCCCACCGCCGAAGCACTGAAACAGATCGCCGTGCAGGCCAAGGCCACCGTCGGCGACCAGGAAGTCGTCAAAACGGTGAACAACTTCGGCCAGATCAAGCTCGAACCCAAGCCGAAGCTGCTGGTGCGTTTGGAGCCGGCCGAAATCACGCTGGCGCCCGGTTCGAGCGTCCCCGCCACCGTGCGCGTCGAGCGCAACGGTTTCGACGGGCTGATCAAGTTCGAGCTGGAAAACCTGCCGCACGGTGTGATCGTGGCCGACATCGGTTTAAGCGGCGTGATGATGCCCGCAGGCGAGACCGAACGGCAAATCTTCATCACGGCCGACCGTTGGGTGCCCGAGACGAGCCGCTGGGGCTTTGCCATGGCCGACCAGCAAGGCAATCAATGCTCGCCGCCGGTGATGGTACACGTGCGCAACGACGCGCCGCTGGCAACCGCGGCGCCGGCGGCGCCGGCGGAAACGGCGAAGTAACCGCGCTGGCAACACGCTTGTAGCATCGACCGGATTCTTCGCTCGCTTGACAGTCGCGACGACGCGGCTGCATATTGAGTGCTGCACGGGCTGCCTGGCGCGCTCTTTTTGGGGGAGATACCCGGTGAAGGATTTCGAGTTTCAAACCGCCACCACGATCGACGAGGCGGTCAGCCTGTTGTCGGCGCGCGGCGACCGGGCAAAGGTGCTCACCGGCGGCACCGACCTGATCGTGCAATTGCGCGAAGGGCTGCGCGAGGCCGACCTGGTGGTCGACGTCAAGAAGATCGCCGAGCTGATGGAGATGAAGTACTCGGCCGCGGCGGGCCTGAAGCTCGGGGCGGCGGTCCCCTGCTATCGTATTTACGACGATGCCGAGGTGTCGGCCGCGTATCCGGCGCTGGCCGATTCGGCGCGGATCATCGGCGGTTGGCAGATTCAAAGTCGCGCGAGCATCGGCGGCAACCTGTGCAACTCGTCGCCGGCGGCCGACTCGATTCCCGCGCTGATCGTCCATGGAGCAACGTGCCAGGTGGCCGGACCGCACGGGCGGCGCAACGTGCCGGTGGCCGAGTTTTGCACCGCTCCCGGCAAGAACGTGCTGGGGCGCGGGGAGATTCTGGCGGTACTGGAGTTTCGTGCGCCGGCGCCAAAGAGCGGCAGCGCCTATTTGCGATTCATTCCCCGCAACGAGATGGACATTGCCGTGGTGGGAGCGGCCTCGTGGGTGCAGTTGAATAAGGCGGGCGACACCATCGAAGCGGCACGGGTGGCGTTGGCCGCCGTTGCGCCCACGCCGCTGTTCGCCGCCGATCTGAGCCAGTGGCTGACCGGCAAGCCGGCGACGGCCGAGACTTTTGCCGCCGCCGCCGA
>JBGSYQ010000577.1:0-21811 GCA_041750795.1 Pirellulales bacterium | reverse complement strand
GTGCCGCTCGAGGCCGAATCGCTCGAGGCCGGGCCGCTGGACGCCGCGCCCGTAAATCGGCCGCGGCAATTGCCGGAATATCACTGCGATCCGGCCGGCGAAGGAGCGCGAGCGGGCGAACCCGCTTCGCTCCAGGGCGAGACGGTGTGGATCGTCGACGCCAACTCGCTGATCTTCCAGGTGTTTCACGCGCTGCCGGAAATGACCAGCCCCCAGGGCGAGCCGGTATCGGCGGTCTTCGGCTTTGCCCGCGACATGCTGTACCTGTTGGAACAGAAGCAGCCGACGTATTTGTTCGTGGCCTTCGACGGACCCGAACGCACGTTTCGCCACGAGTTGTACGAGGCCTACAAGGCCAACCGCGCCGAGATGCCCTCGGACCTGCTGCCCCAGTACGAACCCATCGAGCGGCTGCTGGCGGCGCTCAACGTGCCGGTGCTGGCGTACGAAAGCTACGAGGCCGACGACCTGCTGGCGACGGTCGCGCATCGCACCAACGAACTGGGCGGCGAGTGCTATATCGTCTCGGCCGACAAGGATTGCCGGCAATTGATCACCGATCTGGTCAAGGTCTACAACGTACGCAAGGATCAGCTTTACGACGCGGCGGCGCTGAAGGCCGACTGGCAGGTCCGGCCCGACCAGGTCGTCGATTTTCAGGCGCTGGTGGGCGACTCGGTCGACAACGTGCCCGGCGTGCCGCTGATCGGCCCCAAGGTGGCCGGCGAGTATCTGCAAAAATTCGACACGCTCGACGAGCTGCTCGCCCGCGCCGACGAGCTGCCCAAGGGCAAGCGCAAAGACAACCTCATCGCCATGCGCGAGCAGGCGCTGTTGAGCCGCGAACTGGTGCGGCTCGATCGGCACGTGCCGGTGGAGATCGATTGGGACGCGGCGCGCGTGCGCGGCGTCAATAGCGCGGCGCTGGTCGAGCTGTTCAGCGAGCTCGGCTTCCGCGGGTTAACGGAGAAGTTCGCCACGCTGCCCGAGCGCGTGTCGGAGGAAGCCTGGGGCGCCAACTACCAGCTCGTCGCCACGCCCGAGCGGTTGCAATGGCTGGTCGACGAGATGTCTCGCCAGCCGTGCATTTCGTTCGACACCGAAACCACCAGCATCTGGCCGCGGTGGGCCGAGATCGTCGGCTATTCGTTCGCCTGGCGGCCGGGCGAGGGCTACTACGTGCCCGTGCGGGCCCCGGCCGGCGAGCCCAGCCTCGATCCGCGCCAAACCCTCGAAGCCTTGCGCAACGTGCTGCAGAATCCCGACGTCCACAAAGTCGGCCAGAACCTGAAGTACGACATGATCGTGCTGCGCGCCGCCGGCGTGGAAGTGGCCGGCGCGCGGTTCGACACCATGGTCGCCAGCTATCTGCTCGACGCCGGCGAGCGCAATCACAACCTCGACGAACTGTCGCTGCGCTACCTGCAGCATCCGACCATCAAGATCCACGAGTTGATCGGCTCGGGCAAGAATCAGAAGCGAATGGACGAAGTGCCGCTGGCGCAGATCACCGACTACGCCGCCGAAGACGCCGACGTCGCCTGGCGCCTGCGCCAGCCCCTGGCCGAGCGGCTCAAGGAAGCGCAGCTCGAAAAGCTCTTCGACGACGTGGAGATGCCGCTGGTCGAGGTGCTCGTCGAGCTGGAGAGCAACGGCATCAAGGTCGACACCGGGCGGCTGGCGGCGCTGAGCCAGAAGTACGGCCAGCGCGTCGCCGAACTGGAGAAAGAGATCCACGAGCTGGCGGGCCGCGAGTTCAATATCGGCTCGCCCAAGCAATTGCAGCAAATCTTGTTCGACGAGCAAAAGCTGCCGGTGGTCAAGCGCACCAAGACCGGCGGCAGCACCGATGCCGACGTGCTGGAAGAGCTGGCGCGGTTGCACCCGCTGCCGGCCAAGATCATCGAGTATCGGCAGTACGCCAAGTTGAAGAACACCTACGTCGACGCGCTGCCACAGATGGTGCATCCGCAGACGGGGCGCGTACACGCGTCGTTCAACCAGGTGGTGGCGGCCACCGGCCGGCTCAGCTCCAGCGACCCCAACTTGCAGAACATTCCGGTGCGCACCGACAGCGGCCGCGAGATTCGGGCGGCCTTTCTGCCCGGCCACGAGGGCTGGAAGCTGCTGGCCGCCGACTATTCCCAGATCGAGCTGCGCGTGCTGGCGCATTTTTCCGGCGATCGCACGCTGCGCGAGTCGTTTGCGCGCGACGAGGACATTCACGCTCGCGTCGCCGGCGAGGTCTACAACGTGCCGCTGGACCAGGTGACCGGCGCCATGCGACGCAGCGCCAAGGCCGTCAACTTCGGCGTGATTTACGGCCAAAGTGCCTTTGGGCTGGCACGCCAATTGAACATCGAGCAGGAGGAGGCCGCCCGCTTCATCGACGCCTATTTCGACCGCTATCCCGGGGTAGAGGAATTTCTACAGCGTATACTGGAAGAGTGCCCCAAGACTGGGTATGTTAGTACCATCCTCGGGCGGCGACGCGCCATTCGCGGCATTCGCCACGGCGCCGGCCGCCAGCGCAACCTTCCAGAACGCACAGCGATCAACACCGTCATCCAAGGGTCGGCGGCCGATCTGATCAAGCTGGCCATGATTCACATCCATCATCGTTTGCGCCGCGAGAATTTTGCGGCCAAGATGCTCCTGCAGATTCACGACGAACTGGTCTTCGAAGTACCTCCGGACGAACTGGAACGCTTGGCGCAACTGGTGCGCCAGGAAATGTCGGGAGTGATGAATTTGAGCGTGCCTTTGAAAGTGGACTTGAAATCGGGCGACAACTGGGCGGATTGCCAGGAGTGGAACTAGCCTCACGCAATGCGCCGGGCGACTCAGGCCCGCGCGATGCCATCCTATGCAGCCGGCGCGAGTACCGTTGATTGGCCTTGTGGGAGGAATCGCCAGCGGCAAATCGCTGGTCGCCGAAACGTTGAAGAGCCAAGGCGCGGTCGTCATCTCGGCCGACGCGTTGGCGCACGAGGTGTTAGAATACGACGAGGTGAAACGAGCGGCGCGGCAGCGCTGGGGCGATGCGATTTTTACGCCGGACGGCGACGTCGATCGCGCGGCATTGGCCAAAGTCGTGTTCGCTCCGCCGCCCGACGGACCACGCGAACGAAAGCACTTGGAGCAACTCATTCATCCGGAAGTTGGCCGCCTGGTCGGCCAGCGCCTGGAGGACCTGCAGCGAGACCATCGAGTGAAAGCCATCGTGCTGGACGTGCCGCTGTTGGTCGAAGCCGGCTGGGACAAGCTGTGCGATACGATCGTATACGTCGATGCGCCGCGCGAGCAACGCTTGTCGCGAGCGCTGGCGCGCGGCTGGCCGGCCGACGATTTCGAGCGGCGGGAAGCGGTCCAGGAAACGCTGGCAGAGAAACAGGCGCACGCAGACCTGCTGATCGACAACTCGGGCACCGTGGACGCGACGCGATCGCAAGTGATGAAATACTGGCGCGAAACCATCGAGAGCAACCCCAACAACTAGTCACCCGTCCAGCGAGATGTCGTGTGGCCGCGACCTCTTGCGAAAACCCATGCCGGCCCACAAACGCGCCGGCGGCCGTTGATTCACGCACAACCTTTCGAAATCGTTTCTCTACCTTCACAAAGTCCTTCCGTTCCAGGGAATCCCATCCAACCCGCCGCCGACGCCTTCTTGCGCGATCGGCCCAATACCATTCGGGAGCCATCGATTTATGGAAACCAAGAGCACTGGCGATCGCAAAACCGCCACGAAGCCGCACGTGTCCGCTACCCAGTTCGCCCGCGAGAACGACGCGGAACCGTTGAGCCTGGCGGAAGAATTGGCCGACGAGGCCAGCGCTTCGAGGGACGATACCGACGACCGCTACGAGCAGATCAAGCAGGGCGACATCCACATCGCCGAATTGCAGCGCATGACCATGCCCCAGTTGATCGAGCAGGCTCGCAAGGAGAACCTGGAAGAGATCACCGGCATCAAGAAGCAGGACTTGATCTTCAAAATCCTGAAAGAGCGCGTGAAGCTCAACGGGCTGATGTTCGGCGAAGGCACGCTGGAGATCCTGCCCGACGGCTTCGGGTTTCTGCGCAGCCCGGATTATCACTACTTGTCCTGCCCGGACGACATCTACGTTTCGCCCAGCCAGATTCGCCGCTTCGGGCTGCGCACCGGCGCGACGGTGTCGGGCCAGATTCGCCCGCCCAAGGAGAACGAGCGCTATTTCGCCTTGTTGCGCGTGGAGGCCATCAACTACGAGGATCCGAACAAGCTGTCCGAGAAAGTCTTCTTCGACGATCTCACCCCGCTGCACCCCGATCAGCGCGTGGTGCTCGAAACCACGTCGGAAGAAGTGGCCATGCGCGTGGTCGACCTGATCGTGCCGATCGGCTTCGGCCAGCGCGGATTGATCGTCAGCCCGCCACGTGCCGGCAAGACCATCCTGCTGCAGAAAATGGCCAAGTCCGTGCTCACCAACCATCCCGAGGTGTACGTGATCATGCTGTTGATCGACGAACGCCCGGAGGAAGTCACCGACATGGAGCGGCAGGTCAAGGGTCCCAACTGCGAAGTGATTTCCTCGACGTTCGACGAGCCGGCCGCGCGCCACATCCAGGTGTCGGAGATGGTCATCGAAAAGGCCAAGCGGATGGTGGAGTACGGCTACGACGTGATCATCTTTCTGGATTCGATCACGCGGCTGGCGCGCGCCTGGAACTCGGAATGTCCTCACTCGGGCAAGATCCTCTCCGGCGGCGTCGACGCCAACGCCTTGCAGCGGCCCAAGCGGTTCTTCGGCTCCGCCCGCAAGGTCGAGGAAGGTGGCTCGCTGACCATCATCGCCACGGCGCTGGTCGAGACCGGCAGCAAGATGGACGAGGTGATCTTCGAGGAGTTCAAAGGCACCGGCAACCTGGAAATCGTGCTGGACCACAAGCTGGTCGACAAGCGGATCTGGCCGGCCATCGACATCAACCGCAGCGGCACGCGCCGCGAAGAGATGCTGATGGATCCGGAAGAGTATCGCCGCGTCTGCATCCTCCGCCGAGTGCTCAACGACATGGGCGCCCCCGACGCCATGGAATTGATCGTCGCGCGGCTGCAGAAGACCAAAACCAACGCCGAATTCCTGATGAGCATGAAGTCTTGACGGCGCATGGCGCCCGTTGGGCTCCACCGGCGCAACGCGGCGCCGGCGGGCCTGCCCGTCCTGCGGATACTCTGGAGAGGAGCTCGCCGTGCCCCGCGAATTCGAAGGCAACTTGAAGGCGCCGCGCGGCCGGCTGGCGATCGTGGTGGCGCGCTACAACGAGTCGATCACGCGCAAACTGCTCGACGGCGCGCTGGCGACGTTGGCCGAAAACGGCGTGGCCGACGGCGACGTCGACGTGGCCTGGGTGCCGGGCTCTTTCGAGATCCCCTTGGTGGCGGCGCGCATGGCCGACAGCGTCCGCTACCGCGCGGTGATCTGCCTGGGCGCGGTGATTCGCGGCGAAACGACGCACGATCAGCACATCAATCGGGCGGTGAGCCTGGCGCTGGAGCAGATCGGGCGGCAATCGGGCGTGCCGGTCTTGTTCGGCATGCTCACCTGCGATACGCTCGAACAGGCGATCCATCGTTCCGGCGGCAACGTAGGAAACAAAGGCAGCGAGTGCGCCCTGGCCGCGTTGGAAATGATCGATCTGCTGGAGAAGCTGGCGTAATCCTCGGAGTTCCCGCCTTATGGCCCGCCGTAGTCGAGCGCGCGAAGTCGCGCTGCAAGTCCTCTATCAGGACGACTTGAATCCGCAACACAATCCCGACGACGATCAAAAATTCGTGGCCAACCGCCTGCAGGCGCCGGAGTTGATCGAGTTTGCGCGCTCGTTGATCAGCGGCGTGCGCCGCAATCGCCAGGAACTGGACGACCTGTTGACGCAAACCGCCGATCATTGGAGCCTGGGACGCATGGCGGCCACCGATCGCAACGTGCTGCGGCTGGGCGCCTTTGAGATCTTGTATGCCGAGACGCCCGACCGCGTGGCGATCAACGAGGCGGTGGAGCTGGCCAAGCGGTTCGGCTCCAAGCAATCGGCCCAATTCGTCAACGGCATTCTCGATCGCGTGCTGGTGAGCCACGAGAAGCCCTAGCCAATGCCCCGCACCGGCCTCTAAAATCGGGCTGGCGACCGCACCGCGGCACGCCGGTCCTGCTCCTCCTCACACCCTCCGGCACGGATTCCACCCATGGGCCTGTTCGACAAAATCAAGCAGGGTCTGAAGAAGACCACGCAACTGCTCAAAACCGACGTCCGCGACTTGTTCAAGAGCGAGGGCCGGCTCGTCGACGATGCGTTTCTCGACGAAGTGCTGGCCGCCTTGATCAAGACCGACATGGGCGTGGCGCCGGCCGAGGCAATCGTGAAGGAGCTGGGCGCCAAGTTTCGCGCCCGCGTGATGCACATGCCCGAGTTTTTGGACTCGGTGAAGCACAATCTGAAGGAACTGATGAATCAGAGCCCGCAACCGATCGTGCTGGCCCCGTCAGGTCCCACGGTGATCATGGTGGCCGGGGTCAACGGGGCGGGAAAGACAACGTCCATCGCCAAGCTGGCCCATCTGTTCATCGCCGACGGCAAGAAGGTCGTGCTGGGCGCCGGCGACACGTTTCGCGCCGCGGCCGTCGAACAATTGTCCATCTGGGCGGATCGCCTGGGGGCCACGATCGTCAAGGGCGAACCCGGCAGCGACCCGGCCAGCGTGGCGCATCGGGCCGTGGCCACGGCGCTGGAGTCGCAGGCCGACGTGTGCATCGTCGACACGGCTGGCCGCCTGCAAACCCAGCAGAACTTGATGCAACAACTGACCAAGATCCACCGCGTCATCGGCAAGCAGATCGCCGACGCGCCCCACGAGGTCCTGCTGGTGCTGGACGCCACGACCGGCCAGAACGGCATCAGCCAGGCTCGACACTTCACCGACGCGGTGCATTGCACGGGCATCGTGCTGGCCAAGCTCGACGGCACCGCCAAGGGTGGCGTCGTGGTGGCCATTCGTTCGCAGGTCGGATTGCCGGTGAAATACGTGGGCGTCGGCGAGCAACCGGAGGATTTGGCGCTCTTCGTGCCCGACGATTTCGTCGAGGCCATGTTTGCCGACGTGGCCGCCGGCGCCGCGGCCGGCTAACAGCTTGTTAAAAAATGCCGTCCAGGCATTTTTCAACCTCGCCAAGTGCGAAGCAAAGCTTCGCACGGCTCGCAGAATAACGACTTGCGTCGCAATTCTGTCATCGCATCCATGCGATGTCGCAGCCTGTTGAATTCTTCAACAGGCTGCAAAGCGGCGTCCTGGGCTGTTAAACTTGCGCGAGTGTAGCGATTCTATCGCCACCGCGGCGTCCAACGTCTTCCTTGCCTCGGCGGCCTTTTGCGCCGCGTCGGCGCGTGCTAGCGGCGTTCATTTCGATACAGGCGTTATCTCTTCGCGCGCCGCACGTTGTCGCGGCATTTTTCAAGATACCGGCGGGTTCTTTCGGGTTAACCCTGTTTGTCGCGCTCGCCGATAGCACCATTGCGGAACCGGAGCGAGACAAGGCGGCTCTCGCGTTCGTGTTCTCCCGCCGAGTGATCCCGCCCAATGGAGTGTTCGCAGCGTGGTCCGCACGGATCGCCAGTCAACATGCTCCCCGTTTCAAAGGATTGGAGAACGGTTATGAGACTTTCGATGTTGGCGCTGGCCGGCGCCATTGCCGGCTGCCTGTCGGCACCAGCCGCCTTCGCCCAGTACGATCCTGGATTGTACGAGTCGGTGCAACCGACAGCCTATGAGTACAACAGCTACTATGCTCAGGACTTCGACCAGCAGGCCGGCGCCAAAGAGCGCGGCGTCGAAGGCGAACCCGATCCGCAAGCACGCGTCGCGCCCGCCGCTGAAGCAAACGGCGACGAGAGCTTCGGCGACGGTTGCGGCACGCTCCTGAATCCCTACTGCTGTCTCGGCGACGAGTGGCGGCTGTTCGATCACGAGTGCCTGGAATGCTGCAACACGGTCGTGCAAGGCTGGATCGCGTGGAATCCGTTCGTCTGGAACACCACGAATCCGGCCGATCGCTTCAACGGCCCGGTGACCTTCACCGACCGTTCGAACGAAGTGATGATGAACCAGCTCTATCTGTTCGCCGAGAAGGCCACGGACACCGGCGGATACGGTTGGGACTGGGGTGGTCGCGTCGACGTGATGTACGGTCAAGACGCGTTCTTCACCAGCGCCGTGGGCCTGGAAACGTGGAACTCGCAGCGGTTCTTCGGCCTGGCCCTGCCGCAGTTCTACGTCGAAGGCGCCTACAACGACTTGAAAGTCAAAGTCGGTCACTTCTACGCCCCGGTGGGCTACGAAGTGGTGACCGCGCCGGGTAACTTCTTCCCGAGCGTGCCCTATACCTTCCAGTACGGCGAAGCGTTCACCATGACCGGCTTCATCTTCAACTGGCAGGCCACCGAGGACATGAACCTGGGTGCCGGCGGCTACAACGGCTGGGATAACTTCACTCCGGCCGGCAACCCCAACTACAGCCTGGTGCTCACCTATGCTGAGAACTTCCAGGACGGCGCGTCGCTGGCGTACTCCGGTACGATCGGCAACGAGCCGAATCAGGCCGGCGACTTCAGCAACCGCTACGTGCAAACCCTGGTCTATAGCCGCCCGCTGGAAAGCATCAGCGATCGGTTGACTTACGTCGGCCAGACCGACTTCGGCTACCAGAACGATGCCCTGGCCAACGGCGACGACGCGTACTGGTACGGCCTGAACCAGTACCTGTTCTACACCGTCAGCGACTGCATGAGCTACGGTATCCGTGCCGAGTGGTTCCGCGACCAGAATGGTTTCCGCGTGCTGATTCCGCGCGGTCCCGCCGGCCGCGACAGCTACGAGGGTAGCTTCTACGAAGTCACGATTGGTGCCAACTACAGGTATTCGGCCAACACCGTGCTTCGCCCCTATGTCCGCTTCGACTGGTTCAGCGGCACCTCCCTCAACGGTGCGGGCACCCTGCCGTTCGACGACGGAACCGGCAACAGCCAGACGTTGGTCGGTTTCGACTGGATCACCCTGTTCTAGGCCGAACGTCGAAAGCTCCTAACTGCGAACTCCAGGCGGGGTGCGGTCCAAGTGACCGCACCCCGTTTTTTTTGTGTGGGGCGTCAAAGCTCGCGTGCTTCGACGCCTGCATAGTTGCGCTGCGGTCGCTGACGTGATCTTGGGCATTGCTGCCGTGTGGTTCGGCTTGACCGTGCGGCGACGGCCGTCGTCGAAATTGTTGCAAGTAGTGTGGCTGCTTGGGCTATCGCTCGTTGGCCGGCGGCGCCGGTGATTTTTTTCCGCGGGCTGGCACGTCGCTTGCAATATCCGGCTCGCGTGACTTGGAAGTCCAAACGGTCCGCTAGGACTGTCCTGGAACGCCGGCTACCGCATTGGCCTGCGGCTCCAGTTCGCCAGGGAGTTTGTGCCTGGGACTCGTGCGGGCACATTGGCAAATCCAACGAGGACTCTTCGGCTCTTGCCTGGGCCAGAAGGATGCCCCGCTGGCTTGGGTAGGTCTCCGCCTAACCTGCCCAAGCCCGGGGCTATTTTTTTGCGCCTCGCGTGCCGGCCCTTGGCAGCGTTGCTCAATCGCGCGCGGCCAGCTAGAACTAATCTACAGCGGCAGCGAGGTTTCGCGTCCGTGGCCACCAGCGGGCCGCGTGCGACCATTGCCGCTCGGTAGCGCGGGAAGCAGAGAAGGCCGCATCACATGAGTTGTGCGTCACGCAGGGGGTAGTGCCAGCATGAAGTTGATCGTCGCCATCATTCAGCCCACGCGACTGGAAGCAGTGAAGACCGCGCTGACGGAGGTCGAGGTCTTTCGCCTGACCGTGATGGACGTGCAGGGTTTCGGACGCCAGAAAGGCCATACGGAGGTTTACCGCGGCCACGAGATTGCCGTCAACCTGTTGCGCAAGGTCCAGCTTCAGATCGCCGTGAACGATCAATTCGTCGAGCCCACGATCAACGCCATCATCAAGGGAGGCCGCACAGGCGCCAGCGGCGAAATCGGCGACGGCAAGATCTTCGTTCTGCCGCTGGACGACTGTATCCGTATCCGCACCGGCGAACGCGGCGGAGAAGCGATTTAGTAGCGAGTGGCTGACTCCGTCCCCCCGTCCTCCCGTCCTCCCGTCCTCTTTCCTCCAGCCTCCAGCCTCCAGCCTACAGCCTCCGGCCTAGTCCACTTCCGCGTACCGCTTGACGTCGGTTTTGGCGCTCGGCCTGCTGCCCGCCTGCGGCAGCCACTTGCACAGGGCGATGCCCGCGAAATACAGACCCACCAGCGGCACCAGCAGCATCATCATGCTGTACGGATCGCCGCCCGGCGAGAGCACCATCGCGGCGATGGACATCAGCAGCACGGCAATCCGCCACTTGGACAGATAGACCTGCGTATTGAAGATGTGAATCCGATCGAGAAACAGCATCAGCAGCGGCAATTGGAACGCCACGCCAAAGCCCAGCGGCAACAGCAGCACGAAACTGAGCCATTCGCTCAGCCGCGGCCGCATTTGCACGCCCAGCGAATCGGCGATCCAGAAGAAGTATCCCAGCACGGGCGGAAACACGAAAAAGAATGCCAGCGCCGCGCCCGTCAAGAACAGCACCACGCTGACCGGCAGGAACACGTGAATGTAGCGCTTTTCGTGCGGGTACAAGCCGGCCGCTATGAACTGCCAGAGGAAATAGAACACGAAGGGCGCCGAAATCAGCGCCCCGAACAAGAAGCTGGCCTTCATGTAGATGATGAACGGCTCCGGCACGCCGATCGCGTCCAGCGTCATACGCTCGTCCTCGGCCATGGGCCGCCAGATGCGCAACCGGATCATATCGTCCTTGGAAAACTCCCGCAGGGTGTTGTCCTCGGCAGCCCGGGGATCATCGGTCCCATCCGGTGCCGCGGCGGCCGTGCCGGCCGGCGGCGTCGCCGGGGCCATCGGCTTGAGCTCCACGTCCGAGAAGACGCCCGGGTAACGACGCTCCAGCGCGTTGAGCATCTCGACGGTCGAGATGTACCGATCCTCCGGCAGCAGCCCGTCCTTGTAGACCAGCTCCTTGATGGCCTCGTTGTCGCGCAGGTCCGGCGGCACGCGCTCGTTGACGTACTCCATCGCCTCCTTCTGGTAGTACGCCTCCAGCGCCGCTCGCAGCGGCGCCTGGATCCATCCGACGATGTACGATCCGAATGCCAGCCCAATGGCGAATCCAATCACCAGGCTAATCACCGATTTGAACAGCGCGGAGCGCAACTCCTCAAGATGTTCCCCGAAGGACATCGAGGTGTGCTTGAACAGATCGTCTTCGTCGTCGTGCTTGGCCATGAAAGAAGCGCAAAGCGGGCGGTCGTGGTGCGCATCGCCGAGAGGAGGCTTGCGGTGGGCTACCTCAGGATAATACCACCCTTTTTCACGCGCGACAACCAATCCGGACCGGCACATGCGATCGAGTGGAATATTTCAACCGGCTGCGACGGCGCGTTATAGTAATCGTCCCGGAGACGTCCCTCCCCCCGCGAGCCTTGCCGATGACGATGCTATACCCGCTCCGGTTCCAGCCGATTCTGCGGCGATATTTGTGGGGCGGGCGCCGCCTGGAAAACCTTGGGAAAACGCTTGATGCCGGCAACGACTACGCCGAAAGTTGGGAAGTCGTCGATCGCGGCGCCGACCAAAGCCGGGTGGCCTTCGGACCGTTGGCTGGCCGTACGTTGCACGAGCTGATGATCGAACATCGTGCGGCGCTCTTGGGTCGGCACGCAAGTGCAGAGCGATTTCCGCTGCTGATCAAGTTTCTCGACGCCCAGCAGAGGCTTTCGTTGCAAGTGCATCCCGACGATGCCCGCGCGGCGCAACTCGAACCGCCCGACTTGGGCAAGACGGAAGCCTGGGTGATCCTGGATGCGGCGCCGGGCAGCTATCTGTATGCCGGATTGCGGCGCGCCGTCGATCAACAGTTGCTCCAGCGCGAGGTCGCTCGTCAGACCTGCGAGTTGTGCGTTACTCGCATCGAGCCCGAGGTCGGAGATTGCTACTTCCTGCCGGCCGGAGTGCTCCATGCGCTGGGGCCGGGATTGTTGGTAGCCGAGATTCAACAGGCCAGCGACACCACGTATCGCTTGTTCGATTGGAATCGGATTGGCCCCGACGGAGCGCCCCGCACGTTGCACGTCGACGCCGCTCTGGAAGCGATCGACTATGCGTATGGCCCGGTTTCGGCCCAGCGGCCCAAGCCGACCGAGCGGCCACACGTCGAGCAACTGGTGGCCTGCGACAAGTTCGTGCTCGATCGCTGGAAGTTCTCCACTCCCCAGACGGCCGGCGGCGATGGGCGGTGCCACATGCTGCTGGTCCTGGCCGGGGCGATGGACGTCGCCGGCGACCCCGGACCGGGACCATTACGGCCGGGCAGCGTGATCGTGCTGCCTTCGGAGCTTCCGCCCGTCATGATCCAGCCCCACGAACCGTCCGTGATTCTGGACGCCTATCTCCCCTGACACCTGCCAGCGCTGGATTGCTGGCAGGTTCGCGCCAGCGTAGCGCGCATCGCGTGGCGTCGAGATCTCGGCTTCTCGGCCTCTTGCCTGGCGCCTATAATTCGCCGCCTGTTCTTATGCCCCGGCGACCGCGTCCCCATCTTGCCGCGGGCAATCCACATGTTCGTGCAATCTCGAGCAACAACGGCATGATGCAACGCACCGCGTTCCTGTGGATCGTGCCGCTCGTGACCGCCGGTTGCGCGGACGTCGCGTTTCCGCGGCTGTTGCATCCCGGATCGGAAGAATATCAACAGGTGCGTGCCGAGCGTTTCGACCCCTACCCGCTGAACGACGTCGGACCGCCGATCGTGGGAGGTCGGCCGATGGCGTACGACATGCCCGCACCGTGGGCGGAGCGCGTGCAGAACAACGAGACGTATCAGGATCGGTTTCGACAGCCGGCCCCGACCGGGCTCTACAAGGCATCTCCGGCCGCCAGCCGCCAAGGCGTGGTTTATCCGGTGCCCGCGGCGGTGCCGTTGGAGGTTGGGCCGCTGATGGCGCCCGCGGTGGTTCCCGGCACCACGTACATCCCTCCGTCGGCAGGCATGGCGCCGGCGTACCAGCCCGCAGAAGCAAGAAATTGGCGCGCCGCCGACTGACAAGATGGGTCGCGGGCGGCTATCATAGACTCTCTTGCAGTTCTCGCCTCCTTTGAGCCGTCAAGCGTGCCATGTCTTTGCGCCAGCGTCGTCCTCATGCCCGCCCTCGATCCGAGCAAGCCGCGCCCGACGTCGCCCAGCGGTTGCAGAAAGTGCTGGCAGCGGCCGGACTGGGCAGCCGCCGGCACTGCGAGGAGTTGATTCTCGCAGGCCGCGTCGAGGTGGACGGCCAGGTGGTTTCCGCGCTGGGAGCCAAGGCCGATCCGCACAACCAGCGCATTCGCGTCGACGGCGTTGCCTTGGCCCAGCCGCGCCGCGAGTATTTCATCGTTCACAAGCCGCCGGGCGTGCTGTCCACCAGCCGCGATCCTTCGGGTCGCCCGCGCGTGATCGACCTGGTGCCCAGCTCCGAACGGCTGTTCACGGTCGGCAGGCTCGATATGTCGAGCGAAGGGTTGATTCTGGTGACCAACGACGGCGAGCTGGCCAATCGCTTGTCGCACCCGCGCTACGGCGTCGAGAAGACCTATCACGTGGAAGTCGCCGGCACGATCGAGCGCGACGAGCTTCATCGGCTGCGCAAGGGCGCGCATCTGGCCGAAGGATTCGCCCGCGTCATCTCGGCGCGGATCAAGCACTCCTACAAGCAAAGCACGCAGTTGGAAATCGTGTTGGGCGAGGGGCGCAACCGCGAGATTCGCCGCATCCTGGCCCGCGCGGGGCACAAGGTGTTGCGGCTGAAGCGCGTGGCGCTGGGGCCGCTGCGTTTGGGCGAGTTGCCGCCCGCGGCCGTGCGCCCATTGACCCGTGACGAACTGCGCCAGCTTCAGGCTGCCGCCGGGCAAATCGCTCATCGCGCCAAGCGTCCGCGGCCCAAGCCCGCCGCCAGGCCGCTGCCCAAGGTGGCCGCCAAAAAGCGCACGGTGATCGGCGGCGGCCTGGCAAAGCGCGATCACTCTGGAACAGGCAAGGGGAGAAAGAAAACGACGACGCGTCGACGGCCTACGCCGGCGGCAAAACCAACCTGATCGGCCTCCTGTTCTCCGCACCCACTCGGAATGCGTCATGCCTGAAATCAACGAAGTTCTCAAGTCGGCCGTCTTGCTGCACCGCGATGGGAAACTGCCCGAAGCCTGGCAACGCTATCAAGAGGTTTTGCAGCAAGCGCCCCAGCACGCCGCGGCGCTCAATGCCGCGGGCTTGCTGCTGCGCCAGGCCGGCCAGTTCGAGCCCGCCCAAGACTATCTGCGACGCGCCATCGCCGCCGATCCCACGGAAGCGGCCTACCATGCCAACCTGGGTGAGGCCTATCGCGGGCTGGGCCAGCTCGACGAAGGGCTCGACTGCTATCTCGAAGCGCTGCGGCTGGCTCCGCACGAGCCGGTCATCCATCACCACATGGGCATGCTCTACGAACAGTTGGGCCGCTACGACGAGGCCGTGGCCAGTTACCGGCAGGCCATCGCGCTGCGCCCCGACGCCGAGTCGTACTTTCGACTGGGAAACACCTTTCAGGCAATGGGGCGTTCGGCCGACGCGATCAAGAGTCTGCAACAGGCGTTGGAAGCCGACCCCAATTTCGGCGATGCGCAAGCTTTGTTGGATCGTTTGCTGCAAGATCCCGACGCTGCCGACCGCCAGTAGCCGCCGGCAAAGTCGCGCCGCACGCGCTTGACGTCTGCCGCTGACGATTTCCACGTGTATCATGTCTCACGACGATTCCTTACTGCAAACGGCCTTGGAATTGCACCGCGCCCAGCGCTTCGACGAAGCGCGGGCCGCCTATCAGCAGATCGTCGACGCTCAACCGCAACGTGCCGACGCGCTCGGCCTGCTGGGCATCGCCTTGCGGCAGTTGGGACGTTATGCCGAGGCCGTGGAAACCTTGCGCCGCGCCGTGGCGCTCGATCCGACGCAGGCCGCGCTGTTTGGCAACCTGGGCGAGATCCACCGGCTGATGGGAAACGCCGACGAGGCGCTGGCCTATTATGCCGAGGCGGCGCGGCTGGCTCCGTTCGTCGCCGAGTTGCACAACAATCTGGGTTCGCTGTTACAGAATGCACGGCGCTTCGACGAGGCCGCGGCCAGCTACGCCGCCGCGCTGCGCTGCGACCCCAACTACGCCGAAGCGCACTACAACCTGGGCAACCTGCAGCAGATCCGCCGCCAATGGGATCAAGCCGACCAGAGTTATCGCCGGGCACTTGCCCTGCGGCCTGACTTCGTCCCGGCCAAGTGCAATCTCGGAAACCTCCTCCGCGAGCGCGGCATGCTGGCCGAAGCATTGCAATGGCTGGAAAGCGCCTATGCGCAGGACCCGGACGCGGTGCCCGCGGTTTCCAATCTGGGCGTTATATTGCAGGACCTGGGCCGAACCGACGAGGCGCAGCGCCTCTGCGAGCGTGCCCTCGCACTGGCGCCGCAACGTGCCGAATTGCACGTCAACCTGGGCACGACTTACAAGGATCTGGGAGACCCGGCCACGGCGCTGCGCTTCTACGAACGTGCCTTGGAGTTGGACCCCAACAGCTACCATGCGGCGCACAGCCGCGGCACCGCGTTGCTGGCCTTGGGCGACTTTGTCGGCGGCTGGGCCGGATACGAACAGCGAGCGCACTGCGAACAGTTCGACACGCGCGATTTTCCGCAGCCTCGTTGGAACGGCGGCTCGTTGTCCGGTCGCACCATCTTGATTCACGCGGAACAGGGTTTCGGCGACACGTTGCAGTTCATTCGATACGTGCCACTGGTGGCCGAGCGCGGCGGCAACGTGCTGGTTGCCGTACAACCGCTGTTGGTGCCGCTGTTGCAGGCTTGCGGCGTTCCGAACGTATTGCCGCTCGACGGCCCCCTGCCACCGTTCGAGGTACACGTGCCGCTGATGAGCTTGCCGCACGTGCTGCGTACGACGCTCGAAACGGTGCCCGCCAACGTACCGTATCTGGCGGCGCAGCCCGAGCGGATCGCACGCTGGCGCGATCGCTTGCAAAACTATCCGGGCTTTCGGGTGGGATTGGTCTGGCAGGGCCGCCCGGCGCATCACCGCGATTGCCTGCGATCCATTCCGCTGAAGGCGTTCCGGCCGCTGGCCGACGTGCCTGGCGTGCGGCTGATCAGCTTGCAGCTAGGGCCCGGCAGCGAGCAGCTCGTGGCCCTGGCGGAGCAAGCGGAAAGCGACCGGTTTCCCGTCATCGATCTGCGACCCGAGTACGGCGCCGATGGCGCCGTATTCATGGACTCCGCGGCGGTGATCGCCAACTTGGATCTGGTGATCGCCTGCGATACGGGTTTGGCGCATCTGGCTGGCGGCATGGCGGCGCCGGTCTGGGTCGCGCTGCCCTTTGGCGCGGAATGGCGATGGATGCAAAACCGCGACGATTCTCCCTGGTATCCCACCATGCGACTGTTCCGGCAAACCAAGTTCCGCGATTGGCACGGCGTGTTTCAACGGATGGCCGCGGCGCTGGCCGAAGAGGCGGGCAAATAAGGCGGGCAAATAAGGCGGGAGGCTGGAGGCTGGAGGCTGGAGGCGATACGCTGTAGTGGCGCTCGCTGCGACGCGCCGACTAGATTGATGGCTTTCGGTTTCACGCTATGACCAATCCGCTGCACGCTGCGTACTATGCCGATCGTGCCTCTCAACAGCGGGTCTCGGTGATCGAGAATGTGCGGCTGGCGCGCGACACGTTCCGAGTGCGCTTCGAGTGTCCCCAGATGGCCCGCCGTATCGTGCCCGGACAATTCCTGATGATGCGGCTGGCCGGTTGCGACGATCCGCTACTGGGTCGGCCCTTGGCCCTGTACGACACCGTCGTGGCCGCTGACGGCGCGCCGGTGGCCATCGACGTGGTTTATCTCGTCCTCGGTCGGATGACTCGGCGCCTGGCCGAGTTGCGCCCCGGGCAGTCGCTCGACGTGTGGGGACCGTTGGGCAATGGCTTTGCTCCTGCCTCCACGGAACACTTGCTGATGGTGGCCGGCGGAATCGGGCAGACGCCGTTCATGGCGCTGGCGCGCGAGTACCTCGGCCTGCGCTCCTATGGCGAGCCGGCACGCAAAGTAACGCCTGCGGCGCGCGTGACGCTGTGCTACGGAGCACGCACCAAGGACTACCTGGCGGGTGTCGACGACTTTGCCGCACTCGGCGTCAACGTTCTTACGAGCACCGACGACGGCACTTGCGGGCATCATGGATTGGTAACCGAGATCGCCCAGCGAGTGCTGCTCGAGGCGCCTGCGGCGCGGGTCGTTTGTTGCGGGCCGGAGCCCATGATGGCCGCCACAGCGGAGCTTGCCCGCCGGTCCGGCGTCGCCTGCCAGGTCTCGCTCGAGACGCCGATGGCCTGCGGCATCGGAATCTGCTTCAGTTGCGTGGCGCGGGTGCGCGACGATGGCGGCGGCTGGGACTATCGCCGCACGTGCGTGGAAGGACCCGTATTCGACGCCGCAGCCATCGAGTGGTAAATGCGGCGCACAAGGGACGTCAGCCAGCAGAGGGATCCAACGGCAGCGACGCTGGACAACAGCGACACTGGACAACAGCGACACTGGAGAGCAGGGCAGCCGGCTATTTCTTGGCCTTGGCGGCCTTGATGGCGGCCGACAGGCGCGACTTGACGCGACCGGCCAGGTTCGTGTGGACCACGCCGCCCGCGGCTGCTTGATCGATGGTCTTGGCCGTGACGCGAAACTCGAACTCGGCCTTTTCCACGTCGCCGGCGGCGATCGCCTCGCGGACTTTCCGCACTTGGGTCTTGATCTGGCTCTTACGAGCGCGGTTGCGGTCGCGACGCACGAGGCTCTGACGATGTCGCTTGGCGGCGCTTTTGGTATTGGGCATGGTGCGGGCGGTCGAGAGGACCGTCGTAAACGAGGAAATTGAGGATCAAAGTTCGCGGATCGGCCGCCGGCAGGCTGCGCGCCGGACGGCGAGAATCAGCCTTTATGACGGATTTTGGCGACTTTGTCCAGTAGTTGGGCCACGTCCCTGTAGCCGAATTCGATGCCCGCCAGCTCGTTCAAGTGCTTCTCGGCGCGGGCGAACTGCTGCTGCCCCTCGGCCTGGTTGGCGGCCAGGTACTTTTCGGCCAGACCCAAGGCCAGCTTACCGGCCCGGTACAGTCCCAGCTTGCGCTGGTCGGCCTCGCGATCGGTGGTGGCTTCCAGGGCCTTTTCATAGTTGTCCATGGCCAGCTTGTACTGCTTGATGTGCTGGAAGCACTCGCCCAGCTCCATGTGAACCGCACCTTTGCGTTTGACGTCGCCGCTGGCAGCCTGAAAGCATTTGATGGCCTCTCCATACTCGCCGGCACGCTTCAGCCGCATCCCCAACTCGTACTTCAGCCCGAAGTTGTTCGGATAGCGCTCCGCGCGCGAGCGATAGACGTCCAACTCCATGGAGTTAAGCTGGATCTTCATCTTCCTGGCGAGTTTTTCCGCTTCGGGCGTTTTGTCCTTGCCGGCCTTTTTCTCGGCGATCATGACTTGCTGTCGGCCGCGGCGAAGCTGGCTGTCTTCCAGCCGCTCGCGAACCGTCACGTCGCCGCCTGACGCCTCCAAGGCTTTCTTCAACACCTCCGCGGCCTTGTCGTGATTCTCGTCGCGCGTGTGCAGATCGGCCAGCTCCGTGTACAACTCGACCTTGTCGGGCGTTTTGGCGATTTGCTTTTCGAGCTGTTCGATCGGCGAAAGCTGGGCTGCGCGCTCGGCGTGCGGATCGTCCTTGAGCCCTTTGGCCGCGCGGACGTCGGTGCTGCTCTCGGCCGATTCGTAGCCGCCCCTGCTGATCGTCTTCTCGATGGCCAGCTCGCCGATGGCGCGGGCCGCTTCGTCGTCGCCCGGCTTGGCCTGCTCGACGCGGTGCCAGCAGGCGATGGCCTGGTCGAACTGCCCCAGCCGCGCCAGCGTCCGCCCGCAGATGCGGTTGACGTCCGCGTCCTTGGAATTCACGTCCAGCGCTTGCTTCAGGTAGACCAGCCCAGCCTCGTCGAAATTCTGCGCGTCGCAGGCCTCGGCCATGGCCACCAGCGTCGAGATATCCCAGGGATTGATCTTCAACATCTCGATGCCGTTTTTACGCACCGAGTCCCAGTCCTGGGAGTAGCGGGCCTTCTTGATGCTGCCCTTCAACGCCGCCGCCTTGGGTGCGCTGGTGAAGCCGGCCCCCTTCTTGTTGTCCTTATACTTCTTGACCAAGTTGTCCAGAAACTGCTTGATGTAGATCTGATTCGACGGATCGTCGCGCACGCAGGCCGAAAACATGTCCGAGGCGTAGGCAAAGTCCCCCTTGGCGGCGCTGCGGCTGCCATGCTCGAAGCATTGCTGCAAGCGGCGGCGGATGGCCGGGGCAATCGGCTGCCGGCCCGGACTTCCAGAGGATGCGGCGTCAGTCGTCACGTTCGAGAGCTGCCCTTTTGGGATGCGGCGCGGTGGATGATAATAGCCAGAGTTCGCCAAACTCTCATTTTAGCAGCCCGTTGAAGAATTCAACAGGCTGTGACAGCGCACGAATGCGAGGACAAATAGCGACGTAAGTCGTTATTTCGCGCTTCCGTGCGAAGCTTTGCTTCGCACTTGGCGCCAACCCCGGCAAAACAACACAGACTGACATGCCTTCGAACGCGGGTACGGTTTATCTGGTCGGCGCGGGTCCGGGCGATCCGGGGCTCATTACCCTGCGCGGATGCCGCTGCCTGCAGCGGGCCGACGTCGTACTCTACGACTATCTGGTCAATCCTCGCATCCTCGACCACGTGCGGCCGACGGCCCAGTTGATTTGCCTGGGACGCCACGGTCGCGGACGCATTGTGCCGCAAGCCGAGATCAATCAACAACTGATCGATGCTTCGCGCGCCGGAAAATCGGTCGTGCGACTGAAGGCCGGCGATCCCGTGGTGTTCGCCCACGCGGCGGAGGAAATCGCCGCGCTCGAAAGCGCCAGGGTTCCCTATGAAATCGTGCCCGGCATTACCGCCGCGCTGGCCGTGGGCAGTTATGCCGGCATACCGCTGACGCAAAGCGACGCGGCGTCGGCCGTGGCGCTCGTGACCGGCCAGGAGCGCCGCGATAAGACGGCGCCGGGACTGGACTACGCGGCGCTGGCCGCCTTTCCCGGCACGTTGGTGTTCTACATGGGAGTGACGACCGTCAGCCATTGGACCGACGCGCTGATCCGGGCGGGCAAGCCCGCCGACACGCCGGCGGCCATCGTGCGCCGCTGCGCCTGGCCCGACCAGGAAGTTATCGATGGCACCCTCGGCACGCTGGCCCAGCATGCCGCCGAGCGCCGCTTGCGTCCGCCGGCATTGTTCGTCGTGGGACAAGTTGCCGCGCTCCGCTCGCTCCGCGGGTGGTTCATCGACCGCCCGCTCTTCGGCCGGCAGGTCCTCGTTACTCGACCACGACACCAGGCCCAGAACCTGGCGGCGCTGTTCGACGAACTGGGGGCGGGCGTCGTCTTGCAGCCGGCCATCGAAATCGGCCCGCCCGACGACTGGGCGCCCGTCGATCGTGCGCTGGACCAAATCGCGCATTACGATTGGTTGGTTTTTTCAAGCGCCAACGGCGTGCGGGCGCTGCTCGATCGGCTGCTAACGACGCACGATCTGCGCGCGTTGGCCGCCGTCAAGCTGGCCGCGATCGGTCCCGGCACGGCCGACGAGCTGGCGCGATATCACCTGCGCGCTGACTTGCTTCCCGACGAATACCGGGCCGAATCGTTGGCCGCCGCGCTCCGGCAAAACGTCGCCCAGCAAACGCGCATGCTGTTGGTTCGGGCCAACCGCGGGCGCGAAGTACTGGCCGAAGAGCTGGCCGCGGCCGGCTGCCAGGTGGACCAGATCGTCGTGTATGCCAGCCGCGACGTACCACAACCCGACGCCGAAATTCTCGAACTGCTTGCGCGCGGCGCCATCGACTGGGTCACGGTCACCAGCTCGGCCATCGCACGCTCCCTGGCGGGCATGTTCGGCGAGCATTTGCGCAACTGCCGCCTGGCGTCCATCAGCCCACTCACGTCCGCCACCTTGTGCGAACTGGGCTACGAAGTCGCCGCCGAAGCGCGGCAATACACCATGCCGGGACTGGTCGACGCGATCCTTGCCGCCGAACAGCGCCCGTCCAGCGATTCCAGCACGTAGCTGAATTCGCCATAATTCAGACCCTCCCATGTAGCTGAATTCGCCAGAATTCAGACTCGCCACGTAGCATACAACGTGGCCGCGCGGAACACGGTGCAGCGCCGCTGGCAATCTGTAACGGCTGCGGCCTGCGATTGGCAACTCTGTGCGGAATGTACCTGCGCGCCCACCACGTGCTAGCAGTCGCGTGCAGTCAGTTTTGATCCAGCCCGCTTCGGACGGCTGCCGATTTTCTAAAACGGACCCTTGCGTGTGGCATCCGGCTCGACGTGGAAAGGATCGTTGTATGGGCGTTCGGCTGACGAAGGCAATTCTGACGATTTCGATCGACGTGGATGCACCGGATGCCGAGACGCAACTGGTGGCGCATCGCCAGCGCGACGCCGTATGCCGGCGGCTGTTGTCCGTGCTTGCCGAGCAGGGCCTGCCGGCCACCTGGTGCGCGGACGATCCCGCGACGGTCAGCACGCTCGAC
>JBGSYQ010000576.1:0-7166 GCA_041750795.1 Pirellulales bacterium | reverse complement strand
GCGGCGACGGCGTCGGCGTCGATCCCGGGTAGTAGGGATCTCCCGGCACCACCACCGCGCCTTCGCCCGTGCCTGGTGGCGGCACGGTGGTGCGGATGAACGGATTGATCGGTTGTTGCGAGCTGCGACAGCCCGCGATCGCCGCGAGCACAAGAATGACGGCTCCGGTCCGCTGCATCGGCAGACTCCTTTCGCCCGGCTGCGCGGGATCGCGCCGAAATCCCTTCGCGATCGACCGACCACGAAGTTCGTCGTGCCGAGAATTCTCGAATCAGAAGTGAGAGTCGAAACGCTGGGAAGTGAACCCCCAACCCCGCGTCCGGCGCGCGCATGCCGCGCGCAACAGCCGCCGGTGGGGGCGGAGAATAGCAACTCCCCAGCACGCGTCCAGATCGATTCCCCGTCAACCCTCGAGTCCCTGCCAACCTGCAAGCGCCGTCAGCAATGCCAGAGCTACGGCTCGACGCGCGCCGTCAAGGCATGCGTGCTGGCGCCAGCGGTCCCGTCAACGAACGGATTGATATAGGTCCTGGCCACGCGCACCGGCGCTGTCACTCGCGCCGAGCGATCGACCGCCGGGGCAGCCTTCTTCGGCACAAAGGGATTGATGTACTCGGCCGCTTGCTCGCGCGGCGCCAGCTCCGGCGTCGGCGTGCCCGGCGGGTATGCAAACGGGCTGTAACCATACGGCCGCGGCACCGGATAGCTGTAGTACACCGGCGGATAGAGCGCGTAATAGGGAATCCGCTCCATATAGACGCCCGTGTTGCCGTAGTTGAAGAAACCCAAGCCGTAACCGCCGCCGCTGATAAACTGGGCATCAGCTTTCGAAGCACAAGCGCTCGAAACGAGCAACACGGCGCCGACCATCCACAAAGCCATCCGACCGATCATGACAGGAGCCTCTCGAAGCGAGATTACGTAAAATATGGAGCAGCTAGCTTGCAGGCTATTTGGCCCCCAGGCCAGTTGCAATCCGCAAAATGGGAAAAATGGGCGCTATTTTTCGGACGCCGATGCCTCGGCAGGCGACTTGGCGCCCGGTTCGTCCAGCTCCGGCAGCGGATACGGCACATCGGCCCCCTTGATTTGGGGCAAACGGTAGATAACTTTGCCGTACTGCTCGGGGTCGAGCCGGGGCTCGCAGCCCGTCAGGCCAGCCAACAGCACCAGCGTGGCCAACCGGGCAGCGCGCCGCACCATTCGTAAAGTTGCTCTACTGCTCATGCTCCGAACACCGCTCCACACGACTCCCCCATCCAAGCGAACACCGCGCCGTGAACTCCGTGTCACTAACTGCCCAGTTGCGCACTGAAGCCGCACGCCTTGGCTTTGCGCGCGCCGGCGTCTGTCCGGCGATTACTCCCGCGGGCATCGCTCGCTTCGACCAGTGGCTGGCCGCGGGCTACGCCGGCCAGATGCACTATTTGCCCGATCGACGCGCGGCCTACGAACATCCGCGTCACGTGCTCGATGGCGTGCGCAGCCTGCTCGTGCTGGCCTTCGACTATCGTACTGTCGAACCGCCTGCGGCTCAACCAGGTCAAGGTCGCGTCAGCCGCTATGCCTGGGGCGACGACTACCACGATCTGGTCCGCGCGCGGCTGCAATCGCTCTGCGACTTGTGTACCGCCAAAGTACCAACGGCGCGCGTCCGCGGCGTGATCGACACTGCGCCGCTCCTGGAGCGCGAGTTCGCCGAACTTGCCGGACTCGGCTGGCTCGGCAAGAACACCTTGTTGTTGAACAAACAGGCCGGCAGCTACTTTTTTCTGGCCGCTTTGCTGACCGATCTCGAAATGGAATACGACTCGCCCCACGCGGCCGATCACTGTGGCACGTGCCGTGCCTGCCTCGATGCCTGCCCTACCGAGGCCTTCGTCGCACCCTACGTCCTCGACGCGCGGCGCTGTATCAGTTATCTGACCATCGAATCGCGCGAGCCGATTCCGCGCGAGCTGCGCCCGGGCGTGGGAGATTGGCTGTTTGGCTGCGACGTCTGCCAGGATGTCTGCCCCTGGAACCGCCACGCGCCAGTGGTCGACGAGCCGCAACTGCAGCCGCACGAGGCGCAAACAAGCCTCGACCTGTTGCCGTTGTTCGCGCTGGACGACGCGTCCTTTCGCCGGCGGTTTCGCGACACGCCGCTGTGGCGCCCCAAGCGCCGCGGCATCTTGCGCAATGCCGCCATCGTGCTGGGCAATCGGCCCAATCCCCAAGCGATCAGCGCCCTGACACTTGGCCTCAACGATGAGGAGCCATTGGTCCGCGGAGCGTGTGCCTGGGCGCTGGGACGCCACGGCGACGAGCGAGCCCGGCAAGCCCTGCTCGATCGACTGCCTCGCGAGACCGACGAAACCGTGCGCGAAGAAATCCAGGCCGCGTTGGCGGAATATGGTCACCGCCGCTAAACAGCCGATGCCGGCTCTTCGCACGAGTCCGCGTCGCTGGCGTCCGATTCCGGATAGCGGCCGGGAAGATCCTCGGCGTACCACTGCGCCAGCACCTCGAGCCATTGTCCCGGACGACTCACGGCCACGAATGCGTCTCGGACTTGCTTGCCCAGCGGGTGCAATTGCGAATACTTGATGCCGAACTTGCGCATCGGACGTCCACAATGCTGCGGGCCGTAAAGCTCTTCGGCCAGCCGATAGTGCTCGGCAATCACGTCGCGCTGCTGGTGGACGCTGGGCGGCGGCGGCAACGGCTTGCCGGCGGCCAATGCCCGCGCATGCGAAAAGATCCAAGGGTTGCCGATGGCGCCGCGTGCCGCGGTCACTCCGTCGACGCCCGTCTCGCGGAGCATATCGATGCACGCTTGCGGCGTGAACAAATCGCCGCTGCCCAGCACCACGCGCCGGCCCGCATGTTGCTTCACCTCGCGCAGAAACTCCCAGCGACTGGGCCCCACGTACTTCTGCTCCACCGTGCGGCCGTGTACGGTGATGGCCGCCACGCCGCGCGCAAACGCGCCATCGAAGATCCGATAAAAATTGTCCCGGCTCTCCTGGCTGTCGTCCACGCCACGACGCATTTTCACCGTCACCGGCACCGCCGCGGGCACGGCCTCGCGCACCCGCGAGACGATTTCCAGCGCCGTTTCCACCTGGCCCAACAGGTAGCCTCCTCGATGACGCCCCAGCACCTTCTTCACCGGGCAGCCGAAGTTGATGTCGATCACGTCGAAGCCGGCCGCCACCAGCCGAACCGCGGCCGGTCCGAACTCCAGCGGATCGGCGCCCATCAGTTGCGCGCCCACCGGATGCTCTTCGTCCGAGACGCGCAGGTATCGCGCGGCGCGGCGGCCTTTCGTCACCTCGTTGACGAAACGATCGAGCATCACCTCGCAGATCGTATAGGGCGCCCCCAATCGCCTCGCAATCACGCGCATGGCCCAATCGCTATAGCCCGACAACGCCGCCTGCACGACGGGAAAGTCCAGCTCGATCGGCCCCAGGCAAAGCGGCGGAAAATCGGACATGCGTAGCAAATGCAACCAACAGCAGGAGGAATAGACGGTCATCCGCGGATGCCGCAATCATGGCCGCCGCGCCAATTCATTCTAGACCCCGCCGAGCCGCTGGCGAACCCTCGTCCCGATGCCGCCAAAGACCGATATTCTGCGAGCGCGCCGAAGGCCAGCGATTAATTGCCCGCTAAGCTGCCGAAAACCGCCGCGCCAATTCCTTACTCATGCGCTCAAACACGTCTCCCCACTCTCCGGCACGCGACTGGCGAAACAGCCGCATCGTCGGATACCAGGGGGAGTCCTCGCGGTCGAGCATCCACCGCCAATCGGGCACCTTGGCAAGCGCCGTCCAGACCGGCACGCCCAAAGCGCCCGCCAAATGCGCCAGCGCCGTGTCGGGCGCGATCACCAGGTCCAGGTTGCGCATGGTCGCGGCCGCGTTGAGAAAAGCGCCGTCCTGAACGTCGTACTCGGGGCCCAGCGCGATCACTTCGAACTGGCCAGCCACCGCCTCCAACTGCTCCAGCCCGCCATGCTTCTGCAAGCTGATCAGCCGCGCTCCACCGGCCCCTGCCAGCGGGGCAAACGCCGACAACGGAACCGAACGCGCCGAATCGCGACCATAGCTGGGATTGCCTTGCCAGCAGATGCCCACTCGCGGCCTTGCGATGTCGGACAGCCGTGCGCACCACAGTGCCTCGGCGTCGACAGCGACGCGCAAGTAGGGCACCGGCGCCGGCACCGTCTCGAGCGTGGTGCCCAACAAGTGCGGCAGGCTCATCAGCGCGGCGTGAAACTCGCAATCCGGTTGCCCTTGGTCCATGGCCGCCACGTCGCACAAGTCGGCATTCTGCAACAGCGGCACCAGGTTTTTGGGCACCCACAACACAGGCCGCCCGCCTCGTGCGATCACCTGGGGAACGTAGCGCACGAATTGCAGCACGTCGCCCAATCCCTGCTCGCCCCATAGCACGATGCGCTGCCCGGCCAGCGGCTGACCACTCCACGGCGTGCCGTTCAGCGATGGCCGCGCATAGCCGCGCACCTTGGCGCGCCACTCCAGTTCGGCCCAGCCCTCGCAATACTCTCCTCGCATCAGCAGCAACGCGGCCGCGGCCCGATGGTCCTCCGGCGTGACGCGCTCCACGCGCAGCGCCGCCTGCGCCGCCTGCTCCGCCTCCTCCGGTTTGTCGAGCTCGTAGTACGTCATGCTCAAGTTGACGTGCGGCAGCGGATCGGACTGGTCGAGGCGGATCGCCTGCTGAAACGAAGCACGTGCCAGATCCAATCGGCACAGCGCCCGGTAGCAGTCTCCCAGGTTGTTGTGAAACAACGCCTGGCCACCGTCCAGCCGGATGGCGTGCGTCAGGTATTGCTCCGCCTGGGCGAGCTTGTCGTGCTGCAATGCAATGCAGCCCAACTGGTGCCAGGCATGGGCATGGCGCGGATCGGCCGCCACCACCTCCTGATAGAGCGCCAGCGCCTCGCCGACCTTCCCCTCAGCGTGCAGCGCGTAGGCACGATCGAATTTTTCCGCCGGACTGATCATGCAAGTGCAGATGCGACGACTGGCGCCATGAATCACGATGATTTCTCTTAGCATAGTCCCTGTCGCGTCGCGCGGCTGCGCGAGTGAGACCTCTCACCTGGCAGCCTGTTGAAGAGTTCAACAAGCTGCGTGGCGCCGCGTGGACCGTCCCCTGGCATCCGCCCCGGCGATTGTTTAGGCTGTCGCTGTAGGTGTCGACGAAGGGGGTACTCGCGGCTTTGCAGGCTGCCGTGCGGCGAAATCAAGGGCCGGCCATCGAGATGCTCGGGCGATGAAAATTGTCTACCTGGCGGCCGGCGCTGCCGGAATGTACTGCGGCAGTTGCCTGCACGACAACACGTTGGCCGCGGCGCTGTTGGCCCTCGACCAGGACGTCCTGCTGGTCCCCACCTACACGCCGCTGCGCACCGACGAAGACGACGTCAGCGACTCACACCTCTTCTTCGGCGGCATCAACGTCTACTTGCAGCAGCGGCTGTCGCTGTTTCGCCGTACGCCCTGGTTCTTCGACAACTTGCTCGATCGTCCGGGCCTGATTCGCTGGGCCACCAAGGGCGGACCCAGTGTCGACGCCGCCAGGCTCGGCGACCTGACGGTCTCGATGCTGCAAGGCGAACACGGCCACCAGCGCAAGGAAATCGAAAAACTCGTCTACTGGCTCAAGCACGACGTCCGCCCCGACGTCGTCCACTTTTCCAATTCCATGCTAATCGGCGCGGCGCGCGAGATCCGCAAGCTGGGCATTCCCGTGGTCGCCACGCTCTCCGGCGAAGATATCTTCCTGGAAAAGCTGATGGCCCCGTTTCACGCCCAGGCCATCACCGCGCTGCAAGAGCGCGCCGCCGAGCTCGACGCCTTCGTGGCCCTCAATCACTATTATGCCGACTTCATGGCCCAATACCTGACCGTGCCACGCACGCGCATCCACGTCATTCCGCACGGGCTGAACCTGGCCGGCCACGGCACCCGGCGACCCTCGGCCGACGGAGTGTTCACCATTGGCTACCTGGCACGCGTTTGTCCCGACAAAGGACTGCACAACCTGATTGCCGCCGCCGAGCTACTGGCCGAAGGTGCAAGTGCGCCGCCGTTTCGCATTCGCGCCGCCGGCTATCTTTCCGATGCCGACCGCCCCTACCTGGCCGCGATCGAAAGCCGCACGCACAACTGGCCCCAGCCCGAGCGGTTCCGCTACGAGGGAGAACTGACCCGTGCCGAGAAGATCGCCTTTCTGCAAGGACTCGATTGCCTGAGCCTGCCGACCGTCTACCACGAGAGCAAAGGCATCTCGGCGCTCGAGGCCTTGGCCAATGCCGTGCCCCTGGTGCTGCCCGCACACGGCGTCTTTCCCGAGCTGATCGCCGCCACTGGCGGCGGCATCCTGCACCCGCCGGACGACCCGCGCGCCCTGGCCGACGCGCTGCGGCAACTCATGGCCGAACCCCAACGTGCCAGCGAACTTGGCACAGCCGGGCAACGCATTATCCAACGCGACCACCAGGCCCCGGCCATGGCCCAGCAGACACTGGAACTGTATCGCCAGATCCAAGCCGGCACACCTGCCTGAGCAGCTTGCTCTGTCGACTGATGGCGGCGACGCAGAATCCCCGAATACGAAGCCGAATTCGCCTGATGTCGCTGAATTCGCAAGGATTCAGCCGTCTCCAAGACGCAAGTCGTACACCGGCCCATCGGTTTCTTGCCACACACTTTATCGCCGCAGGTGTTGCATCGGCTGCCGCTTCAGGGGTACATTATTGGTCTTGCGACGGCGGAATGAGGCGCGAATGCCGGCCGGTTCGGTTGCAGTCGCGCCCTCGTTCAGGAAACTGCGTGTTTTTTGCTGCGAGCAAGCGCGAAGGACGGTTGCGATGGCAAAGCGGATCTACGTCGGGAACCTGCCCTGGTCGAGCACGTCGGCCTCCTTGGAAGCCCTGTTTAGCGACCATGGTGAAGTGCAGTCGGCCGAGGTCGTCACGGATCGCGAGACCGGTCGTTCCCGCGGATTCGGGTTTGTGGAAATGGCAACCGACGAAGGCGGCCAGAAAGCGATCGAGGCCCTCAACGGGCTCGAGGTCGATGGACGTGCCATCACCGTCAACGAAGCGCGCGAGCGAGCGCCTCGCGCCGGTGGCGGTGGCGGTGGCG
>JBGSYQ010000575.1:0-19614 GCA_041750795.1 Pirellulales bacterium | reverse complement strand
CCCACCGGCCCGCTGGCCACTCCCGAGCCCGCCATTCTCCGCGGCCCACACTGGCACGCCGCGCCGCAACCCGAAGGCGATCAGCGCGAAGCGGGGTGAGGAGCAGGCGGGAGCCTGGAGGACGAAGAGGGCCTGCCAACGGCCTGCGTCGTCGATCGCCAGTGACGACGCGCAGCCCCTGGACTGCAAGGCCACGCGAAATCGATGGTGAACCCCAATCGGGGCGACACCGACTAAACACAACCCCGGCTACAGTGGGCACTGGTGGCTATGCGCCACCAGTGGCACGATCATCCAGTCCTGGCGGTAATTTCACTACGCCAGATCGCGGTCTTCGAACATCGCCAGGCCTAGCAGCATGGCGATGGTGCTGTAGAGGGCGCAATAGACCGCGGCCATGCCCAGGTAGCTCAGCGGAACCTCGGCGCCGGCGGCCACGGCGGCTTGGATGTTGAAATGGTCGAGCACCGGCAGGATCGTGGCGATGAACTGGCCCACGAACCGCACGATCTCGAACTTGCCCACCGACGAGTTCACCAGCATGGGCACCAGGTTGCCCAGCACGTAGATCGACGCGCAGACAATAAGGTTGGCGATCATCGGCAGTCGCGTGGAAATGGCCACGCTGATGGCGGCCAGCACGACGGTCTCAAGGAAGGCCAGCACCAGGCCCGGCACCGTGCGAATGACTTCCAGGTAACAGAGTTGCCAGGGAGGTTCGGCCTTGGAGACTTCCTTGGCGTCGTACACCACTTTGTACGACACGGTGAAGAGGAACAGCAGCCCCAGCACGACGAACAGCACGACGACGGGGCCCAGCACGCCCAGGAATTTGCCGAGCACGAACTGGCGACGCTTCACGGGCTTGGAGAGCACGGTCAGCGCCGTGCGGCCTTCGACCTCCTCAGACACCGACACGCTGGCCGACCACACGGCCACGATCATGGACAACACCATGATCAGCGTCAGGCCCGAGTCCTTGAGCATCTTCACGTCCTCGCCGAACGTGTTGTACGGCACAAAGACGAAAGCCAACAGCGCGAAACAACCGAGCGCCAACACCACGTAGAACATCGGCTGCGACATCGACTCTTTGGCCGTGGTGAGCGCTATGGCCGAGACCTTGGGCGAGACCAACCGCAGCAGCAGGTACACCCCTACCAGCCCCACCAGCGACAAGGCCGTGCCGGGCACGACCTGCACCTCCGGAAACGGGATGTTCGTGGTGGCATGGATTACCAGCGTCACCGGCGCCGCGCCCGTGTTGGTGACCGTCCACTCCGTGAACAGATCTTGGACGTCGCGGTCTTTCTCGGTGAGAAACCGCCGGGTCCACTCGTACGACGTGCCCGGCGCCAGGCGGAAATTCAACAATCGCCCCAGGTTGTAGTGAATGTTGGTGATCACCAACAGCGGCTTGTCGCTCTCGGCCGTGAAGCCGGTCAACTCCGACATGCGGAGCCTAAGATCGTCGAGCTTGTATTCGTGCGAGGCAGCCGGGATCTCGATCTCGAAGTCGTGCGGGCCAACGGACGACAGCCGCGAGACCGAAGCCAGCAAGTCGCGGTAAGGCAGCCCGGGAATCACGATTGGCCCAGCCAGCGCCAACACACTGAGTCCGGCGGCCAGATAGAAGATCGGCAGCAGGATGCCCTCGCGCACGCTGTCGAAGGCCCATTGTGCCGCCGGGCGCGAAAGGAGAAAAAGAATGCCGTAGGCTGCTGCCAGCACGACCAGCGCCAGCGCCACGCCAACGCTGATCAACCAGACCGGCGTCGCCCAGGTGTAGAACAATCCGAAGAGCAGGCAAGAACTGGGCAACATGCTGATGGCAACCCTGGGGCTATCGGGAGTAGATCGAGGGACAGGTGCTGTGTCGGTCGCGGAAGTTGTGGAGTTTGCGCGGCTGCACGGGGATGTACGAACAATTGGCGGCGACCGCCGAAGTGGGTTACCGCCTGATTTGGAACTCGGAAAACTCGCCAGTCGCCGGCCGCACGGTCACGTCGGTAGATTGGATGAAACGACCCATTTCGGCGGCCACGTCGGCCAACACCGCATCGAGGTGCGAAGGCGCGCCCTCGAGTACCATACGCACGCGACCATCTGGCAGGTTCTGTACGAAACCGCGCACCGGATGCCGGGCGGTGATCGCCCGTGCCGTGTAGCGAAAGCCCACCCCTTGCACGCGGCCGGCAAAGTGGACTTCGCGGCGCTCAACGGCAGGATCGACGCTCACGCCTAGGCTCCGAGTGGGACGGCCAAGCCTCCAGTATAACCGATCCGCATCCGTCCGCCATGCACTCGCGGGGCTGACGTTTGCAACGAGGCGCATCGATTCGTCCGCGAAATTCGTCGAACCGCCAAGGGGCCACGAGCGTATGGCGCCATGAGGTGGCGGTGCGCGCCCAGCTTGGATTCGACCGCCGGCCTTGACGGCCTGCGGGGTGGGGGCTTAGGCTAAAAACTCGACCGGTCGCGCGTGCGCTCGTAGGGCTGCCGCGATAAGAGCGCGCCGCTTGCGGCGCCGTCGTCCACTGCCCGGTGGTGTAACGGTAGCACGAATGGCTCTGAACCATTTAGTCAAGGTTCGAATCCTTGCTGGGCAGCTTGCACATTGACATAAGTTTGTCGTAGGCGCGTCGTCGTTGGGTTCGCCTGTGGGGACGACGAACAGCCGCGCACCGATGAAGCCCCGCCCGGAGTCATTACCCGCGCGCACTTTTACTCCCTGCCACGGAGAGCCGACCATGGCCAGCGTGAGCAGCATCCTGCACTATCGTTCCGCGTCGGGCGTTTGGGTGCGGTAGCCCACGGCCCCTGGCCAGAAGCTTGCGTCCGCCCGTTGGGGTGGGTAAGCTGGCGGCCGACTTGCCGGCGGTTTTCGCTTGCACTTGTCCGCCACAGTCTCACAGCGGTCTAAGGGCCTAACGATGATTGTCGCTGCGAAATGCGTCGACCCTTGGAGAAGTCAAATGGCGAAGTTCATCTGTCGATCCGTGGCGATGCTCGGGTTGCTTGCCATCGTCGAGCCAGCGTCGATCGAGGCACAAACCGTTCGCCAGCCCGTATTGCGATCAGCTTGGATGCTCACTGCGGGACATCCGCTGCCTCGCCGTCCCGAGACCGCTGCCGAAGAACAATCGCAACTTCGCAAACACTTCGCCGCCGTTGAGGCAATTCTGCTTCAAATGACGCCGCGTAGCGTATCGATTGCAGTGCTCCGATTCGAGCGTGCAGCGGGGCGGCAGCTAACGCAATCGGAAAGGCAGGAACTGTTTTCAATTCTTCTCCAGCGGCGTTTCGTCCAGCTTGTCAACCTGCGTAGTTATCGTACCAAAGGGCGCTTTCCAGTGAATTTCGACAGCGCCGATCCAGCGAAGCCGATTTTCATCGACACCCACGGTACGCCCTGCGCCGTCGGCTATCTAATGTGCTGCTCAGGTTGGGGCAAGCAAGTGGAGGACATTGCTCGCGCCAACAACTTCGTCGTCGTGAGCGATGTGCGAGAAGGTCCGCTGGCCGAATGGGTACTCTCGTCAGGACTACTTCAAGCAGAAGCTGCTTTGATTCAACCCTTGTACCAGCCCCCAAGTAACTACGAAGGGCAACTCGCACTGTTTCTTCATGCAGGCGCAATACTTGAGCGGGATGGATTGCGATATTCAAACTTCACCTTTTCCGCGAGCTCCAATGGCGGTGAGCTTGTCAATCCCGCCAACATGAATTTGATTACCGACCTCTCGGACATCATTTACTATCCGCTGTCGGAATTTCGGCACTACTCTCCTACTGGAACTAGCTTCCTTGCGATTCATGGAAACCTTGGATCGACCGCACATGCTTATAATTCCACAGGTTTTGATGGCTCGACTGCTTGGCAGATTGGATACGACGTGACGGCAATTGACCCACAATGCGCGATCACTTCGGTCCACTTGACGTCGAATCGCTTCCACAACTGGAATGCGATTGGCGAGCCCTGGCCAACTGACCTGCCTTCCAATCGACCGGTTGCTTTTTTTGCTCCTAACGGGGCGCCCATAGATAACACGTCGACCGTTGAGCATGAGCACCAACTCTACGAATTCTACATGACGGGCTTCCTCGAATACCGCACCACGGTTTCGGCGGGAGGAGCGGCGATCGACGCCATGGCCTTGGGCGGCACACGATACGAGGACTTCGATTTTAATTTTGGGTTGCTCGGAGCGAGTAGAGCTGCAACGTTCACTCCAGTTCGTTCGGTCCACGTGCAAACGCAGCTGCTGTTGGCCGGTGATGCAACGTCGCTAGACATCATCCACGAGTTTACCCTCGCAACCGTCCCCGAGCCGTCCACCCTCGCGCTAGCAACCGCCGGCGTTCTCGTCCTGGCGATCGTCGCGCGACGGCGGCCGCGAGAACACTCATGAAGTTAAAAAACCGAATCTTCGGCACGTTCGCTATCGCCTTCCTATTGCCCACCCTTTGTCCGGCCGCGAGCTACACCATCACTGACCTGGGAACTCTCGGGGGAACATTTAGTGTTGGATATGCCCTGAATTCCCATGGCCAGGTAACCGGCTGGTCGACCACGCCCAACAATGCGGCCCAACATGCGTTCCTCTACGACGGCGTGATGCGTGACCTGGGCACTCTCAACGGCCTGGATACCTTCGGTTATGGAATCAACGATAGCGGACAAGTCGCTGGTTCGGCGAGCAATGGAGGTGCCCAGCGCGCGTTCCTTTATGACGGAACCATGCGCGATATTGGAACGCTCGGCGGAAGCCTAGCCTGGGGATATGGAATCAATAACAACGGTGTCGTCTCGGGCTATTCGTCGGCAGTTAACAGTTTTGGAAATAGCATCCATGCCTTCACGTACGATGGAACGATGCACGACATCGGCACGTTTGGCGGCCAGTTTACCTCTTATAGCTTTGGGCGTGGCATTAACGACAGCGGCCAGGTTACCGGCCATGCTGGGTCAGGCCGAGGATTTATCTATGACGGCACGCTTCACCAGCTCGGCAATCTTCCCGGCGGAAGCGGGAGTTTTGGGTACGGCATCAACAACAGTGGTCAAATCACGGGCTACGCCGCTCTGGCGAATTCTTTAACCGTTCATGCGTTCTTGTACGACGGCACCATGCACGATCTTGGTACGCTCGCCGGCGGAACGAACAGCTATGGGGTGGGCATTAATAACGGGGGGCAAGTGACCGGGCATGCGCTGGTTGCCGGCGGGCAAGTTGCTTTTCTTTACGACAGCCAGCATGGAATGGTCGACCTGAACACGCTCATCGATCCAGCTTCTGGTTGGTATCTGCGGCAGGCAAATGCGATCAACGACGCGGGCCAAATTACTGGCCTGGGAATTGTCGATGGCCAAGGCCGCGCGTTTCTCTTGACGCCGGTCCCCGAGCCCTCCAGCATCGCGCTAGCCGCGGCCGCGCTCGTTGGGCTGATCGCTCTGGGCCGACGCAAGCGGGCGTGACATGGCCAGCACCCGCAACCCAATCGACCGCGCCCACAAGCTGCTCACCATCCTTGGCTGGTCGTTTGGCGACGTTTTCGACAGTCGCGGCCATTGGACCGTCTACGCTCATCGAGACGAGCAACGCATCGTCGTGCGAGCCAGCCGGCAAGCGCAGGCATGGGATGAAGCGCTGCGGCAGACCATTTAGTCAAGGTTCGAATCCTTGCTGGGTTGAAATATTCAACTGGCTGCTGGTCGATCAGGTGTCATGAGGCTGGCCGACAACGAACGATGCCTGAAGCCGGAACGGAGCCTCATGCACAATGCGGCTAGGCATCCAAGGATGAATAGAACGACGCTAGGCGGCTCTGGCACGGTGTCAAATTCCTGCACGTAGCCGATCGGCAAACTACTCGTAAACACGTTTTGGTAGTTGGGAAAGTCGTTCCAACCAAAGGCACCGTCGAGCGCGGTACTGCGCTGATAGAACACATAGTGCTCAATGCCGCCTGCGTTGTTGGGCTCGCCAGGAATCCACCGCGTAAAGCTTAGCGGTTCGCCGGTCACCCACTGGAAGTTGCCTTCCTGCGTTTCATCGGAAAGGCCTATCCAGGTCCAATCGCGCGGAAACTGCTCGATGACAAAGTTCCACTCGTCCAGACTGTCAATGGTCACGAGATGTCCGTTGACGCCATACATACTGGCGTTGGCTGCCGCAGTTTGCGCGTCCGTCCAAGTAATTCCACCAGGCGGTGTGACTAACTCATAGTAGTGATTGTTTCCACCTGCGCTAACTGGCCATTGAATCGGTGCCGCGATGCATGCTGTTGCGATGAAGCAAAATGGAAACACCGCGCAGGAGAAAGCGGATACGTTCATTAGCGACTCCTTCACCAAGGATGAACCAAGCGGGCTACTGAGTGCCGCAGCGCGAGTATAATCCTCGGCGAAGGAATTGACGACTGCCTGTCCGAGAATTGGTGAAATCACCCATCCGGGCCGCAAAAGACAGTATGCTCCGTCGAGGTGGTTCAGCGATCGACCGCCACCGCTTGAGATTGATGATGGAAGGGCGCCTGGCAGGCCGCATCCAGGCGATGTCGCAGCCTGTCGAATTCTGCAACAGACTGCTGGGCGGCTGATGCTCATCCATCGGCGGGTCGGAACGGGCCGCGCGCTGCCAACAAAAAAGCTGTCCTCCGGGCTCGTGAGTGCGAGCGATCGGAGGACAGCTTTGTTCGTTCGCGGGGTGTGTGTTGCCGCAGGAGTGCGATCGCAACTGCCCCGTGTGGGCCGTGTTTTGGCCAATCGCGTTTGGAGCAACCGCGTTTACACCAGCGACTTCAGCGGCTTGAGCGCTTGCAGCTTGACGACCTTGCGGGCCGGCTTGGCTTTGAACACGGTCTCTTGCTTGGTGAACGGGTTGATGCCCGTCCGCTCCGGCGTGCCGGGCTTGTGGGCGACCTTGATCTTGAGCAGGCCGGGCAAGGTGAAGGTGCCGGGGCCGTCGCCGCTGACGTTCTTTTTGATCAGCACGGTCAGCGCGTCGAACAGCTCCGACACTTGGGCCTTGGTCATGCCGGTGCTCTCGGCGAGCGCGGCGTACACTTCGGTCTTGCTCAGACCCTTGGCGGATTTCGAGGTGGTATTGGTGGTCACGGGAGTTTCCCCTTATTAAGAGTTTGAGGAATCGGCTCGGCGCGCGCCGCTGGCATTGTCGCCGCGTTTGATGGCGTCGTACACTTCCTGGCGGTGAACGGGAACGTCCTTCGGAGCGTCGATTCCGAGTCGCACCTTGTCGCCGCGAATGTCGACTACCGTAATCACGATGTTGTCGTTGATGATGATGGTCTCGTTGATCTTCCGGGATAAGACAAGCATGCGTGTGCCCCTCCTTTGTTTGGGCTGCACTCGTTCGTTTGGGCGGCCAGATGCGCGAGTTGCCACGCCAGGGGTTGGGCCGTTGAGGCCGGCGCCCGAGGGCCGGTTAAACCGCGTCGCTGGCGGACGTTCACTTCACTATGAACATGCTAGGTCACGTCTCGGGGCGGTCGGTTTCCGCCGAGAAAAAATGCCCGCGTCTGCCGCACGATCGTGACAAACGAATCGAGTGCAAGGATCGCGCGGGGTGACGGGAACGAGCGTAGCAACCAAGACAGGGCAATCGGGGGATGCGACGCCGAGCCACTGGGCCCGGTGCCACCCCCGTCTTTTCCGGAGTTTTCGGCCTCCGCGAGACCGTTCGACGGCTGAAAAGGCGCCGCGCGGGGCCTTCGTTAGATGCCACAGGCCCGCGCAGGGACACACTCGTATATACGAGTGGCCCAGCGGGTGGTTCGTCGATTCCGGCGGTTTCCCGGTGGCCGGAGGGGCAAGGTGGACGCTGCCGTGCCACCAAGGCGCTGGAAGCGGGGCGTTGGGGACGCCGTCGAACGGGCTGGTGCGTCAAGAGCGGTCTCGACTTGAGCTGGCTCGATTGGCGGGCGGCTCGTGCTGCGGCTATTGGTAGAGCCGGCCGATCCACTCCGCCACCAGGGCCGGTTTGTCGGAGTCCTCCACCTCAACGTTGATCTGCCAGGTCACCTGCACCCCGCCGGTAAAGTCGTCGACGGCCGCCACCTTGCTGCGCGTGCGGATGCGCGAATTTACCTTCACCGGGCTCACGAACCGCACGCGGTTGAGCCCGTAGTTAATCGCCATCTTTCCGCCTTCGACGCGGACCGTCTCGCGGTGCAGATAGCTTAACAGTGAGAGCGTGAGAAAGCCGTGGGCAATGGTGGTGCCGAACGGCGACTCGCTGGCGCAGCGCTTCACGTCTGTGTGGATCCATTGATCGTCGAGCGTGACGGCGGCGAAACGGTCGATCATCTCTTGCGTGACCGAGAGCCACTGGCTGGTACCGACCTCCTGGCCGATGAGGCTGCGCAATTGTTCGACGCTCTCGATGGTTCGCGTGGTCATGACGGCTGGTCTCCGCTCGGGTTGCCTGGAATGCGGCCTGGGAAACGAGGTTGCGGCGAATTCTATCCGAATCGCAGGGTGGTAAAGCAGGGTGGTAAAGCAGATCGCCGGTGTCGCGCCGGCGGTTACTTGGCGCCATGGGGGTACAACTTGCGATAGGCTGCCAAGGCGTCGTCAATCACGGGCAGCGCGGCTTCGGCGCCTTGGAATTCGTTGACCGTCACTTCCTTCTGTTCGAGCTGCTTGTAGTCTTGAAAGAAGCGGCGCAGCATGGTCAGTCGATGGTGCGGCAACTCGCTCAGATCGCGGATGGGCGAGAACTCCGGGTCGTCGAGCGCCACGGCCACAATCTTGTGGTCGGGCTTGCCCGAGTCGATCATCGTCATCAGGCCGATGGCGCGGGCAGCCACCAGAGTGAGTGGTACGACGGGCTCCTGGCAAAGCACCAGCACATCGAGCGGATCGTCGTCTTCGGCAAAGCTTTGCGGAATGAAACCGTAATTGGCCGGATAGTAGACAGCCGAATAAAGAATACGGTCGACGCGCAACAGGCCGGTGGTTTTGTCCAGCTCGTACTTGACGTTGGAGCCCATCGAGATCTCGATGACGGCGGTAAAGTCGCGTGGCAAATGTTCGCCGGGCAGCACGTCGTGCCAGGGATGCGTCATCGTCCATCTTTCGATAAAGGATTTTTCACGGCCGGCCGACGCCGGCGGCTTGCCCGATATCCACAACGCCAACTTTGCGGCGGTCAAGGCCGGTTTCGTGCGCGGCTGGCAGCATGATATCACTGCCGCCGCCGCGAAAGAATGGCGGTACGTGCCCCCAAAAAACTTCGTATTCATCAAATGGCGACGGCCGGGTACACTTTGGCCCGATCGCAGTTGGCAGGATGCCGACCTAACGCAGCAAGGAGGTTGCACGCGATGACCGTCTCTCCCGATCCCGATCAGATCCGCAACATCGTGTTCCGCACGTTTCTGGAGCTCGACGTTTGCGAAGAGATTTTGGACGACCTGGACGAACGGCTGCTGCTGGACGAAGGCCGCTACGTGGCACGCAGCTACCGCCTCGACGATTATCTGGCGATGTGGATGATCGACGTGGGTCTGATCCAGTTCTACGACGCCGAAGGCAACATGCTCCGCACGGTCAACGTGTTCGAAGAAATCGAACCGCAGCGGATGGCGGCATAGCATAGCAGCCTGTTGAAGAATTCAACAGGCTGCGACGTCGCATGGATGCGACGACAGAATAGCGACGGATGTCGTTGTTCTGCGCTTTCGTGCGAAGCTTTGCTTCGCACTTGGCGCTTGTTGAAAAATTCCAGGATGGCATTTTTCTACGGGCTGCTAGCCCACCTCGCGCTTCGGGCTGGTATTTTGCCGCTTCAGTTCTGGCGCAGATCGGCGGGGGTGTGCCTGATGCCCAGCCGCATGCGCCAGGCGGCATCGGCCACGAAGCGCCGGCTGCGTTGCCACAGCTCTGCTTCGAACGCGAAGACGTGTTCGGCCGTCGCGGGCATGACCGACCACGAGCCGCGGGCGATTTCCTGCTCCAACTGGCCGGCGCTCCAGCCCGAGTAGCCCGCGAAGAACTTCACCGGCTGGTCGTCTTGGCGAGCGGCGAGCGTTTCGAGCTTGTCCTTGCCGGCGCAGAAGTAAAGACCGGCGAGGACCTCGATTTCCAGCAGGAACTCGTCGCCGTGCAAGGCCACCAGCGGTCCTTCGCAGGGACCGCCCAGGAAGATCGGCTCGCTGCGGTGGCAGGGGACGTCGCTGACTTTGTTCCAGGCCTCGGCGAGCGTGGCGCCCGAGCGGTGATTGAGAATCAGCCCCAAAGCGCCCTCTTCGCTGTGCCGCACCAGCAGCACTACCGAGCCATGAAACGGCTCGGGCAGCTCGGGCGAGGCGATCAACAAGTGCGCTTGCAGGGAAGTCACGGGAAACGATCCGCAGGGATTCCGGCACCGGCGTTAGGGAAACGAAGCGATCCTACCATCGTAAGTTTTTTCCGCGGCGTTTCAAACCTCGTGCCTCAAACCATGCTTGCGGCCGTGCGCGACGAGCCGTCCGGCGGCGAATTATGCCAGCGGTTCGGCGCCGGTGCCTTTCTTCTGTTGGCTGAGCAACAGCCAGGCCGTGGGCGCCATCACCAGCACCATGCCCACCAGCGTAACGGCGCGGAACGGATGGTCCCAAAACAACCGGTCGAGGATGACGGCGAATACCACCTGGGCCAGCGCCACCACCGACACCTTGGCCGGCGGCCCGGCGGCAAACGCCTTGGTCAGAAATAGTTGCCCGGCCGTGGCCGAAACGCCCACGCCCAACAGCATGGGCAGCGACGCCTGATTGAAGTGCGTGGACGCGATGGCCTGGTTCGGCACGAACAGCAGCGATCCGACGCACACCATCAGGGCCACGCCCGAAAAGTGCGCCACGATGGCGCGCGGGTCGACCGCTTGCAGGCGGTGCAAGCCCAGCATGGCGATGGCGGTCGTGAACGAGGCCGTCAGCGCCGCCACGGCCGGCAGCATGGCCGCGGGGTGATCGGTCGAAAAGTGTGGTTGCTGCACGAGAATCACCCCGGTGATTCCGATGGCAATGGCCAGCCACGATTGCCTGGAAGGCATCTCGCCCAGCAGGGGCCACGACAACAGCGCCACCCACACCGGAAAAACGTTGGTCAGTGTGAGCACGTCGGCCACGGGCAAGCGCGGCAACGCATAGAACGTGCAGACCAGGCTGATGCTGCCGGCGATGCTCCGCATCCACAGCGTGGCCGGCTGGAAAATCACCAGTTGCGCGCCGGCCGCCAACGCCAGAGTGACGGAGAACACCAGCGCCAACACGGTGCGACTGAGCGCCACGACTTGCCAATCGCAAGTAGTCCCCAGCGCGTGGGCCAGCGTGCCCATCATGGCAAACGCCACAGCGCCCGAGAGCATCCACACATAGGGCAATATCGGGTTGCCGGACAAATTGGTCCTGGGTCTGCTAGCGGCGAGACCGGCTGAAAAACAGGCTTGCAAAGAACGAACGTCTTACCCAATCGCACTCAATCGTATCCCAAGGCACGGTGGACCAAAAGGGCCGCCCGGCGGCGAGCCTTGGCTACTGGCCGCGTGCTGGTTTGGGTGTCATACTCGTACAGAGGCTGCCGGTTGGACACCGCATCAGCCCGCCGGGGTTCACACGATTATGTTTTCTTCTAGTTAGGAGTTTGCCGCGTGCCAGTATCCACCCTGCCCCAACCGCTGCGCGGCGTTATTCCGCCGATGGTGACGCCACTTTCCGATCGCGACACGCTGGACGTCGAGGGCGTCGAACGCCTGGTCGAGCATTTGATCGCCGGCGGCGTTCACGGCATTTTCATCCTGGGCACCACCGGCGAAGCTCCCAGTTTGAGCTATCGCGTGCGCCGCGAGCTGATCGACCAGGTTTGCCGCCAGGTGGCCGGGCGTTTGCCGGTGCTGGTGGGCGTGACCGACACCTCGTTTACCGAAACAATCAACGTGGCGAATCACGCCGCCGATGCGGGCGCAGCGGCCGTGGTGCTGGCGCCTCCTTACTACTTCCCGGCCGGCCAGCCGGAGTTGCAGGAGTACGTCGAAGATATCGTGGCCGAGTTGCCGCTGCCGGTGTTCCTGTACAACATGCCCAGCCACACGAAGTTGTTCTTCCAACCCGAGACGGTGCGGGCCGCGCTCGATCTGCCGAAAGTCGTCGGCCTGAAAGACAGCTCGGCGCAGATGATCTATTTTCACAAGGTGCGCGCGTTGGCCGCGGCACGGCCCGATTTTTCGCTGCTGGTGGGTCCGGAAGAATTGTTGGCCGAGTCGGTATTGAGCGGTGCGCATGGCGGCGTCAACGGCGGCGCGAACTTGTTTCCGCGGCTGTACGTCGATCTTTACCACGCGGCGGCCGCGGCCGAGATGGACCGCGTGCGCGCCCTGCACGCCCGCGTGATGCGACTCAGCAGCACCATCTATTCGGTCGGGCAGCACGGCTCTGCGTTCATCAAGGGGCTGAAGTGCTCGCTCTCTTGCCTGGGCATCTGCGACGACGCCATGGCCGAGCCGTTCCAGCGTTTCCGACCGGCCGAGCGCGCACGAATCCAGAACTATCTGACCGAGCTGGGCGCCACGGCCGGCGGGCCTTCGCTGCACAAGGCGCGGTAAGCGGGCGGAGTGCTAGCTGCCCGTGCCACCGGTGGCGACTAGCCACCAGCGCCGACACCGCGCTTTCCCCACATTTGGCGTCTTCCCCACGTTTGGCGTCGCGTTGACGCGACGTTGGCGTGCCGCTACTATTCGCGGCCCCCGATTGGCACGACCGGCACTTGGAGTCGGCGGCTCCCCGCTTGACGCACACCCTAAAGGAACGAAGCATGCGGACCGGATCGCTGCGGATTCTGCTGTCACTGATCATATTGGTTGGCCTGGCGACGGGCCATGCCGGCGCGCAGTCGTCGCTGGCCGATCAAATACTGCCACGAGCCGCCGAGGCAACGGCGCCGGCCGCCACGTCCGACCCCGTGGCCGAGGTGGCAGCCAGGCACGCGGAGATCTTGGAACGGTTGGAAGTCGCACGGCGAAACCGGGAATCGAAAGAGAACCCGTCGCAGGATGCTGCGCAGGCAAATAGCACGGACGCCGACGAGGTCGAACTGCTCAAGCGGCTCAAGGTACTACTCGCGCAACAAAAGACGGCACTTGAGCGCCAGGCAGAGCTCAACGACGCGGAGAGCATCGCCACCGAGCGATTGGAAACGCAACGGGTCGTGGGATTCGATCAGCCGCCGCCATACTCGTTTCTGCTGCTCGATCAACTGCGCGACGACCTGACCACCATCGAGCAGCGTCGCGAGTCGGCCGCAGCAGTGGTCCGCAGCGCCACCGACGCATTGGCACGAGCCAAATCGGCCGCCGAAGAGGCGCGGAAGAAACGTCGCCAGGCGGCGGGTGATCGGCCCAAGGCCGGTCACGCCAACCGATTCTTGGATCTGGAAGCCCAAATCGCCGACGAGCAGGAGAAGCTGCGGCGCATCGAGCTGCAAAACGAGCGGCTGTTGCAGAAAACGCTGGCGGCGCAGGCCATGCAATTGGCCGAACAGGTCGAGCAAGTCCGGACGCACGTCGTGCTCACCCCCGCCGAGCGGCAGGAAAAGCTGGTGGAGTTGGACAAAAAGGAGAGCGACCTGAGACGAGCGCGCGACGCGGCCGAGATCCGCTTGCGCGTGGCGTCGGAGCGGCTGTCCGACTTCGACCGCTCGCGGGATAGCGATGCAGCCACCAAGGCCGCGCGAACGGCCGAATTGGCGGCGCGCGTGGCGGAACGCGAAACGCAGCAGCAGACCGTGACGCTGTTGAACCAGCAGTTGCAACGCCTGGCCGATCGCCGCGAAGCCTGGATACGGCGCTTCGCGGCGCATGGCGGCGGCGCGACGGAAGCCCAATTGACGGAATGGGCCGCCGAGGCAACCGAGGCCAGCGAGCAATTGGCGCGCGAACGGCGCTTGCAAGAGCTTCGCATGGACGAGATTCGCGCCGAGCGCGCCGACGCCGAGAAGAATCAGCCGGCCGAGGACGACGAACAGGCGGAGATCGCCAAGTGGTGGGAGGTGAAGCGTCGGGCTCAAGTCGAGCTGATCTCGGCCTACGGGCGCAACGTTTCCGATATCGAGTGGTCGCGCCGCATACACGAATCGTTGCTGGCCGAGATCGAGTCCGATCGGACGGCCTGGCGCGCGTGGTTTTCAGCGGCTTGGAGCGGCGCCGTCGGCGTCTGGAACTATGAGATCTGGTCGAGCGAAACCGAAAGTGTCACGATCGGTAAGGCCGTCTGGGGGATCGTGTTGCTGGTCGTCGGGTTGCTCGTCTCGCGGCATGCCAGCCGGGCGCTGGGCGCTCGCGTGCTGCCGCGGTTGGGAATGCACGCGGGCGCGGCGGCGGCCCTGCAAAGCATCAGCTTCTATGGCATGGTGTTGATGGCCACGCTGCTGGCGTTGCGGCTGGTGAACGTGCCGCTGACATTGTTCACGTTTCTGGGCGGTGCCGTGGCCATCGGCGTCGGTTTCGGCAGCCAAAACCTGGTGAACAACTTCATGAGCGGGCTGATCCTGCTGGCCGAACGCCCCGTGCGCGTCGGAGACATGGTCGAAATCGGAACCCTGGTCGGCACCGTCGAGCACATTGGCGCGCGCAGCACGCGGATTCGCACCGGCACGAACTTCGAGATCATCGTGCCCAACAGCACGCTGTTGGAGCAAAACGTTGTGAACTGGACGCTGTCCGACAAGCGGCTGCGCTGCTGCATTCCCGTGGGCGTGGCCTACGGATCTCCGACGCGCGAAGTCGCTCGCTGGCTGCGAAAGGCCGCCGAAGAGCACGGCCAGGTGTTGGACCGGCCGGAGCCGTTCGTGTGGTTCGTCGGCTTCGGCGACAATGCCTTGGAGTTCGAGCTGCACTATTGGATCCAGATTCGGCAACTTTCCGAGCGCCGGCGCATCGAGAGCGACGTGCGCTTCATCATCGACCAGTACTTCCGCGAGGCGGGACTGGTGATCGCCTTCCCGCAGCGCGACTTGCACATTTCCAGCGATCGGCCGCTGCGCGTCCAGTTGATGGACTCCGGGCGGGCCGACGAGGAGGATATGGGCAGGCAAGCGGCGGCGTAACACGATACAACGCAGGCTCGGGACGCGGCAGAGTGACGGACCCAGGAAGCTTGATCTTGCTGATCGCGGCGGGCGCCGGCACGGGCGTGCTGGGCGCACTGTTGGGCACCGGGGGTGGCGTGTTTCTGATTCCCATCCTGGTGCTGGGTTTCGACGTGCCGATGCACTACGCCGTGGCCACCAGCATTGTGTCGGTGATCGCCACTTCAAGCGCCGTGGCCAGCGCCAACGTGGAGCACGGCGTGGCCAATATGCCGCTGGGCATGACGCTCGAAATCGCCACTTCGCTGGGAGCGATTGCCGGCGGGTTGACGGCGGCCTACATATCGCCGGCGGCACTGGAAGGACTGTTTGCCGCGACGCTGTTGCCCATGGCCATGATGATGTGGCGGCGCCGGCCGCCCCGCTCAACCGCGCTCGACACCGCGCCGGCAGCCGAGTCATCGAACAGCAAGTGGCCGAGCGTCGCCAGCCGACTGAGCGGACGCTATCACGATCCGGCGCGAAGGACGGACGTGGTCTATCAGCCGCGGCGGCTATGGGCCGGCATGCTGATCGCGCTGGTGGCGGGCAACCTCTCGGGGCTGCTGGGAATCGGCGGCGGCGTATTCAAAGTGCCGGCCTTGCACCTGGTTTGCAATGTGCCGATGAAGGCCGCCGCCGCCACCTCGAATTTCATGATCGGCGTGACGGCCACCGCCAGCGCCTTCCTGTATTTCGGTCGCGGCGAAGTGCGGCCGGCGCTGACCGCGTCGGTGGTGCTGGGCGTGCTGGCCGGCTCGGCCGCCGGATACTCGCTCAATCGCTATGTGGGCGGAGCGTTTCTCCGCCGGTTGTTCGCCGTGCTGCTGCTGGGCGTGGCCGTGCAGATGCTCGTGCGCACGTTCGCCGGGGAGGGTTAAACCAATGCCACACGACGAACTGCTCGAAGCACGCCTGGGACGCGCCGTGCATCGCTGCTTGCTCTCCGGTGTGTTGGCCAGCGCGACGCTCATGCTGCTGGGGCTGTTCCTGGCGCTCGGGCAGCAACCGGTCGAGCAAGAACCCGTGACCGATTGGCCGCGGCTGTTCGCGCGGGCGTTGGCCGGCGAAGGGCGAGCACTGGTCGACGTCGGCCTGATCGTCTTGATGTTCACGCCGGTAGTACGCGTGATCGTGCTGGCGGTTGGCTGGCTGGCCGCGCGACAGTGGTGGCTGGCCGCGGTATCGCTGACCGTGGCGGCGCTGCTGGGTGTGAGCGTGGCGATCGGGGTGGGGTGAGCGGTGAACGAGCAAGTTCCAATGTCGCCCACACCGCCCACCATTGCGACCAAGACGGCCGGCTGAAGGCCATCCACGGATTTCGCAGATTCCGCCGACGAGCAAGTTCACAACTCTTCTCGCCTTTCGGGCCGTTGCTCGCGACGCCCGGCGCGTATCGCGTTTTCTGGTGCTACGGCCCCAGCAAGGGCGCGATCACCATCATCGCCGTCACGCCGCATCTATAGCTTCTCCGGAGTGATTGTCCGCGGGCTGACATGTCGCAGATTGCAGCGCGCTACGGCCAACGTGGCGGTTGGAGCCGGGATCCTAGTTCCAGCCATTGACACAGCGTAGCCAGTTTTTGACCGGTAAGACTGCCGTTGAGTCGCGCCAGTGCCTGCCTCGACGGATTCGTTCTCATCCGTACCAACAGCCTCATCGCCGCCGATGCGGCATTCATCGTTCCCTCCTGGGCGAGCCGTTCCAATTCGTCGATCGCACTGTGAAATCGCCGCACCTCAAGCAGGGTGACGGCCGATTCGCAAATCCACATGTCCTGATCGGCAAAGAAAGCTACGACGGAGTTCGTATCCTCAATCGGCGTCAGGCCAATCGCGCACATCGCGTAGAGGCGTCGCAAATCAGCGTCCAGCTCGTATCGGTGGAGCTCACGAAACGCCGCAACGAGTTGCCGATCGCTTGCGAGGTGCCTTGGATCATTGGAAATTTGCGGTATCTCGCGCGGGACGGTTGGCAGGTCAACTGCCTGTTCTTCCTCTCCAGCGACTCCAGGCAACGAACGCAATAGACAGTCATAAAACCCGCTAACTGAGCGATACGCCGGCACCAGGATCGGTTCCTCGTGATCCAACATGGTCAGCCATCCGGCGAGGTGACCTGTTGTGTAGACGCCAAGGTAGTTGGAGCTGTCATCCGTCCAGAGCAGTGCCAGGTCGCCCAGACGCGGCGTCCCTTCTACGAACCAGGAGCATTGCTCATTGGTAGCAATCACCTCCTCGATGCTCATCAACCGAGACCCAAGCCACACGTCGCCCTGCAGCGGTCGCTGGTCTTGGCCGTCGTGATTTCGATAGAGGTTCAATACTTCTGCGGGAAGTTTGCCGAATGCCGACTGCAAATGCTTCAAGGCGCGCACATCGGCGCCGGGATTAAATCCGCCGAAGTGCTGTCGCAGTTGGGAAATTCGTGATTCAAGTCTCATCGTGGTGACGACGGCAACGCATCATGGCTCGGGCCGGCCGAGTCGCGAGTCCTCGGTCACTCCGCGATCGTGTCTGCCGCATCGCCCTGCGGACCATTGACCGGGTTCACGCGCGCCGGGGCTTGCTCGGCGAATTCGACGACGTAGCCGGTTTCGGCGTCGGGCTGGCCGCTGGGGAAATCGGTGCTGAGGATATGGGCGCCGCTGGCGAAGGCCGCGTCGCGACGCGCCGGTTGGCCGGAACCGGGAATCTTCAGGTTGGCGTCGGCCCGCGTGCGGATGAAATAGCCGGCCCGGACTAACCGCGGAATGTCCGGATTGCGCGGATTGTCGAGCACCAGCGTGGCGCCGTCGTCGCGAGTTTCGTCGCTGCGCACGAACATCATGCGGCCGCGCAGCGAGGGATGGCCCTCGGTGTATAACTCGCGCTTGGCCCCGTTGTCGTGCAGGATGAACAGCACCTTGCCGCGGCTCTCGTCGAGCGTGGGCCAGCCGTTGCTGGTGATGGCTTCGCGCAGGGTGGCATGCTCGCCGCGGACGCTGTCGGGCGTGATGATCTGGCCTGCGGCAAAGCCCGAGCGGAGCGCGGCGTCGAGCCGGTCGAAGCCCTCGGCGTCGATGTGCTTGATGCGCTTGTCGAGTCCGGGGCCTTCCTTCTTGAGCTCGAACAGGAACGAGATGGGCACGTGGCGCGGATGGGCCTCGGACCAGCGGCGCACGGTGGCCAACCCGTCGGCCAGCTTGCGGCAGGTGGTGCCCTCGTCCAGCAGCGGCACGTGAAACACTTCGAACTCGCCGCTCTTGTAGTGCAGGTCGAGCTCGAACGAGCGCACGCCGCGATCGAGCTGCACGTCGAGCGGCGGATGATTGTAGTTCCATTCCTCGACGTTGCGCTTGGCGTTGGCAACGTCGCGCACGTGATAGCTGTTGTGCGTGCCGATGGTTTGCACCTGGTTGATCCGCAACGGCTCGGCCGCCTGCGACCAAAGCGGCGCGGCGAAAACCACGGCCAGCAGGCCGGCCAACTTCAGCAGCTTGTCAAAAGCGATGGTCCGGTCGAAGAGAAATTGCATGGTTCCAAATCTCATCGGTCTGCGAGGGCACGAGAATTCGGGGGGCTGTCGCTCGATGATACCCGCTCGGCTCCGGCAATGCGAACGGGTGTGGTCTGCGTGTTTGGCGGGGAACCGCGATCCTGCCGGCGGCTACCAGGGAACGTAGCAATCGTAATTGCGCTGGGCCTTGATTTTTCCGCCTTCGAACTCGAGGAACGTGGCGATGTGGGCACGCATTTCGGCGCCGGGAGTGAGGCCCGCCACGGGAATGGCAAGCACGCCGATCCACAGGATCTCAAGCGCCACGTGATTGCCGTCGGCCACCGCGTTTCGCACTTCGAACGTTTGCCGCGCCAGCAGTTGCTTGCCGCGCTCGGCGCCGGCCAACAGCTCGCTCATGTCGCGGACCACGCCGTCGTTCATGAGGCGATTAGGGAACTCCTGTTGCACGACGTCGAGCGTGAAGTAACGTGCCAGCTCGTCGCCGGCAGTGAATTGCTCGAGTGCTCGCAAGTATTGCCGGGCAATGGCGAGGTTTTGTTCGCTGGCAGACATCGGTGCTCGAGTGGGTGGAGTGTTTGCGGGCGTTTGCGCGCGAGTCGTATCGCACAGTTTACAGTCGCCCTTCCCCAGGCCAAAATGGGCGGCATGAAATATTCACCAATACGCACGATGATCGTTGGCATGCTGATCGCGCTGGCCGGCAGTGCGCGCGCGGCCGAGGTGCCCGCCTTTCCGGGCGCCGAAGGGGAGGGACGATTCACCGCCGGCGGTCGAGGGGGCGACGTCTATCACGTCACCACGCTGGCCGATGCCGGCGAAGGCTCGTTGCGCCAGGGATTGGAGTCGATGGACGGGCCGCGAACCATCGTATTCGACGTGGGCGGCACGATCGCGCTTGAGCGCGGTTTGGCCGTGCGCAAGCCGCGATTGACGATCGCCGGCGAGACGGCGCCGGGCCACGGCATCGTGCTGATTCACTACGGCTT
>JBGSYQ010000574.1:0-2980 GCA_041750795.1 Pirellulales bacterium | reverse complement strand
CGGCAAGATCTACCTCTGGGACAGCGTGGACGAGGGAGCGGATGACAATACCTACCTGGTGGCCGACAGCTTTACCGAGTTCCTTGGTCTTCTGACACCGGGCGACGAGTCATTCCGGTACGTCGAAGAGCTGCCAATCTTTCAAGTGGTGGAGCGGGGGCAGCTCGGCCAGGTGGAAGCCTATCTAGCCGATGGCGGCAAGGTGGACTGCCGCAATCAACAGGGCGAGACGCTGTTGATGTGCGCGGCGCGGACTGCCTGGCCGAAGATCATTCGACTGTTGCTGGCGCGTGGAGCCGACCCGAGCACGCGGGACGCCAACGACTGCACGCCCGTCTATCACGCGACCATGGGCCAATCGATCGACGGCCTGAAGCTGTTGTTCGCCGCCGGCGCCGATACGCGCTATTGCGATGAGCGCGGCCGCACGCTGATCAAGCTGGCAGAAGACCGCGCCTACTACCGCATCGCCCGGCCGCTGGCGAAGCATTCGGACGGAAACTAGCCCGTCCACGCGTGCTCCCCCCAATCACGCCAGCCACGCATCCATCACCTTCCCGCCCACGTCGGTCAGGCGGAAGTCGCGGCCTTGGAAGCGGTGGGTTAGCTTGAGGTGGTCGATGCCGAACAGGTGCAACAGCGTGGCCTGCATGTCGTTGACGTGTACCGGATCTTTTACGGGAGCCCAGCCGATCTCGTCGGTTTCGCCATAGACCTGGCCGCCGCGGATGCCGCCGCCGGCCATGAACATGCTGAAGCCGAACGGGTGATGGTCCCGCCCGCTTACCGGACCGCCGTTGCGATTTTCGCCCAACGGCGTGCGGCCGAATTCGCTGCCCCACACCACCAGCGTCTCGTCCAACAGGCCGCGTTGCTTGAGATCCTTGATGAGCGCGGCGACCGGCTGGTCGGCCATTTCGGCGTTGAAGGGCAGTTCGACGTCGAGATTCGAGTGATGATCCCACGAGGCGTGAATGACGTTCACGAATCGCACGCCGCGCTCGACCATCCGCCGCGCGAGCAGGCAGTTGCTGGCGAACGAGCGGAACTGTCCCGGCCCGCCGCTGCGACTTGCCGTCACGTCGGGTTCCTTGCGGTCGATGCCGTACATGTCCTTGGTGGCCTGCGTCTCGCTCGCAAGGTCGATCAGCTCCGGCGCCGCCGACTGCATGCGGAACGCCAATTCATAGCTGGCGATGCGGCTGGCGATTTCCGGATCGTGCATTTGCTCGAACCGCTGGCGATTCACCTGCGCCAGCGCGTCGAGACCCTTGCGCTGCAAGCCGGCGGACAGCCCGGCAGGCGTCTCCAGGTTCAGCACCGGCTCGCCCGTGTTGCGAAACAGCACACCGGAATAGACGGACGGCAAAAAGCCGCTCTGCCACAACGTGGCGCCGCCGCTGGAACCGCGACCCGCGGTCAGCACGATATAGCCGGGCAGATTGCGCGTCTCGCTGCCCAGGCCATAGGTGAGCCAAGATCCCATCGTGGGCAAGCCGAACGTGGCTCGTCCGCACTGCATGAGCAACTGGCCCGGATGGTGGTTGAACTGGTCCGAGTGCATGCTGCGCACCAGCAGCACGTCGTCGGCCACGGATCCGATGTGCGGCAACAAGTCCGACAGCTCCATGCCGCACTGTCCGTGCTTCTTGAAAATGCGCTTGCTGCCCAGCAGCGTGGCGGTGTCCTTCTGCAAAAAGGCAAACCGCACGTTCTTGGTCATCGACTCGGGCATCTTCTGCCCGTGCAATTCGTTGAGCCTCGGCTTTGGGTCGAACAGGTCGAGCTGGCTGGGCGCGCCGGCCATGAAGATGAAGATGCACGATTTGGCGCGCGGCGCGAAGTGCGGTGCCTTGGGCAGCAGCGGATCGATCGGCGCGCCCGCGCTGCTGGTGGCCGATGCATCATCCGCCAGTGCTGCGGCCAACGCGATCGATCCCAGGCCGCTGGCGGCGCTGGTAAAAAACTCGCGGCGCGTTTGTCCGGCCAGCTTCGCAAGTTCGTGTTCCATGGCCATCGGTCCTATTCGCGCGTCAGAAACTCGTCGAGATTCAACATGATGCGTGAGGTGGCCACCCAGGCGGCCGCTTCGCTCGGCGCCACTCCCTCGGGCAATTGCGCGCCGGCGGCGGTCTTGGCCTCGTCCGGATGCTCGGCGAACCACTGCCGCCCGCTCGACAACAGCTCGGCAAACGGCGCCAGCTCCTCGCTCGTGGGCGGACGGGCGACGCACCATCGCAAACCTTGCGTCAACCGCTGGGCGTCGGTCGATCCACCTTCGACGATCAATCGTCGCGCCAGCGCCTGGGCCGCTTCCGCATAGACTTCGTTGTTGAGCGTGGTGAGCGCTTGCAGCGGCGTGTTGGAGACCTGCCGCTCGAGGCAGGTCGTGTTCGAGTCCGGGCAATCGAACGTGGTCAGGCTGGGGTGCGGCGCGGTTCGTTTGAAATAGGTGTACAAGCCGCGTCGATAGCGATCCTCGCCCTCGCTCGTTTTCCATTTGAAGTTGTTGGCATAGCTCAGTTCGGCGATGCCGGCCGGCAGCGGGGGAAAGACGCTGGGGCCGCCCAGCTTTGGCGACAACAGTCCGCTGACGGACAGCGACAAATCGCGCACGATCTCGCCCTCTACGCGGAAGCGATTCTGCCGGTGCAGCAGGCCGTTGGTCGGGTCGACGTCCACCAGGTCGGGTCGCGTCGCCGACGATTGGCGATAGGTGGCGCTTGCGACGATCTGGCGGATCATCTCTTTGCGACTCCAGCCGCGCGCGATCAGTTCGCCGGCCAGCCAGTCGAGCAACTCGGGATGCGTGGGCCGCTCGCCGCGCACGCCAAAATCGCCCACCGTCTTCACGATGCCTTGGCCGAACAGATTCGCCCACAGGTGATTTGCCGTCACCCGCGGCACCAGCGGATGACCGGGATCGACCAGCCAGTGGGCCAAGTCGAGCCGGTCGGGCGTTTCGCCGCGCGCTGCGATC
>JBGSYQ010000573.1:0-9142 GCA_041750795.1 Pirellulales bacterium | reverse complement strand
TCGGCATGCTCGGCCTGGCGAGCCTCATGGCGGGCGAGGGCTACCTGTCGTCGAATGCGTCGGCCGCAAACCTGGCGCCCGGGGCGACCTCGGCCTTGGCGCCCAAGGCGCCGCACTATCCGGCCAAGGCCCAGCGCGTGGTGCACTTGTTCATGAACGGCGGGCCGTCGCAGGTCGACACGTTCGATCCCAAGCCACTGCTGGACAAGCTTCACGGCCAGCCACTGCCTGCGACGAATCTGCGCACCGAGCGCAAGACCGGCGCCGCCATGCGGTCGCCGTTCAAGTTCGCCAGGTATGGCGAAAGCGGCTTGGAGGTCAGCGAGTTGTTCGCCAAAACGGCCCAGCACGCCGACGACCTGTGCGTCATTCGCTCAATGGTGGCCGAAGTGCCCAATCACGAACCCTCGCTGCTGTTGATGAATTGCGGCGATGGGCGGCTGCCGCGCCCCAGCTTTGGCTCGTGGATCACGTACGGCCTGGGCTCCGAGAATCAGAATCTGCCGGGCTTCATTGCCATGTGTCCCGGCGGCTATCCGATCGTGGCCACGCAAAACTGGCGCTCCGCTTTTCTGCCGGGCGCCTACCAGGGAACGTACATCGACACTAAGCACACCGAGCTCGACAAGCTGGTCGAGAACATTCGCAACGCCACCACGCCGCTGGAGGCGCAGCGGCGCCAGCTCGACTTCGTGCAGCGGCTCAACGAGCGTCACCTGGCCGACCGGCCGGCCGACGCCGCGCTCGAATCGCGCATTGCCTCGTTTGAGCTGGCTTATCGCATGCAGAGCGAAGCGGCCGACGCGTTCGACATTGCGCGCGAACCGCAGCACGTCCGCGACGCCTACGGCGACACGCAGAACGGCCGGCAATTGCTCATCACGCGCCGGCTGCTGGAACGCGGCGTGCGCATGGTGCAGGTGTGGAGCGGCGCCGGTCAGCCATGGGACAACCACAACGACCTGGAAAAGCAGCACCGCTCGCTGGCCGAAGCGTGGGACGGCCCCATCGCGGCCTTCCTGGCCGATCTGAAGGCGCGCAGCCTGCTCGACGAAACGCTGGTGATGTGGGGCGGCGAGTTCGGCCGCACGCCGGTGGCCGAGTATCCCGAGCTCAACGGCCGCGACCACAATCACTACGGATACTCCATGTGGCTGGCCGGCGGCGGCACGCGCGGCGGCTACGCCCACGGCGCCACCGACGAATTCGGCTTTGCCGCGGTCGAAAACCCCGTCACCGCCCACGACCTGCACGCCACGCTATTGCATCTGCTCGGCTTCGACCACACCAAGCTAACCTACCGCTACGCCGGCAGAGATTTTCGGCTGACGGACGTACACGGGACGGTGGTGAAGGAATTGCTGGCGTAGATCAAGCAACGCTACTCGCTGCAATGTCGTCTTTTTCCTCAACAAAGTCGGTGGAGTTGTCGAGTTGCTCCAGCAGTTCTTGCTGCCACTGTACATTTTTGTCGTAGTCCTTTGCCGCCGATCGATGTTCCACGTAGATGAGCAACGCTGGTTGCAACACAAGTAACATGAAACCCAGTACAACCGGCTCCCGCGTAACTGAATACCATTCACATAACCCGACAACTACAACATAGACGAACGTGCAGGATTTCCTGGTCAGGTTCATCTTTTTCCAAGCTTCATCCACTCGGAGATCCGCCTCCTGCGCCGTACGAGGTGGATCGAGCGTCGCGCAAATTAGCATACGATCGTCGGATACATGTCTGGTGAGGAAACGAGCGATCGTTTCCGCATCCGGGCCCCGCCAACGCTGGCTGCCTTGGTGGCAGCGGAGTCTCATTTCCCAATCCGACACCTCTAATATCAGCCAGCGGAAATCATCGTTTCGGTGATGATTTCGGATGATCCTCAGGGACTCGACGTCGTCCCAAGAATAGTCGGTAGACAGGCGGCCCCTGACTACGGTCATCCCCCTGGACGTGCAACGCACGTCAGTACCGAACAAATTGAGCGAGATTTCATCGGGCGTCACAGTCGGTGACGGAATCCATACCAGTTCGATCCATCGCCACACTTGTTCTCTGTCGTGTTGGTCAAGCCAGCCCAAGTCGAGTCGACGCGTGCGAAACCACAATGCGCGCGTATCCCTGAACGTAAGCCCGCGGTTACCGAGCTGGAATCGTCCGCTCGCAAATTCCTCCCACGACCAATGGTCCCAGCCAGACCAGCGACGGCGAGATATGCCGTGTTGGTCAACACGAAGCTTCCAATAAAACGGCACCAGGCCGAATACGGAGCATGCAGCCACGGTGGCGGCCACGTACTCTGGTCCTGGCCCCTGATTTGGCAGTTGTCCGAAGTCGCGCTGAATTCGCTCAATCGCAACCAACGCCCCGGCGAACAGCAATGCGCCCGCGGATAGGTAGATTCCCAACCGCCGATACACCCAGGCAGCGCGAAACTCGACAGGCAAGAGGAAATCATCCATTGCGTCACCCTGATACGAAGCGACGGATTCCTGGCGACGGCGCGCAAATGCATGGTTCCGGCGCCACCAGCGCTGCGACCATTCCCCAAACTCCCGATTTCCTGCTATCCTGATACGTGCTGGGGCGGAGCGCAGACGTGGTTTCTTAACGCGCACGTTCGGGAGGCACGCCCGGTGAAACTTTTGCCTTGCGAAGCGCACGACGGCGCGATCGATGCACAGAATCGTCCGCCCGATTGGACCAACCCGACGCCCACCGGCCGCTATCACCTGGTGGCGATCGGCGGCGGGACTGCGGGCTTGGTTTGCGCCACCGGCGCCGCCGCGTTGGGCGCCAAGGTCGCGCTGGTCGAGACGCATCGGCCGCCTGCCGATGGCATCCACGCCGGTTGCATTCCTGGCAAACTCGCATTGTTGCGCTCCAGCCGCGCCGCCTTCGAACTAACCCAGGCCGCGGCGCTGGGCTTCGCCGGTTCCATCGCCGGCGATTGGGATTTCGCCGCCGTGATGGAACGCGTGCGCAACCTGCGTGCCCAGATCAGCCACCGCGACTCGCCGGAGCGGCTGCGCTCGCTGGGCATTGACGTCTATTTCGGCGATGCCCGCTTCACCACCGGCAAGACACTGGACGTCGCCGGCCAGACGCTGGAATTTCGCCGCGCCGTGATTTGCACCGGCACGCGCCCCATCGAGCCGCGCATCGCGGGCTTGCCGGATACCGGCTACCTGACGAACGAAACCGTCTTCTCGCTCAACGAGTTGCCGCGGCGGCTGTTCATCATCGGTGCCGGTTCCATCGGCTGCGAACTGGCTCAAGCCTTTCGCCGGCTGGGCAGCGATGTCCACTTGATTGACAATCAGCAGCGACTGCTGCCCAAGGAGGATGAAGGCGTGCAGCATCTGATCGCCTCGCAATTTGCCCGCGAGGGCATCCACCTGCACCTGGGCTGGAGCGTGATGCAGGCGCAACGACTGGACTCGGCCAAGTCGCTATTGATCGGACGCGGCGACCAGCGCCAGGAGTTGATCGGCGACGAGATCCTGGTGGCCGCCGGCCGGCGACCGAACATCGAGTCGCTCGAGCTGGCCGCCGTCGGCGTCGAATCCGCTGGCCACGGCGTGTCGGTCAACAACTACTTGCAGACGACCCATCCGCGCATCTATGCCGCCGGCGAAGTTTGCCACATGCAATGCCACGGCCAGACCGACGACGCCATGGCCCGGATTGCAATTCGCAACGCGCTGTTCCTCGGCCGCCGGCGCTACAGCCGCTTGGTCATCCCGCGTACCACGTTCACCGATCCCGAAGTGGCCCACGCGGGATTGACCGCGGCCGAGGCCGCCCAGCGCGGCATCGCCATCGACACCTATCGCGTCGAGATGACCGAAGTGGATCGCGCGGTGGTTGACGGGCGCACCGAGGGCTTCGTGGCGATTCACACGCTGCGCGGCCAGCGAGAAGTGATCGGGGGCACGATCGTCGCTCCGTACGCCGGCGTCATGATCGGCGAGCTGACGATGATCGTACAACAAAAACAATCGCTGGCCACGCTGGGCCGCACGGTACACGCCGCTCCGACGTTTTCGGAAGCGTTTGCGCACATCGCGCGCGACGTCGAACATCGGCGACGCATCCCTCCGGTGCGCCGACTATTGGAGACGTGGCTAAGCTGGCAACGGTAGGCCATCGCGTTATTTAGTCCGCGTACCGCCGACCACGAATCCCGCAGCCAACCAGGCAAAGAGCGCCCACGGCGGCCAACAAGAGCGTGCCGGGCTCGGGAACCGCGGCCACGCGAAAGCCGACGCTGTCGACCTCGAACTGCGGTCCATGATCGACGTGATACGAAGCGCCCATGATCGACGGCGAAGCGCTATAGGCGCCTCCGCGAATAATTCGATTCGTGCCCGCGGCGGAATGCGTTTCGGTCCATTCAAAGACATTGCCGGTCTGATCGTACGTGCCGTAGTAGCTGGTGCTCAGGGCGGAAGCGCCACCGACGGTCGTGACATTGCCCGACACGCCATTCCATGATCCGCCGTTTAAGTAGTTCACGACGTTCGCGCCGGGGTTCGTGATGTCTCCGGTACTGCTAACCGTGGCGACGGTGGGATCGATATCGCTGGCCGTCGAGTACAGCCAATAGTTATCGTCCCCGGCTGGTCCGCCGGCTGCTTCGCTACGGGGATCGTAGTAGGCGGCTTTGTACCATTCGGTCTCGGTTGGCAAAACCCACTTAGCGCCTCCCGTTCGCACGATGGACTCGGCATTGGATGGAATCGGCGTGCCCCCCTCCAGCGTGTACGTGCCCGTTTCTGTGTCGCCGTTAGCCTGGCCGTTTTCCAGCCAGTTAACGAATCGAAGCGCATCAAACCAGCTCACGTAGTTCACCGGCTTGTTGCCCATGTTCTCGCGGACCGCGTACGTATAGCCGCCGTCGCTGCCGCTCCGCGAAACGCCGCCACGGTTCTGCGTGCCCATTTCCTCGTTGAATAGACCCAGAGGGTCGCTGGCCGCTTTGGCATTCAAGAACTCCGCGTACTGCGCGTTCGTCACTTCGTACGTACCTACGCTGTACGCGTACGGCACGCTTCCCAGAGCGCCGAATCCATAGTCCTGATCGGGCGCATTGCCCACGTCGCCAATCGGAGTCAACTCCATTGTCACGGCGGCCGACACGGCCGGCACGAGAACGATGGTCACAACAACGAGCAGAAGCAACGAATTGCGATAGTGCATGATGAGCCTGGGGTGATGTAGAGAAATCAGGACTGGAGAAACGGCGAGCCGACGAAGCGTCACGCGAAATGGAGCCAAGCGCGACGCACTTATCGCGAAAACTTCGGGACAAGTTGATCGATCGTCGGCAGTAGCGTGCTCGCCAGAAAGAATGAATATCGTCCGAAGGGGCGAATCCCGAAGATAACGGAACGAGATACGATGTCAAGCAAACCCTGCTGTGTGACTAGAGACACATCACTCACTTCCGCCGAAACACGCGCTTCGTCTCTTCCACCGCACGGCCCAGGGCGTCGACTTCTGCGAGCGTGTTGTAGAGGTAGAAACTCGCCCGCGTGGTGGCGGTGATGCCCAGCCGCTTGTGCAGCGGCATGGCGCAGTGGTGGCCGGCGCGCACGGCAACGCCGTAGCGATCCAAGACTTGCGCCACGTCGTGGGCGTGCACCCGCTCGAGCGTGAAGCTCACGATGCCGCCGGTGTGCCGCGGTCCCGGCCCGAGCAATCGCACGCCCGAGATGGACGACAGTACTTCGTGGGCCCGCGCAACCAGCGTCTGCTCGTGTGCATGGATCGCGCCGATCCCCACCGCGGTCAGATAGTCGATGGCCGCGCCCAGTCCAATGGCCGGCACGATGGGCGGCGTGCCCGCTTCGAAGCGAGCGGGCAGTTCGGCCGGCTCGAACCCTTCGGTCGTGACGCGGTGGATCATGTTTCCGCCGCCTTGAAACGGCGGCATCGCTTCCAACAGCTCGCGGCGTCCGTACAAGACGCCCACGCCGCTGGGCCCCAGCATTTTGTGCCCGCTGAACGCCAGAAAATCCACACCCAGCGCCGCCACGTCGCTCTTCTGGTGCGGCACGCTCTGCGCGGCATCGACCAGCACCAGCGCGCCGGCCCCATGCGCCGCGGTCGCGATGGTTTCCAGCGGATTGATCGTGCCCAACACGTTGGAAACCGCGGTCACGGCCACCAGCTTCGTGCGCGGAGACAGGAACTCATCAAGCCGCTCAATCGCCAGCCGCCCTTCGTCGCTGATCGGCAGCCAGCGGATGACGGCCCCGGTTCGCGCGGCGGCTTGCTGCCAGGGAACGATGTTCGAGTGGTGCTCCATTTCGGTGAGCAGGATCTCGTCGCCCGGCCGCAGGTTGGCGTCGCCCCAACTGCGCGCCACCAGGTTGACGCTCTCGGTGGTGCCGCGCGTGAAAATGACTTCCTCTTCGGCGGCGGCGCCGATGAAGCCTTGCACCGTGCGCCGCGCTTGTTCGTAACGTTCGGTGCTTTGCTCGCTCAGCCAATGAATGCCGCGGTGTACGTTGGCATAGTAGTGCTCATACGCCTCGTTGATCGCTTCGATCACCTGCCGCGGATGCTGGGTCGAGGCGCCGTTGTCGAGATACACCAGCGCCACGCCGGGCCGATCGTCGCGCTGGTGCAGCAGCATGGCCAGGATGGGAAAATCGGCACGCAGCCGCGCAACGTCGAGGCCGGTATCGGCGCCCTGGCTCATGGCGGCCTCTACTTGGGTTTGGGATTGCCGCCAACGGAGTCGAGCGGCGCATACAGGGCGGCTTGCGCGGTCTGCCACGCCAGCAGGCAGCACTTCTGGCGATTGGGCGTCAGCCGCGCCCCGAACAACTCGAGCATGTCCTGGGCCGAAAACGCTTTGACCTCTTCCACCGAGCGCCCACAGATGCGCTCCACCAGCATCGACGCTGCCGCCTGGCTGATGCAGCAGCCCTCGCCCTCGAACCAGGCGTCTCGAATCGTGCCGTCGTCATGGATGGCCAGTTCCAGCCGCACCACGTCGCCGCACAGCCGGTTCTCGGACTGGTGCGCGTGCGTGGCCCGCGGACAATGGCCACGATGAAACGGTTCCTCGTAGTGATCGAGGATCCGCTCTTGATACAGCTCGTCGTCGGGCGCCATGCCGGCCTACTCGGGCAGCCGACTGCGGTTGACCTTCGGGAAGTCGCCCGTGCAGGCCTCCATGAAAGCAACCAGGTCGGCTTTGTCCTGATCGGTGAGGTCGAGCTTCTTGATCTTGTCGCTCAACGCGGGGTTGGGATGTCCGCCCTTGGCGTACCATTCCACGACTTCCGCCAGCGTCTTCATACTGCCATCGTGCATGTAGGGCGCCGTCAACGCCACGTTGCGAATGGTCGGCGTCTTGAATGCCCCGTGGTCCTTGTCGTCCTTGCTGATCTCGGCGCGGCCGACGTCCGGATTCTCGACGTCCATGCCGACGCCGATATTGTGGTACTTCTCGTCGGTCAGGTTGGCGCCCACGTGGCAGGCCGAGCAGTTGGCCTTGTCGGTGAAGAACAACTCGCGGCCGCGAATGGCCGCCTCCGACATCGAGTGTGCTTCGACCGCCGCCTTGGCCTGCTCGTACTTCGCTTTCAATTCCTCGTTGTCTTCCAGATCTTCGGGATCCAAATCCTGAAACGGCTTGAATTGCTCGTGATAGTCGAACGGCGTCGGGCCGGTGACAATGGCGCGCTCGAACGAAGCCAGCGCCTGACCCACGGCCTCAATATTCGAATCGCCGAAGATCCTATCGAACTGCATCTGATAGCCGGGAATGCCCTTGAGACACTCGACACACGCCTCGTGAGTGTTGCCCATCTCGATGGGATTGGCGATCGGTCCCACGGCCTGGGCTTCCAGCGATTCGGCGCGGCCGTCCCAGAATTGCAGATCGCTGAGAATGCGGTTATAGCTGACCGGCGAGTTGCGCCCGCCCTCTTGACTGCGAATGCCCACGCCAAACCGCGTGTGCCGTGCGAAACCCTCATCCGGATCGTGGCAACTGGCGCAACTGACCGACATGTCGGCCGACATCCGCGGATCGAAATAAAGCTGGCGGCCCAACTCGATCTTGGCTCGCGTGAGCGGGTTCTCGTCGACGCCTTTGACTTGCAGCGCGCCGGCCGAAAGCCCCAACGGCAGTTCGAAGTCGAGCGGCTCGTGGTTCTTGGGATCGTCGAGCCAGGCTTGGATCTGTTCTTCTGTCAGCTCCCCTTCGCCGGGAATGCCGGCAAACAACTCGTCGGAACCGAGCATCACCTTGCCGCTGGCGGACTCATCGTTCCCAGACGACTCCGCCGGTTCATCCGGAGCGGGCGGCGCCTCGTCGTCCGGCTCGTCCTTCATTTCTTCCTTTGCCGGCTCGGTCTTGGCGGCCGGAATCGGGGCCCCTCGCATCTGCTCGTCGTCGGCCTTGGCCGCGGGCTCATCAGCCGTTACCGCGGGCTCGTCGCCGGCTTCGCTCTTCTTGGTTTCTGACGGGGCGCAACCGGTCATTGCCGCCAGCAACACCACCCAGGGCGTCACGCCCCCGAGCATGTATATCGTGCGTGTCATGGTTGATGTTCTCCTGCGTTTTTGCGCGAGTTAGCTCTTCGTTGAAGAAAGGGCGCTGGACGAATCGGCCCGTCACTTCGACGACGATTCGTCCTTCGCCACGAAGTATTTCTCGTACAACAGACCCGCCGCGCCGCCACCGAGCACCGGACCGACGATGTACATCCACAGATAACTCAAGTCACCGGTGGCCAACGCCGGTCCGAACGTGCGGGCCGGATTCATGCTGGCGCCGGTCAACGGGCCGCCAGCCAGGATATCCATGGTCAGCACCAGGCCAATCGCCAAGCCGGCCGCGCTGCCGCGACGGCCACCAATCCGCCCCCCGACCTGTTCGTCAGGGCTCCCGTGCCGGCGCCGATGAACACGCTCGAAGTATATCAATAATCATTCTTGATTCAAGGGTACGGCGCTTCGTCTACTGCGACTGCCCGTTCGGGCTAGCAGCCTGTTGAAGAATTCAACCGGCTGCGACATCGCAGGGATGCGATATCAAAATAGCGACGTAAGTCGTTATTTTGCGAGCCGTGCGAAGCTTTGCTTCGTACTTGGCGAGGTTGAAAAATGTCACGACGGCAT
>JBGSYQ010000572.1:0-4975 GCA_041750795.1 Pirellulales bacterium | reverse complement strand
TGGCCACCAGCAGCATGTCGCCGGCCGCCACCAGGTTGCCGCCGCCGGCGCCGCGATCCTCGGAAAGCCGAATCGGATCGCGCTCGATCGCGCGCCCTGGGATCACCGCCTGATCGAAGACGTACAGCGCGTCGCGCGTCGGCCACACCACCTGGTCGCCGGTCAGCAATCCGCGCCCGTAGCCCAACGGCGTAGTGTCGGGCCAGTGCTTGAGCACTTTTCCGCGGCGCGCATCGATCCACCACAACGAGTCGCCGCTGGCTAGCAGGTTGCCCTGGCCGACGCCCAACAGGTGTACGACGTCCTCGGGCAGATGGCTTTGCCAGACGGTCTCGCCGCTGGCGGCGTCGAGCGCGAAGATCGCCTCGCAATCGGCGGGAGCCACCAGCAGCATGCCGCCGTAGTAGATACAAGGGTTCAAATCGCGATAGAAGTGTGCAGTGCGTTTGTCGCGACCATCGGGCGAGGCCCTGCGTGCCCGCGGATACGTAGACACCCATTGCAGGCGCCCGTCGCGTGCCGACAGCGCCGCCACGGCCCCCAGGTTCGTATTGCAGTACAACACGCCCTGTTCGAGCGTGAGCAGGTTGTGCGACGTTTCGTCAAACTGCCCGCCGGCGCGCGTTTCGGCCGCGCAGATCATGGTGCGCCAGCGCCGGCGCCCGGTGGCCACGTCGAAGCAGGCCACGTGGGCTTGCGGGCGAACGTCGCTTTTGCGCATGGCGACATAGAGATTCTCGCCTGCGACGACCGGCGAGCCTTCGAACGCCCAGCGCTCGTCGTCCGGCAGCAGGCGTCCGTCCGGCTTCCATACGGCCCGCCCTTGCGCATCCAGATCCAGGCACAGCAAATAGCCCGAGCGGCTCTCCAGCGACTCAAGTGGGCGGCTGGTGACGGCCGAGCCCATGCGCGCGTACAACTTGCCATCGTGTACGGTCATCGAAAATCGCGGGACGCCGAGGCCGCGACTGCCGCGGCCCGCATAGCCCGAGGGTCCTTTGTCCGCGTAAATCTCCCCGGCGGGGCGAGCGGCGTCATCGCTGGGCCAGGCCGCGCGACCGGTGTGCAAATCGAACGCGAAGATTTGATGCTGATTGTTCACCAGCAGCAAGTTGCCGGCCACGACCGGATGATAACTCAGCAATCGATGGGAGTCCTCGCCCACGCGTCGCAGGCTGTAAGCACGAGCGTTCGATGAATCGGCCGATAGCGGATCTCCCAGCTCGATCGGATCCCAGGCCAACGCGCCCAAGTCGAGATTACGCCGCGCGACGTGTGTGCGGCGCACGCTGCCGGCAAACGTGGGCCAATCGTCCGCCGGCTGGAGTTGGGACCAGTTCTCGGCGGCGGCCAACAGCGCCGCCAGGGCGTCGGCATAGTTGGTCGTGCGACCCGCCATTCGCCCCGTGGCGTCCGGGTGCAATTGGACGAAAGCGTGCAACTCTCCTTTGGCGCGCGCCAGCGAGCCTTCCAAGATGGATACCAACACTAGCCGCGCGCGAATGTCGGCCCGTGCGATCGTCGTGCCCGGATACGCCAGTCGCGTGAGCGGCCGGTGCTGCTTCTTCCAGAAGCTCACGAGCACAAGCGCCACGTCGTCGGGCAATATCGCTTCGCCCCGCAGTTCATACCAGGCCGCCGACTGCGAGTCGTCGGGCAGATACCACTTGTCCAACAGTTCGGCCATTTCGCCGGGCAAGGCCGCGTCGCTGCGCACGGCGCGAAACTGCTCGGCCGCGATGCGTGCCGGCGCCATCTCGATCAAGCGTTCCCAATCATGCCGCGCCGCGCCGTAGTTGCCGCGTTCCAGCTCGATCTCGCCCAGGCTCCACAGCGCGTCGTCGCCCCAGGAGCTGCAAAACATCTGGTCGACCACGTCCGACAACCTCGCAGCGTCGCGATGCGACAGTCCTTCCTCGTACCAATCCCGCGCCATGTCGTCGACGCGCTCTCGATAGAGGGCCAGCGCTTCGTCCGGCAGCGCTGCGATCTGCACGTGGCAAAAGTCGGTGACGTTGACATAGCGCGTCGGCGTGAGGGGAATCACCTTGGCGCCGTGGCTCTCCATTACTTGGCGCAGCGTTTCGACCGCCTCGTCCCATTGCCCATCGGCAACGAACGCCTGTACGCGTTCGAGATGCGAACGGACCGTGCTGTCGGCCTCGTCCAGGTCGATGGCGCCCGACAGATCGAGCGGGGCCGATGCGAATTGCGCGCAAAGCGGCGATGCCGCCAACCCCAGCACCAACGTCCATGCTGCCGCGATCGCTCGGCAGTGCTGAGTCATACAACAAATCCTTTGCGCGTGCGGCCAGCGGCGAGTGGCGGCCCGACGTCTCGCCCTTGCCGTTTGCGACAGGCGGTTCCACAATTGCCGCTAACCCTCGACGCCGCCGAGATTTAGACGCCCCGGCAATTATAGGACCCGCCCGCATGCGCGGAAAGAACGAAAACAACCGCCCGCGGGCGGCGGCTGACTCGCCGAACTGAAGCGGGGAAACGGAGATGTGCCAGTTCGCGACGGTAAGTGCCGTCTCTCAACCCGCTAACGGGCATAGCCCTCCACGATCCGCCCGATCCCGAACAGGCACACCGAGGCCACCAGCATGGTCAGCATTTGGCCCAGGCTGATGCTGCCCGAAAGTTGCATGAGGATGCTCAATGGGGGCACCGTCAGGCCCAGGAATTGAAGTCCGCGGCCGATTTGATGCATCGAGCGTCGATCCTCGCAAGGCTTTCGAAACGTGGTTGACGGCCTATCATAGTAGCAGGCGACCGCGCGAGCTAGCATGCCGTTGCGACCGAATCGTTGGTCCGATCGCGGCTGTTCTAAGCCCAAAGGCCTCCAGTGAACGACGCGAAGCGAACCAGCTATCCCACCATGCTCTGGCGCGCCTGGCGGCTGCGCTGCCCGCGATGCGGCGAGGGCTGGCTGTTCAAGAACTGGATCTCGATGTATCCCGAGTGCCCCTGGTGCGAGCTGAAGTACGAACGCGCGCCCGGCTACTTTCTGGGATCGATCTACGTCAACTACGGCGTGACGGCCTTGCTGGTCACGGTCGGCTACTTCACGCTGTTTTTCACGGAGGTCGTCTCGCCGGAAGCCGCGGCCTGGATTATGGCCGCCTTCGCGCTGTTGTTTCCTATCTGGTTCTTCCGCTACGCGCGCAGCCTGTGGATGGGCTTCGATCACTTCTGGGATCCGGCGCCGGAAGAACCATCGATCCTGGATCGACCCGCCGACGAACCACGTGAACTGCGCTAACAGCCCGTTGAAAAACTCGACGGGCTGCGACATCGCATGGATGCGATATCAAAATTACGACGTAAGTCGTTATTTTGCGAGCCGTGCGAAGCATTGCTTCGCACTTGGCGAGGTTGAAAAACGTCACGACGGCATTTTTCAACAGACTGCTTAGAGAGATTCCCGCCCGGCGCGACTTCGGCACGCAGTGCGACCGCTTTGAAACGGATCGCCGTGAATCGCAACGACGGAGCGTATCGATGGCTACTCGTCGACGCTCCTGCCGCGCTCGGCCTCTTCGGCCAGGCGTCGTTGCTCGCGCTTGACCACGCGATAGGCCATGAAGCCGAACGTGCCGACGATGGCAAAGGGCGTGGCCATCATGAACAACACGCTGTAGTAGATGCCGCGTGCCAAGTCCCCCTGCGAGCCATCGCTGTTCAACGCCTGCTGGCAGCTTGGGCACGCTTCAGCAACCGTCGCGGTGCCCAGCACCAATGCCAGGCATGCCAAAGCAACAACTGGCGGCAGGATTCGCATACGGTTCATGATCATCTCGACCTCATGGTACAGGGAACCTTCCTAAGGCACCGCATTGGCGGCGGCCTGATCCGGTTCGTTGATTATAGGATTCCCCGGAGCGGACGGATAGATGTGGTACAGCATTGCATACACGAGGACGCCGGTGACCGAGACATACAACCATATCGGCAGCGTCCAGCGCGCCAGCCGACGATGCCGTTGCCGGTGGTCGCGCAATCCCAGATAAATCGTTCCGGCGGCCAAAAAAGGCACCGTGGCCGCCAGGATGACGTGGCTGGCCAGCATCACCAGGTAGGCCGTGCGCACGTTCGCCGGGCCCTGAAAGGCCACCCCGGCCACGTCGTACCGCGCCTTCAGCGCATAGTGATACGTCAAGTAGCACGCCAGAAACACCACCGACACGCCGAACGCCGAGATCATGGTCCACTTGTGGGCCCGCTCGCGGCCCTGCTTGATCAGCACCCAGCCGACGACCAATAGCAGCCCAGCCAACGCGTTCAGCGTGGCGTTCACCGCGGGCAGAACTTCGACGGCATAATCCACGAAGTGCTCGAGTCCCTAAGGACGTGCGTTGGAGAGTTCGGCATCGGGCGTTTCGGCCCGCTCAGTTTGCTCTGGCGATTTGGCATCCGACGGTTCGGCTGGTTCGCTGGGCGCCGCTGCGCCGGCGGCCGCCGGTTCCGCCTCCACCACCTCCAACAGCTTGCGCAGCATCTCGATCTGATCGGGCTCGGTCAGCCGGAACCGCCCGCGGACTTTGCCGTTGCGGTCGACCACGAACGCCCGGTCGGAATGCGTGTTCGTCTCCACGGCCACTTTGAACGATTCGTTGCCGATCGTGCGAATCAGATCCATGTCTCCGGTCAGAAACGTCCAGCGCTTGGGATCGGCTTTGAAGTGCGCGGCGTACGTGGCCAGCGCCGCGGGCGTGTCGTTCTCGGGATCGCAGGTGATGCTGACAAAGTGGGCTTCGCTCGTCGGACTGGTTTCCTGCAGAGCCGCCAGTGCCTGGTTCAGCCGCCAGCAGATGGCCGGGCAGTTGGTGAAGAAGAAACTGCCGACCCACACCTTGCCGTGCAACGTGCGCGAGTCGAACGGCTGGCCTTCTGAATCCGTCAGAATGAATTCCTGGACGGGCGAATCGCGATCGGCGGTCTTGTCGTCCGCCGGCGCCGCAGTGGCGAAGAT
>JBGSYQ010000571.1:0-14208 GCA_041750795.1 Pirellulales bacterium | reverse complement strand
GAGTCGTTGCCGCCGGCCGACGGCGAGCGCCCGCCGCTGGGCGTGACGCCGATCAAGGTGCCCGAGTTCGGCAACGCGTGTACGGCCTACGTGCCCGACGACTATCATCCGAGCGTGGACTACGGGGTCGTCGTGTGGCTGCACGCTCCGGGTCGCTACCAACCCGAAGCGTTGGTCGAGCAGTGGAAGCCGCTTTGCGACGAGCACGATTTTATTTTGCTGGCGCCGGAATCGAGCGATCCTGGCGCGTGGCGTCCGACCGACGTGCGGATTGTGCGCCGCATGCTCGACGAGGTGATCAGGAACTATCGCGTGGATCCGGCGCGCGTCGTCGTACACGGACACGAAGGAGGCGGATCGCTGGCTTACTTGTTCGGCATGTCGAACGCGGAAGTGGTGCGAGCGATCGCAGCGGTCGATGCCCCCCTGCCCCGTTTGCTGCAGCCGCCGGAGCCCGATCCGATCAACCGGCTGGCGATCTATACGACGTTGGCCACCAAGAGCCCGCTGACCGGTGCGGTCACGGCCGGCGTCGAGCGGCTGCGTGCGCTCAAGTATCCGATCTCGGTCCACGAAGTGGGCGAGCAAGGGCGGTACCTGACGTCGGACGAGTTGGCGCAACTGGTCCGCTGGTTCGACTCGCTCGATCGACTTTAGCGCACCGAAAAAAACCAATTAGCCTTGCGCACTGGCGGTGCTCGCTGAAAACCATGCAACGGCATGCCCTGGGAGTCTTCGCGATCGTGCTCTTGGTGGTGGGCGTGGCGACCTATGGCCGCGAGGACACGGCCGTGGCGGGGGCCTGTTTGCGGATTGGCGCCGTGCTGGCGCTATTGTGGCTGGCGATGCCGCAATTGCGCGACGTGCCGCCGTGGCTGTTGGGCAGCCTGGGCGTGGTGCTTTTGATCGTGCTGCGGTGGCCTAAGTTGCTGTGGGCGATATTGCCCCTGGCGGCCGTGCTATGGCTGTTGCGGCCCCGTATCGGCAGGCGCGCAAGGCGGTATACCGATCCGCGCGATTGAACTGTCACGAGCCGTCACGCTTCCACGGCCGGTTCGGGCGCGCTGTCGACGTCGGGCACTTCGATGGCCTTGGTCGACACCTGCCGCGTGGCGCGCAGAAACAAGATGGCGCACGCCACGGTCAGCACGGCCGAACAGGCGAACGGCGCGCCGGGAAAATACACCGGCGCCGCCGCCGATGCGAAGTAGCCGAACAGTTGCGTGGCGATCAGCGGGCCAAGAATCGCCGTCAAGCTGTACACGCTGGCCACCCCGCCCTGCAATTCGCCCTGGGCACTGGCTGGAATCTGCCGCGACATCAGTCCGTTCATCGAAGGATAGGCCAGCCCCATCAACGAGGCGAACGTCATCACAACGTACATCATCCAGCCGCTGGCCGCGAAGGCATATCCCAGGTAGGCAACGATCGCCACCACGATGCCCAACAGCGCGGCCCGTTTCTCGCCCAACTGCGGAATGATGACGCGCGTCAGGCCGCCTTGCACGACGATCATGGTCACGCCGGCAAACGCCAGCGACAGGCCGATGGCACTCTCGGACCACTCGAATTTCAGTTTCGTGTAATAGGCCCACACGTTGGGCAGCGACTGGTGCGCCAATTGCCAGAGAAACAAAGCGCCGCCCATGCCCAGCACGATCGGATACTTCCGCATCTGCAAGAGTGTGCCCAGCGTGTTGGCGCGTCGCCAGTTGAAAGGCCGCCGCGATTCGGGAGCCAATGATTCGGGCAAGAAGAAGTATCCGTACGCAACGTTGGCAAGCGCCAGTGCGGACGCGGCAAAGAACGGCGCCCGCGGACCGAAGCTGCCAAGCAACCCGCCGATGGCAGGCCCCAGGATGAAGCCAACGCCGAAGGCCGCACCCATCATGCCGAAATTCTGGGCACGCTTGTCCGGCGGGCTGATGTCGGCCACGTAGGCGTTGGCCGTCGTGAACGACGCGCCGGCAATGCCGGCCACCACGCGCCCCAGAAACAGCCAGCTCAACGTCGGCGCCAGTCCCATCACGGCATAGTCGATGCCAAAGGCCAACAGTGAAAACAGCAACACGGGTCGACGGCCGTAGCGATCGCTCAGGTTGCCGATCACCGGACCGAAGACAAACTGGGCGATCGCGTAGGAGAAGGCCAGATAGCCGCCATCGACCGATGCCTGGCTGATGGTCTCGCCCGTCAACTCCACCAACAGCTTGGGCATCACCGGCAGAATGATGCCAAAGCCAATCGTATCGATCAGCACCGTCACGAACACGAAGGCGAACGCGTGCTTGCCGGCGTAGGACGGTTTGATCATCGATGGAGATTCGTTTGGTGGATTGGCCCGCCGACACCGGCCGGGAGAGTTCCCATCTGCGCGAGCGGTTGGTACTATCCGAAAACCAGGCCTTGACGGAGCACTAGCCGATCTTGGCCTTCAACTCGCGCAGCAGCGCCAGTGCGCGGCCGATTTCGGCTTTCTGGCGCTGGGGCTCTTGGGGGATTTCGCGCTCGATGGTGAGTGGGCCGCGATAACCGATCTTGTCCAGCGTGCGCAGATAGCGTTCCATGCCGACGTCGCCTTCGCCCAGCGGCGTTTCGACGCCCCATTCCTGGCCCGGTTGCTTGGCCCACTTGCCGTCCTTGCAGTGTACGCTGCGCACCCAGGGACCGACCTTTTCCAGCGCCTCGATCGGTTCGCCCGATCCATACAGGATCATGTTCGCCGGATCGAAATTGACGAACAGATTGTCGCGCTGAACGTCTTGGATGAACTGCACCAGCGCGTCGGCCGATTCCTGGCCGGTTTCCAGGTGCAGCGACTGCCCTTGCTTCCGGCAGTGGTCGCACAAGTCGCGGGTGACCGCCAACACCTGTTCGTAGAGCGGGTCGGCCGTGTCGTGCGGCACATACCCCAGGTGCAAGGCCACCACGTCGACGTTCAGCAGCCGCGCGAAGTCGGCGATCTCTTTCATTTCCTGGGTCCGCGCCGCGCGGGTTTCCGGCGGCACCAGGCCCACGCTGCGCGTGACGGTGGGAATGTCGGCGTAGCTTTCGCCCTCGAAGCCGCCGAACACGCAAGAGATGCGAATGTCCAGGCTATCCAGCTTGTCGAGAAACTTGCGGGCGTTCTCTGCCGTGCGCGTGGCAGCGTGCGGCGCGTGCAGGTGAACGGTGGGCACGCCCAGTTCGTGCGCCACTTCGAGCTTGACTCCCAACCCGGCGTCGATGCTGGCGAAAACGCCCAGCGGCCATTTTTCCACGCGCGTGCTCCTTCGGACTTGAAACGGCAGGGACGGCGGCGCCTCGGATCACGCCGGTACCGGGCCGATGTCAAAGTCGCTATTAGAGCAACTGGCGCGGGCGGATCAAGCTTTACTTGCGCCGTAGCGCGATAGATCGGGCTTGACGCCTTCGGGCGTCTCGTCGCGGTCGATGTCGAACCATTCCTTGTGGAAGTCGATGCGGCGGTTCTCGCGCATGGCGATGTTGGTCGTCAGCGCGATCACGGCGTCGCCCAGCGCCACCTTGGGATGGCAACGCGGCAGGTTGTTGGGATCGGGATTGCGAATGCACCAGGCCCAATGCTCGAGCTCCTCGGTGTATCCGCGGCTGACGGGCCCCTCGACGGCCTTCTTGCCCACCGCCGCGGCGTCGCCGCCGCTTTGCGTGGTGTCGAGCGTGGGGCCGGCCTTGCCCTGGGTCACCGAAACCTTGGTCGTGGTGGGCGCCCGGTTGCTGAAGAGCATCACTTCCTGCTCGCGATCGAGAATCAGCGTGCCGTCGGTGCCCATCACCACTTCGCCATAGCCGCCGAAGCCGTTGCCGTTGATCGACGTGTACACCACGCCGATCTTCTTGTTCGGATCGCTTTCGTACTCCGGCCCGGGGAACTCATACAGGCAGTAGACGTGGTCCTCGCAATCGCGATCGAGCGGGAAGAGCGAACGCATGCCCACGGCCGAAACCGACAGCGGCAACGCCTTCTCGCCGTCCTGGCGCAGCCCGCTGATGAAGATGCCGGCGGCGTCGAGCTGGTGACTGCCGAGCTCGGCCATCAGGCCGCCGCCCGTGCGGTTCCACAACCGCCAGCGAATCAGCTCTTCCAAGGCGGTGCGCTTGTTGCCGTCGGCCAGCGTGATCGTCTGGTAGCCGTAGTCTTCGGCTTTGACCGCGTGATCCAGGTGCCGCAGCGCGAGTTGCTCGATTTCGCGATCCAGCCGATCGACCATGCCGCTGCGTGCCGATTCGATTTCCTTGCGCAGCGAAGTGAGCCGCGCGATGTCTTTGTTCAACTCGTCGATGGCGATGCCCTTGGCCAGGTCGCGCTCTTTGCGGAGCTTGGCCAGGCGCTGGGCCATTTTTTCATCCGGCAGCGGCATCGACCAGCTATCGCGCCCCGGCAGGTTGCTGCGATGCCACTGGGCGCGGATGCTGTGAATCTCGCCGACCAGTCCGCGGCGAATCGTGTCCACGGCGTTGTCGTAAAGAATGCTGTAGTGCCGCTGATGGCCGGTGGCCAGTTGCTTGTCGAATTGCCTGGCGAAGCGGCCCATCTCCTTGCACTCGTGGACGCTGTGGCCCATGAGCTTCTCGGTCAGCACGTGCTTGCCGGCGGCCATGGCCTCGATGGCCACGGGGGCGTGCAGATGGAGCGGCAGCGCGATGACCACGGCCTCGACGTCGGGATCGGCCAACAGGTCGTGATAATCCTGGTCGTAGACCTTCACGTGCTTGCGCGCTTCGTCCTCGCTCTTCCAGCCGTACTTGGTCATCAGGCCGCAACGGACCGCCAGCGCATTCTCGCTGGAATGGTCGCCGTGGAAGGCGCGGTGGACGTTGTAGGGTCGGATATCGGCGATGGCCACGACTTGCAGATAGCTGGGCGTGATGGCGCCGATCAGCACGTTGCCCTCGTCGCCGGTGCCGATCACGCCGACGCGCAAGGGATTTTTGATGCTGGCTTCGTAGCCGAAGTACATGGCGCCCAGCCCCGCCCCCGATACGGCGCCGGCCGCGATGCCGGTTTTGAGGAAATCGCGGCGCGTGAAGCCGATGGCCTCGTGAAAATTGTGTTGGCCGGCTTCCCGTTCTTCAGGAGTCAATTGCATCGGAGGGGCCTTTCGTCGCCCTACCGGCGACAACTTTGTGAAGGAAATAGTCCAACCCCGCCCAGCGACCGACCGGCGTGGTCGCCAGCGCCAGCAAGGCGACCATTTCGACGTACTGGTTGTAGGTTGGCAGCGCGTCGGAAACCCAGAACGGCTGCATCATCACCACCGACAGTAAAAACAGCGCGCCGGCCACGCAGGCCACGCGCGTGAACAATCCCAACAACAACAAAGCACCCACCACCAGGATGAACCAGGTCATCATGCCGTCGACGAGCCGGATCGACGGGTGCGGGCGGGACATCGGAGTCGCTTGGCGCTCTTCGGCGTCCAGCAACGCCGCCAACGCGGTGTCGTACTCCTGTTCGAGCTTTTCCAGTTCGGCACGGTAGCCCCGCACTTCAGCGGCCAGCAGCGACTGCTTTTGGCTGACCCGGTCGCGCTGGTACGGCACGTCGCCGGCCGCCGGCGAGGTCGCGGCCAGCTTGTTCCGGCGCCACTCGTGAACGTGGGTCTCCAGCGCGTCGCGGTTCACCGCGGCCCAGCTACGCACCTTTTGTTGATACGCATCGAAGACCTGGTTTGCTCGGGCTTGTTGCTGCTTGTTCAGCCCGTAGTGGTTGACGAACTTCTGCCGGTCGGCGTCCCAATCGTTGATGATCGCGTCGGTCCAGCCGCGGACCGCGTGCTGGGGCGATTCGTCGGATTCGCCGTGCAGGTAGTCTTCCAGGCCGTGAAAACCGGGCAAATAGGCGTGATACCACGAGGCCAAGGGGCCCGTGGCGGCGCGCAACGTGGGCTCCGACGTCCATTGCGGGTCGGCGTAGTGCTTCATCCCCTCGGCGAAGAAATGCCAGCCGATGTTGAGACGCAGCAACACCAGCATGACCACCGCGGCAAAGCTGATCGAATACCGACTGGGCACCAGGCATCGCCTCCGGGGTGGGACGAACGGGGGAGGAAGTAGTCCGCGAGGGGCCGCTCGCGGCGCAGGATGGGCACACCGGCGGGACGGCTCCCAAGCCATTATTTTAACCACCGGCATCCCGGCCCGGCTAGTGCCAGTGCCACGAACAATTCTCCTGATCCCGCGCCCGGCTGGGGACAGCACGAAACTCTGCGGGATTCGTGCTGAAGCGGCGCGCATGCCACACCGACTGCTGGGAAGTGTGCCCGTCTGGCTGGTGGCCGTTTTCCGCCGCGAACCTGCCACGCCGGTCGCAAGTCAACCGATATGCGGCCCGGTTGAAGTTTCGCAGGATGCGGCCAGACCCTACCATGGCTGCGTACGCGTCCTGTCCGAGTGCGGCAAGGCCGCAAGTGCCACGCCGCGTCCGGCGTCTCCCTTGGTTGGCAATTTCATGAGAATCGTACTTTGTTACCCAGTCGAACGGCGGCACTACGATCAGATCGCCGCCGCGGCGCCGACGGCCGAGGTAAACGACGCCGGACAAGAGCACGTGGCACGCGAGATTCTGTACGCAGACGTCTTCTGCGGCCATGCCAAAGTGCCGGTCGATTGGGATGCCGTGGTTCGCGGCGGTCGCTTGCAGTGGATTCAGTCTTCGGCGGCAGGGCTCGACCATTGCCTGGTGCCGGCGGTCATCGACTCCGGCGTCATCGTGACCAGCGCCTCCGGCGTGCTGGCCGACCAGGTGACAGAGCACGCCATCGCCTTGGTGACGGCGCTGACGCGCAGCTTGCCGACGTTCTTTCGCGCGCAGCAGGCCAAGGAGTTCATCCGCCGGCCCACGCGCGATTTGCACCAGCGCACGGTAGGCATCGTGGGGTTTGGCGGCGTGGGGCGCCGACTGGCCGAAGTGCTGCACGCGTTCAAGACGCGCATCCTGGCGACGGACGCGTTTCCGCTGGACAAGCCCGACTACGTCGACGCGTTGTGGCCGGCCGAGCGGCTGCACCACCTGCTGCGCGCCGCGGAGATCGTGTTCCTGTGCGCGCCGCTGACGGACCGCACGCGCGGCATGATCGATGCGACGTCCTTGGCGGCCATGCAGCCCGGTTCAATCCTGATCAACGTGGCGCGCGGGCCGTTGGTGGTGGAGGCGGCATTGGTCGCGGCGCTCGAATCGGGACACCTGTCGGCGGCCGCTCTGGACGTGACCGAGCAGGAACCGTTGCCACCGACGAGTCGCTTGTGGGAAATGCCCAACGTCATCATCACGCCCCACGTCGGCGGGCAAAGTCGCTTTCGCATCGACCAGATGACGGATTTCTTCTGCGAAAACTTGCGGCGGTATCAGGCGGGTGAGCCGCTATTGAACCTGGTCGACAAGCAATTGGGGTTTCCGCCCCGCACGATCGGCGCGACCCGGTAAGCGGCGCGGCGACGATTTCACCGCGCGCTGCACCCATTCGAATGGTCCTGGCTTGTCGTCCCGGCGCGGCTGCTGGTGGTCGACAGACACGCTCTTCCAACCGAGTTTGTTCGCTGCTGGCAGGCACCGCTCTGGACGAGCACGCGCGGATCGGCCTAAGATGACGGCGTCCCACCGGGAGATTTCCCACCAGCATGTAACCAAGGCGGTCTTGCATGTCGACGACCACGTTCCACCAAGGCGCTGCCACGCTTGCGTTTGACGGGCAGGAGCCGGCGACGCATTGTCCGCACGAGCTGCTCGAACGCTACGACAGTCTGATCGACGGTGAGCGGCTGAGCTGGACCCAGCATCTGCACCTCACGCGCCGGCTGGGTTCCGGCGGCCAGGGCGTAGTGTACTTGAGCCAGCGGCGCGGCACCGACAACTTCACCTTGCCGGTGGCGCTGAAGATCTTCTCGCCGGCGCGCTACGACGATGCACGCAGCTACGACGAAGCCATGGAACGCATCGCGCAAATTGCCGCGCTTGTGGCGCAGATCCAGCAAGACAACCTGCTGGACGTACACAACTTCGTCGAGCGCAGCCGCATCCGCATCATGGAGATGGAGTGGGTCGACGGCTACGATCTGAGCCAGTTGCTCACCGCCGAGATGCTCCAGCGAACGCGCGAGCGCGTGAGCAATCGCCGCTGGGAACAAATCAACAGCGTGGTCGTGACGCAGGGGCCGGTGCAGCCGCGCCTCAAACCCGGCGTGGCCATCGCGGTGGTACGCGAGTGCCTGGCCGCGCTGGCGGCGCTGCACCGAGAAGGCATCGTCCACGGCGACGTCAAGCCCTCGAACATCATGCTCAAGCGCACCGGCAACGCGAAGATCGTGGACATCGGTTCGGCATTCGAGCTGACCAACGCGCCCATCCGCCGCACGTGTACGCCCACCTACGCCGCGCCCGAAGTGCTGGAAGGAGCCGATTGCTCGCCGCGCTCGGACCTGGCCAGCCTCGGCTACGTGCTGATCGAAGTGCTGGCCGGGCAACCCGTCTTCGCGGGGCTCAATTCGTATCGCGACTTGCTGGAAGCCAAGCGCTTGCTGCCGCAAAACCTGCCCGAGATCCTGCCGAACGAAGTAGGCTGCAACGAATTGCTGATGAACTTCTGTCGCGGGTTGGTGGCGCCCGATCCGATGCGCCGCTTTGCCAACGCCGAAGCGGCCGACCTGATGAAGGAAGGCGCCGCCAGCTTTCATCGCCAATTGATCAAGGGCGATCTGGCCAGCGAATACGAGAACGAAATTCGCGTCTGGCTCGAAGAGCTGGAATGACCGCACAAGCAGACCCGCTTGCAGCCTGTTGAAGAATTCAACGGGCTGCGACATCGCATGGATGCGATGACAGAATAGCGACTTAAGTCGTTATTCTGCGCTTTCGTGCGAAGCCTTGCTTCGCACTTGGCGAGGTTGAAAAATGCCAGGACGGCATTTTTCAACAGGCTGCTTGCCCCCACCAACGCGTAGCGACTACAGCGCGATGCGCTGACCCTCCGCATGGCTGCGGTGAGCGGCTTGCACGATCAGCATCGCCCGATAGGCGTCTTCCAGGCCGCTGGTGCTGCGCACCAGGCTGGTGACGGCGCGGTGGAACTGCGAAAACATCTGTTCGCCGACCGGCCGCTCACTGTCGAGCGATTCCATGTGCCGCCCCGCACTGTCAAACCAGATCAGCGTGCTGGGCAGGTCGACAAAGGCGATGCCGTTCTCGCACGCCACTTGCAAGGCGGCCGGCGGTCGAAAGGCAACGGCCTCGGGCCAATCGGAGGGCATGTACCGGCCCGAGCTGATTTGCGCCGTGATGCGCGTGCCCGGCCCGCTGGGACCCGAGAAATCGAGGCTCATCATCTCATAGTCGATTTGCTCGGGCGCGCAAGGGCTGATATGCGTCAGGCCCAGCACGCTGGTTGGGTCGGCTCCGGCGACGTAGCGGCACCAGTCGACCAGCTCGACCAGGTCGTGGGTGCGCGAGACGGGAGCCGACGGGGCGGCTCGCTGGTCGTGCCGCGCTTCGGTGGGCACTCGCTGATGGCAGAACAACAAACGCGGATTGCCCAGCCGCGTGGCGATCAGCTCTTTGAGCCGCAAGGTTGCCGGCGCCTGGCGACGGGGGAACTCGGCCATGAACGCCACGCCAGAGGCCTCGATCCGCTGCTTCAGCAGCGTGGCCTGCTCGGTATCAAAGTCTAACGCAGCGGCGCAATAGACGGCCTTGCCGGCATTGCAGGCCGCCAGGATCGGCAAGGCCCCGAACCAGCGGCCCGATAGCACCATCACCGCATCGATGTCCTCGCGCTCGGTCAAGGTCCGAAAACCGTCGACCGCGTCGGCGCCGAAGTCGCGGGCCGCCAACTCTGCCCGATGCGCCACGGGCTCGCATACGGCCCGCACTTCAAAGCGGTCGCTCAGGGCACGCAATGCCGGCCGATGGCGAAGCTCCCAGGCGTTGCCCAATCCAACCAGGCCGATGCGGAGCTTCATAGGAGTGTGTTGCTAGACCTCGAAAAAACGCCAAACGGCACGTGACAGCAGCCCGAACGCGTTTGGGGCCGGGCGCTTGGCCGCAAGTAAACGTTGAAAACCCCCGCGCGCCAGCGCGCATTCCGCGACCGACCGGGTCGAGTGCGCGGGCTCGTTCAGAACGAAAGATTCTCGAAAGGCAGTGGCGCGTGCCGTGATTATAGACCACCGTGGCGATTACTCAATTCCTTGCTGCCATTAGCGTGCAAGCACCGTTGGTGTCAATAGTCCAGCGGCGGAATGATTGCGAAGCAACCGGGTTTTCGGTGGCATGGGTCGACTGGGTTGCGTGCCAGCAAACTCAACTTATTTTATGCTTGCATCTGCAAACTTCCCAGATAAACTGGTTGCACCTTACCGATTTCCCCCCGCCATTGAGATCCGACAGCACGAGGTTTGGAAAGGATTCCCGCCACCAGCGTGTTGGACCTCCAGCCGCGCTCATCGGCCACGCCTTTCCTCTCTAAAATGAGCAGTTTTCCCAAGGTAACCCGGGGTGAATGGGCGATTTATTGAATTGCATGCCCGAGTGCATGCCTGCTAGCGGTCGGTTCTCGCGTCACGAAGGAGCGATGATTCATGGTCAATTTCACGCTGAATATCCTTCTGCAAGCGGCCGCCGTTGCAGCGGGCGGACAAGATTACGCCACGGCCTACAAGGCCACCCAAGAGAACGGGCGACCGCTGGTCGTGCTGGTCGGCGCCGAATGGTGTCCGGGTTGCCGCACGATGAAGCATTCGGTCATTCCGCAACTGGAAAAAGAGGGCGGACTGGCGAACGTGGCTTTCGCCTATGTGAACGCGGACGATGAGAGCCGCCTGGCGGGCCAGTTGATGCAAGGTGGCACGATTCCGCAGCTCATCCTGTATCACAAGACCGATACCGGCTGGAAGCGCCAGCGAATCATCGGCGCCCGCGCCGCCAGTGAGGTCCAGTCCTTCATCGAAGAAGCGACTGGCGCCGCGGTGCCCAAGATCAGCAGCCGCCAATAAGGATTGACCGAAGAAGAACTTCTCCGCATACTCCTCGCCCCTTGCGGGAGAGGGTCGCAGCCTGTTGAAGCATTCGACAGGCTGCGACATCGCATGGATGCGATGACAAAATGGCGACGTCAGTCGTTATTTTGGGAGCCGTGTGAAGCTTCGCTTCGCACTTGGCGACGTTGAAAAATGCCACGACGGCATTTTTTTCAACAGACGGGTAGGGTGAGGGGGCGGTAAATCGGGAAAGTATTCTTCGGTGCCTGCTAAGACGCCGCTTGCCCTTAACTTGTGAGCGGGTTTTGACGATTGGCCAGCGGCAAGTCGACCGGCTGCCCTGCCATTTGCGACGCGAAGACGGCCACGATCATCTCGATCGCGGTCCGGCCGTCGTAGATGCTGCTATTCGGTTGCCGGTTCTCGCGAATCGCCGCGATCAATTCGCGGCCGCCGGCATAGTTGCCGCCATGGCGGTCTTCGTCCGCGACCGGCTCGGGCTTGCCGACTCCGCCGCTGGTGACGTTTTGCCACTTGGCGCCGCTCAGACCGGGCGACCAACTGGGATCGGCCAGATACTTGACGCTGGGTAGATAGCCGGTGGTGATTTCCAGGATGCCCTCGGAACCATAGATCGTCAGGCCGAAGCGCGGCCGCTGGCCCGACGTGGCGCGGTGCGAAGCGAAATAGGCCGTGGTGGCGCCCGACATGCCGTACATGGCATTAACCGCGTCGCCAGCCAAGGGACCGATGCCCTCGTTCCCTTCGACCACGTCGGCGGTGGTGATGGGTTTGCCGCCTTGCGTGACGACGCCCAGGCACCAGCGCGGGTCGCCGCCGAACAGCCGCATCAGGTCCATCACGTGCGTGCCCAGCACCCACAGGTCTTCACCGCCGCCGCGATGGTCCTCCTTGCCTCGCCCCCGAAACTCGAGCACGCGCCCGATCTTGTTCGAAGCCAGCATTTCTTGAACGACCGGGATGCGCGGGCTGAAGCGCGTGGTGTGCGCGATGGCCAGCTTGGCATGCGTGCGCTCGCAGGCCGCCACCATTTCGTCGGCCTCGGCCAGCGTGCGGCACAGCGGCTTTTCCAGATACATGTGGACGCCGCGCTGGGCCGTGTTCACCACGATGTCGCGATGCGCGTCGAGCCAGCGAGGGCCGATGCTCACCACGTCCGGCTTCACCTCGTCGAGCATCCGGCGATAGTCGGCATAAGCCTTGTCGAGCTTCAGCTTGCCGGCAGTTTTGGCCAGGCCAACCTTATCGTCGTCGGCCACCGCCACCAGCTCGACGTCCGGAATATTCTGCCACATCACGTCCAGGCCATGCCCGTAATCGCCCCGCCCAGTACGCCCGATGACCGCCGCTTTCAATCGCGCCATGATTCGAAGATCCCTGCCAGGAGAATTACCGAACACCAGTGAGTGTCCAGTCTACCTCAGCCCCCAAGCCAGTGCGAATCAGCCGGCACTTTATCGTCGCGGGAAGAATTTAGCCTCGTCAGCAGCATAAACGGTTCCTGACACCGTTTACCTGCTGAAGACCTATCGTCGCGCTGCCTGACGTCAGCCGGTCTTCCATCGGCACAAGCCAGCCGCAGGTCGCCGGTGCGCGCTCGTCCTTGGATTTGACAAATCTGAACCGGGATTTCGGACGCACGCTGCCACTTTGCGGACCCAAACGGTTCGAGAATCACAGCACAACTGCGCTCGCGAAGTACCGAACAGGCTGTGGCATTCTTTTTGTACAGGACGGAGCGGTCGGTACTTCAGGGCGGGCCTAATGCCATTGTCAACTCATGTCGAAACAGACCATCAATATCACAAGCGGATTTCTCAGTTTCGCTCGACCATTCCCAAGACGTGCAAGATGTTGTTTCGATAAACCTACGCACAGCGGCGACAAGATTTTTACAGTTCAACTGTGCCACCTGTAGGTCTTGAGCATCCTTTACCGTGAATGCATATCCCCTTCCGGCTATCTTTGATGCTCCAGGCGCGTAAGAGTATTTGGTCCATAGCATCGAATGCGTAAATAAATAGAGAACGACTTGGCCATCACCTACACTCTTCAAAGCAATATCCACCAGTGGAACTCGGATCGCACTCTCGTTCAGTCGGACGGCCTCCATCAGGAACCAGTCCCGCTCAATCTCGCCATCTTTTGCAATCCACAGGTGTGCTAGCCCCCAACATTCAATTGACAATTCGCCGACGTGGTGCGTAAACCTCTGGACCCACTCACACCATTTCTCGCATACGGAATCACGTGAGCGTGCGAATTGAAAAAACTGCTCGTTCGGACGGAGCTTTGATACGCCCAAAGCGTCTGGATAATACTCGTCGGCAAATAGCGGCGGATCAAAAGGCGTCGGTGGCAACGACTTGGGAAATGTGTAAAAGTCGGTGCCGCTCAGAGACAGCCACGAAAGGCGGACGGATTTCGGATCAAGTAGATCGCTGAAGAATGCGTTAACAAAGGGCGCAAACGCGTCTTCTGGAGATCCGAGTCCACGACACAGAACACTAAAGCCAATTAGTGGAAGACTCATGGGAAAGTTGCGCTGGCTTGCCACGGTTTTAGGTTACGCGGACGGAAAGGAGAACAAGGGGACACTCTACTTTTTCCGTTTCTTGGGGCGGCCGCGCGATCATTAACGGGGACGCAAACCTTTTTGGCTGACCACGAGTCATCCTCCGGCTCGCTCTGTGGCGCGCTTGCACAGGCCGGAGGTGCGCTGCGGGGGATGCGGCCATCGTATCGCCTGGCACGCGTCTGTCAAAATAATGGCCGCCTGAGCGAAAAGCCCGTCGGTGACACTTCCTCGCGGGCGCCTCGGGTTAGTGTTCCTGCGCCTCAATCCTCCACAATCCAAAATCCCTCGCCTCGATTCGTCGTCCCTCTGCGTCCCTTTGCGTCCCCTGCGGTTCGATTTCCCTCGCTGTCCTCTGTGGCCAATCCTCTCCTCCAAAATCGAAAATCCAAAATGCCCTCCCCCCCTCTCTCACGGGGTGGCCGACTTTTGCTTGGAGATTGGCCGCAAATCTGTATACTGCACTCAGTCCTACCGGACACGGGTGGCCACTGACGCAGTCGGCTTACGAGGTGAAGAGAGAAGCTTTTCGGACCACTTGTTCCAGAAAGCCTATCAAGTCGAGCAGAATCGGTCGGAGCAAGGGGCAAGGCCACGGCCTTCGCCAGAGTCTTCCTTCAGAT
>JBGSYQ010000570.1:0-3204 GCA_041750795.1 Pirellulales bacterium | reverse complement strand
ATCGCGCAAGTGGACCATGCCGATCCACCACTGGAAACAGGCACTCAACCACTTCGCCATCCTGTTCGAGGACCGCATGCCAGAGTCAACCAGCAAATGACGTTCCCTGCCCGCCTGACACAAAAAGAATTACAGGCCCCTCGCTGGCGCTTCGGGCTAGTGTTTTTTGGTGCGTTGCGGCTCGAGGACTGTTGGCTGGTCGCCGCGTTGCGGCTCAAGGACGGCTACGGAAGTCTTGCTCTTGCCGGAACGTCGTCTCGTGGCGATGGTGCTTGAGGCGCGATCGTTTTCGCGCTGTGGTACGATGATGGGCATGGTGCGTCCTGAAAGTGTGGCCGTGCGGCAGCGTGGCGATTCGTGCGGTATCAGACTTGCTTCCTCGTTCATTCAGCCGAAAAGGTTTGCGTCCCTGTGAACTATTGCCGCGGCCTTCCCAAGAAACGGATAAAACAGAATGTCCCCTTTTCCGTCCGTTGGCCCACGAAGAATGCGCGTGCGATCGATCGTCGTTGGACGTGCGGCGCGATGGGACGAATGGGGCTGGTGCGCGCGGGTCCAGAATCGGCTATCGGAAATCCAAAAGCGGACGCCGGGCTAGTCGTCGGCGAGGGCTTCTTTGATGAGGGCTTCCATGTCGAACTCGCCTTTGGCCATGGCGTCGAACACGCTTTCGCGGTTGACGCGCGAGTCGTACTGGTCGAGCCGCTGGAGGATCTTTTCGACGGCCGTCGGCGGGTATCCACGCTCGGCCAGCCACTCGGCGATTTCGGGGCGATCGTGAGACATGGTCGCGGGAATCCTAGTCGAGGGATCGGGGGGCGTCGTGTGCCCGTCGCTCGATTCTAGTTTCCTCGCAGCAGCGACACAATCGCCACGCCACCAGCGCCGGCGCAACGATCTGCGGGCAACGTGACCGAAGTCGGACGAACGCGATCGTCAGGGGCTGAATTCTGGCGAATCCAGCTACGGGAACGGGGTGTCAGGGGATGAACTCTTGCGATTCCAGCTACGGGAACGGGTTGTCAGGGGCTGAATTCTTGCGAATCCAGCTACGGGGACGGGTTGTGACGGATGCGCTGCTCGTTCGCCGCGCTACGGGCGTCGCGGCGCTACGGGTTGGCGAGCTCGCGCATGCGGGCCAGCTTCTGTTTGAGCGGTTCGTCGTTGGGTTGGTCGGCCGAGAGTTGTTCGAGCAGCGCGACGGCCTTCTGGTGTTCGCCTTTTTCGGCATAGGCGTCGGCCAGGCCATAGGCCGAGGCGGTGGCGCCGCTGGAGACTTTTAGCGAGTCTTCCCAGACCTTGATCGCGCCGTCGAGATCGCCCTGGGCCTTGAGCACGCGGGCCAGCCCGTTCATGGCGCCGGCGGCGTTCGGCTCGGCCTGGATGACCTTTTCGAAGTAGGGCTTGGCGGCGGCCGTTTCGCCGCTGATCAACAGGCACCAGCCCATGCCGTTTTGGGCGGCGCCGTCGTTGGGCGACTTTTCCAGCACGGCGGCAAACAACTCCTTGGCCTCATTGGCCCGCCCTTGGTTGAACAATCGCCAGCCGCGCATGGTTTCGGCGGAGGCCTGAGTTTCCGGCGCCGGCGGTTCGATCGTGCGGCGCAATTCGGGGCTGAGATTCTTTGCTTCCGCAGCCTCGAGCATTTGTTTGACTCCTTCGTCGGCCTGGCCCGAGTCGACAATCTTTTTGGCCCATTTCTGGGCGTCGTCGTATTTGCCTTGCAGCAAGTAAAGCCGTGCCAGGCCGTACCAGGCCGCAGGTGCTTGCGGCGCGGCTTTGAGCAGATACGTTTCCGCGGACTTGTAGTCGCGCTTCAGCAGCGCCATCTGTCCCAATCCGTTGAGCGCGGCCGGATGCTTGGGCTCCAAAGCGATGACTTTTTCGAAGGCTTTCTTGGCGTCGTCGTAGTCACCGCCGTTGAAGTAGCTCCAACCCAGCCCGTTCCAGGCGTTGGCGTTCTTGGGAGCGAGCTTGACGGCTTGCTCGAATTTTGTGGCGGCCTCCGCAAATTGCTGTCGTTGCCAGAGTTGCCAGCCTTGTTGGGTGAGCTTGCCCGACTCGTCGACGGGCGCGGCATTGTTGAGTGCCAATTGTCCTTGCCAGGCGAGTCCCGCCAACACGCAGAGTGCAGTCAACATGATCGATCCTCCAAGAAAGAGCCTGGTTCGGCGCCGGCGGCGCCGGTCTTCGGATTTGAGCGAAGCCACGAGCAGGTCGTCGGCGCGCTCGATGGCTTCGTCGAGTCGCGCGTGTTCGGATGCCCCGGGCGAGAGGGAGCCGGTCGGCGTTTGGGAGAAGTCGGTGCCGCGCATGGGGAATGCTCCTGGGGAGTTAAATGCGTTTGATGATGCGGGCAGCTTCGGCGGCGTTGGACTTGCCTGGCTCGACGGCGTCGAGCACGCTGCCGCGGACGCGCTGGGTGCGTGCGATCTGCTCGCGCAAGGTTTCGATGACGCGGTCCAGCCGCGAGCGAATGGTGGGATACGAGACGCCGACCTGCTCGGCGATTTCCTTCAAGTTGCCGCCGGCCAGCACGAACATTTCAATGAACCGCTGGTGCTCGACCGGCAGGTCGGCCAACCGCGACATGGGAAAGGCCGCCTGCACCGAGATGCGGCAGGTGGCACAGGTCATTTCCGTCACGGTCATCGGCGCGTGACAATAGGGACACTCGTTGCCGGGAGGGTGGATGGCGTCGGTCATCGGAGAGCTCCTTGACGTTTCCTTGCGCGTTATAGCTCAATAGCTCAATAAAATCAACAGTTGTTGGATATAAACTTAATAATATTTATGTCGAGGCGGTTGGCGATGGGAGCGGCGCGTTGCGGCGCACGTTGAGCTGCGCCGGATGGCCGGAGTCGAGCGAACTTCGTGTGGCGGGCGTGGTCGCCGGCCAATTCTGGCGGCGATTTTTTTGCATTGCCCCGCCCCTTATGGTAGGGTGGCTCCTCGGAACGCGGGGGGCGGGAACGAGCGAGGCAAGCGTCGCATGGGCTTGCCGTTTTTCCGTCGAGGGCCCCAGCCATGGCTATCGAGTTTGTCTGCTCGTCGTGCGCGCGTCCGTATCGCGTAAAGGATGCCTTGGCCGGCAAGACGGCCAAGTGCGGCAAGTGCGGCGGGCGCATGCAGATTCCGCTGTCGTCGACGGCCCCGGTTGCCATGCCGAGCGCCGCACCGAGCGCCGCAGCGGCCCGGACGAAG
>JBGSYQ010000569.1:0-1721 GCA_041750795.1 Pirellulales bacterium | reverse complement strand
TTGCCGGGCGCGGTGAAGCGCCAGCGCTGGTCACCACCGGCCCCGAGGCCGCTGCTCCCAGCGACGCCGGGGTCAAGTTGTACTACGCGGCCAGCAATGCCAGCCGCATCAGCGATTTGGGAAATACGACCGTCGTACTCGAGCAACGAGCGCGGAAGACTCTCGCAAGCGACTCCTCCTCGCGCGGCGAGAAAGAAAAGGCAGAAGCCAACCTGAAGCGCATCGCGGAAGTCCGCGACTCTCAAGCTATCGCCTTGCGCGGCATCGCCAGGCAACTCAACGACGAACGCTTCGTCGCCGGCTTCGGCAACAATGGCGGCGAAGAATTCCTGAGCTACATGAACATCAGCGAGATGCTAGTGGTCCAAGGCGGCGACGAGTGGAAGAACTGGGACAAGTCCATCTCGGCAAATCTCTCCCGCGTGCAGAACGGCGACGGAAGCTGGTCGGGGCAGCATTGCATCACCGGCCGCAACTTTTGCACGGCCACCGCTTTGCTGACGTTGCTGGCCGATCGCGCGCCGGTGCCGCTGGCCGCCAACGTCGCCACTCCGCCGCCGAGCAACCATTGAGGAGGCGCTGCCATGATGCACGTGACAAACCGACGCCTGTGGATTGTGGTGGCGGCCGTCGGCCTGGTCGCTTGCCAACGCGCCGAACGGCCGTTCGAAAGTCGCGCACCGGCCGCAGTTGCTTACGCCAGCCAGGATCTGAACCACGGCGATCGTTTCGCGACCGATGCGGTCCTCCAGAACGCTGTGAAGTTATTGCTGGCACAACAGTCTTCCGACGGAGCCTGGCGGTCCGACTTCTATGGCTCGTTCAAGGAAGGAGACGCGCTGACGGCGCAAGTGCTGGCAGCGTGGCTGGCGATAGGACCGCTGGGTGATCGCGCGCGATATGACACCGCGGTGGCTCGCGCCCGGGAGTATCTGTCGGCCATGGTGGACGATCGGGGGCGGATTCGTTCGCCGCAGCACGGTCTGGCCTATCCGATCTACACGGCGGCGGGCGCGGTGATCGCGCTGGCATCGAGCAGCGATGAACGCCACGTGCTGGCGCGCGACGCCTGGACAACGTATTTGCGTCAACGGCAACTGACCGAGGCGCTCGGCTGGTCGGAGGCCGATCGGGAATTTGGCGGCTGGGGTTATGCCGCCGAGCCGGCGCCGAAGCCCGCCGCGGGACAACCACTGGGCGACCTGGCCACACCGAACCTTTCGGCCACGGTATTTGCGCTCGAAGCGCTGCAGGCCGCCGGCGCAAGCAGCAGCGACCCGGCCATCAGCAAGGCCCGGCGGTTTGTCGAAAGGTGTCAAAACGTCGCGCTGGATTCCGCCCAGCGGGACCCGGCCTTCGACGACGGCGGCTTCGTATTCGTCCTCGACGATCCGGTCCGCAACAAGGCGGGCGTCCGTGGAGTCGATCGGCTGGGGCGACAGCGTTTTGCCTCATACGGCAGTGCCACGGCCGACGGGCTGCGGGCGCTGCTGCTGTGCGGCGCCACGGCAGACGATCCGCGAGTCGTCGCCGCCTGGCAGTGGCTGGAGCGACACTTCACGGCCGACAATCATCCGGGCGACTACGCCGATGATCAGCAGGCGGCGAAGCGAAGCGTGTATTTCTACTACTGCCACTCGCTCGCTGCAGTTTTGGCGGCCGATCACAGCAGCAACCCCGCGGCGGCGGCCCGCCGCCAACGCTGGGCGCACGAAATTATT
>JBGSYQ010000568.1:0-8564 GCA_041750795.1 Pirellulales bacterium | reverse complement strand
CGTCGCCAACAGCAGCCACGACGCCACCAGCAGCGCCAGTCCGACCAGCGGCCCGCGCTCGCCCGAGAGCCAGGGCTCGAGCGATTTCGAGTACGGACCCAACAGAGCCACCTGCGCAAGCGCATAAACGAGACCGCTGGGCCAATGGCGCGTGGCGAGTCCGTTGATGGCGCCCACGCCGATCAGCACCGCCAGCAATCCCACCTGTGCGGGATGGATCTCGCGCACGCCGCCGAACAACAGCCAGTGCGCGGCCGGCAAGCACAGAATGCCCCACAGCGCGATCACCACGAATTGCCAGCCGCGGTCTTGCGGCCGCTTGGCGCCCAACAGCGCCATGATGGGGCAAAAGCTGCTGGCCGCGGCCGTCAATCGCAGCGGAGCGATCCAGGGTTGCGGAGGTGTACTCTGCAGCGCAGCTACCAGCAACTCCACCGCGGCGATCGACAACAGGCTGACCAGCGACCAGGTCCACACCGCCAGCAGGGTCGTGCCCGCCAGCCGCCGGCGCCGGGCCAACAGCGTAACCACGCCTATGGCCGCAATTGCCACGGCCAGCAACGGCGCGACCGCGGGCATGATGATGACGACCGACAGTGTGACGACGTGGTGCATGAAAGTTACCCAGCCGTTGCATCCGTGCGAATTCACGAGCCTGACCGACTCCGGCGAGCGGCGATCGGGTCAACGCGATCGACACGACAGCTACAACCACATCCGTCGGCGCGCATGGAGGTGGAAAAAAGGCAACACGAATTTTGCCGCTCCATTTTAGGCAGCAAGCGCAAGTGCTGCCAACGGATGCGCTTTGTGCTGCGGCGGAAAACGAGCCCCCGCGAGGCAAAATCTCCACGCGGCCGACTTGCGTTTTCGCAGGCGTGGGGAATGTTTTCACTGGTTGACCATCCGACCGCCCTGCCCCACTACGGCTCGGCACGCCAAGCGCGCAGCCCGGCCGCCCCACAAGCGACCCCAAGTTCCCCATCCCCAAAGGAGTCTCGACATGAACAGGATGTTTCTTGTCGCCATGATGCTGTGCGTGATCGGTCTCGCCGGCGTGGCGTTTGCCCAAGACCCGTTGGCCAACGACGTGGCCAGCGAAGACTGCAATTGCTCCCCAGTCGGCGATCCCTGGAACTATGTGCCACAGCCGTCGGGCTTACGCTTCATGCCGGCCGGAGGCGGAAACGGCCTGCCGTGTTGCGCAAGCTACAACTACTGCTGGGCCCAGGGCGGCTGCGCCGTGTGTGCTCACTGGACTCAATACTCGTGGTACACGCCCTGGCCGCACGGACCGTGCCTGGAAAAGCCGTACAAGAAGCACGAGTGGCTGCGCTGACGGCCCGTTGATGTACTCGACGAGCCAACCAGCAGTCCCCACGCGCACGAATCGCGAGGCGAGCAACGAGTCTGCACGGCCCGAACGACTGGGGAGAAGCGACGGCACGACGGACTCGAAAATTAGGGTGGGCCCAGGACGGGTCCGCCCTATTTTTTTTTGCGCGGACCTATTCCGGTCAGGCAAGGTTTAGCGGCCTGTTGAATTCTTCAACAGGCTGTTGGCCACGGCATCGGTGGGAGAACCGATTTAAGAGCTTTGCTCGCGCGGACCGATATACCTGTTGCACACTGATCGGGAGGGCGGGACACACGTGGGTCCCGCTTCAGGATAGAGGTCATGGCAAGACGACGGATCGGCTTGCCATGACCTTTTTTATTGCGCCCGCTCTCGAGTTGTGCCACGGTCGGCAACCGCCTCACGGACCGCCCGCCTTGGCCGTACCCGCGCCGGTCGCTGTCGTGGCGCCGCTTTCGGGGTTCTTGGCGGCCATTTCCTGGGCCTTGGCCAGCAGTGCTTGCGCCTGTTCGCGATAGGCGAACGGGGCGGTCGTGTTGAGTGCGTTTCTCAGCAGGCTGGTCGCTTTGGTCGCCTGTCCTGAATCGACGGCCAGCACCGAGAGGTAGTAGCCCATGTCGGCGCTAATCTTGTTGTCATTTTGCGCGGCGCTGGCCTTGAGCGCCGCCGACAGGGCGCGTTCGGCGTCGGCGCGACGACCGAGCCGGTAGTGAATCCAACCGGCCGTCGCGAGTTGATCGATGCCGGCTGGATTCTGCCGCAGATTGATCTCGGCATATTGCAACGCCAGCTTGCGGCTTGCGTCGTCGGGCATTTCGATCAACGTCAGCGCCAGGTTGTTGATGATCGCCGGATCGGCCGGAGCCAATAGATGAGCCGCACCCAGGTGCTTGACCGCGGCAGGAAAGTCGTTGTCCATGCGTGCCAGCATGCCGGCCAGCAGGTTTGGGTTGAGCCCCTCGGGATCGATTTGGAGCGCTTTTTTTGCGTGGTCCTTGGCCTCGTCCAGTCGCTGGGCACGCAGGCGGAATTGTCCGACGGCCAACTGCGTGCGCACGTCGTCGCCGCTGCGATCCAGCGCAAACTTGATCCACTTCTCGGCGTTCTCCTTGTCGCTGAAGAGCTGCGCCATGGCCAGCTCGGCCGGGGGAAGATTGGAATCGCCCTGGGCGGCTTGCTGGAACTGCTTGTAAGCCTCCTCGCCTTTGCCCTGCCGGAAGAGCACACGGCCCAGTCTGTCGCGCGCGGCGGCATTGTCGGCGTCGATGCCCAGTAGCTCTTCGAGCAGCTTTTGCGCGGCGGCCCAATTGCCGTTGGCTTCGGCCACCAGCGACGCACCGTTGAGCAGTCGGCGTCGCAAATCTTCCTGCCGCGTCGGATTGGCGCGGTACGCATCGACGGGCCCGGCGGCCTTCTCATACAGCAACGTAGCCTCGATCAAACGTCCACCGGCCAACGCGACTTCGGCCAGCATCACCAGCGCCTCGGGATCGTCGGGGATCGTCCGCGCCGCTTTTTCCAGCATGGCGATGCCGGGGTTGGGCAGGTTCGCATCGAAGTACAACCGCGCCATCATGATTTCGGGCGGCGCCAACCGTGGCGTCGACTTGCGGGCGCTCTCCAACCGGGCGTAGGCCGTCGTATAGTCGCCGGCGGCAAAGGCCTTGATGGCGTCGTCGAGGTCCTGGTAGAAGGGTCCCACGCCCGTCACCGCCGGCGCCATCAGCGCCTCGACCGTCAGATCGGCGCTGGCGCGGTCTGGCACCAGAGTCAGCGCCGCCAGGGCCAGTGTCGCCAGTCGAACCATCGCCTTGCCGCAAGTGCCAATGCCGCCCATGGTGACCTCGGGTATGTCGGGGACTTCAAGCATCCAGCCAGTTGAAGAATTCAGTGCCGCGGTGCGGTTCGAGTGTGCGGCTCATTCTGCGGTGCCTGGTACGCAATCCAGCAGGTTCGTACCGGACGCCCGAGCACGATTCCCGCGCCCTTGGCAGCGTGCGGTCGACGTGCCTGGCGCCCCAGGACCGGAATTCGGGGCACTGTTCTTAGTCTATCCGCCGGTTCCAGGGGGCGAAACCGGGCGCGTTGTGCCGACCGTTTTTCCGCAAAAATTGTTTTGCGTGCTCGCAACGCTTCGGTATCATGGCGGTTCCCCTATAGGTAGGGTGTCGCGCAGAACTGTACTTTTGCCAGAAGGAGAATTCACATGCGTCATGGCTTTCTGACTCGTTGGGGAGTGCTGTTTTCGGCAATGGCGATCATCTTCGCGCTGTCGGTAGTAGCATCGAACCTGTCCGCCGCTCCGAAAGCCAAGGAAGGCCAGAAGTCCGAAAGCACGGATGCCAAGAGCAGCGCCCCGCGCGAGCGCACCACGAATAAGCTCGTCATCGTCGAAGAGCGCGCGCCGCGCATGCCGGCCCACTTTAACAAGGTGATCGACGAAACGCAGCGCGCCAAGATCGTGGGGATCTTGGATGAGTACACGCCGCAAATCCAGCAGAAGCGGCTGGAGCTCGAAGAGCTGACCAGCGAGCGCGACAAGGCGCTGTTCGGCGTGTTAACTCCCCAGCAGCGAAAGCAAGTCGAGGCGCTGCGCGCCGAATCGCTGGCCAAACGTCGGGCCTCTGCCGGCGACGAGGAGGCGGACGAAGTGACGATCGAAACCTCGAAGTCGTCCAAGAGCAAATAGCCTGCTCTCTACAGCGACACAAAAAAGGGCCCGCGCCACCGGCTGCGCGGGCCCTTTGTGTTTCTGAGTCGCATCGAGCAACGCTCAACTGCGTCGCAAGCGCGCCCGCTGGCGAGTTCGCCGAGCAACGCCGACCAGGACCGTCAGGCCTAGCGCCGCCAGGACCAGGCCCGTCGGCTCCGGCACGGTGAGCACGAAGGCCAGGTCGATCGACTGTCCTTCCAAGGGATGGCCGAACGGGTAGGTCAATTCATGCCAGCCCGAGCCGGAAATGCCGCCCGGCAAGAGCGGTCCGCCGAAGAATTCCGTGTCGCCCCAGACGGCATCGTCGTTGAAGTGTCCGCCGCCGAAACGGTCGGGATTGGGGTCGCGCGTTTTCCAACCGAACAGCGCGCGCATCTCGGGATTGGTGTCGAGCACCAGCGCTTGCATGTCGAGCCAATAGATCTCGCCCTCGGTTTGCACGAAGGGATTCGGCCCCAGATCGTGGAAGTTATATTGCCATACCTGCTGATCAATTCCGATGACGCCATTGGGGCCGGTGGGCGTTTTGGTATCGAGATTCGGGTCGTAGAAAAGCTCCTGGGCCTGGCCATAGGGGATGACGTTGTACTGGCCGGGCGCGAACAAGCCCTGCCAGAGCAGTTCGCCTGGATGGCTGGGAACGATCGGTCCGCCGGGCTCCGGCTGGAACGCGGGCACGTCGGAGTGGAAGCTCAATTTGAAGATCACCGAGCCCGGTCCGCCCGGCGCGATGCCGCCGTCGGGCAGCGTGCCGCTTTGCGGCAGTATGTCTTCCCACCACGATCCCCAAATGTGTACGTCGGTGATGGGCCCCGACTGGGTGCAGAGAAAGTCGTCGGCCAGGATCTTCCAGAGCGGTTCGGGCGCGAATTGCGAGCCTTGCAACGTGGCCAGGACGTCCATGCCTGTGGCGATCGTTTGATCCGGGTATGGACTCAGGTCGGGCATTTGGATCCATTTCGCTCTGGCCAGATCAGCCGGGTTGTCCGGGAACCAATCCGCATGCGCGGTGGTGGCCAGGAGCATCGAAAAGCCAAGGCACAAGCCAATCGTCGATAGTCTGCGTTGCATGTGAGTCTCTCCCTATGTTGACGACGCAGCGGCCTTGCGCCTCTTCAAGGCCGTGCAAAGAGGGGTTGTGAAACGCCACTGCTCCGGACGACGAAACCAGACGGATCCTGTTGGTCGGCCGATGTCGCGCCGCCATCTCCACGGCGCGTCCCTCGGACCAGCGAGGGCAAGCAGGCCGCGCATCGAGCAGCAATCGTTTGCTCACTCAGGCGCAGCGGACACCTCGTTCACGAGCGGATCCTTAAGCAGCGGAAAGGAGAAGACGTAGCCGGCAACTCACGGCCGGCCGGCGGTTCGTAGAAGCGAGCGTCACATGCAGCCGATGTGCTCACTCGTGCCCACCATTGGGGCCGAACCAGGCGTTTTCAGTAGCTCACTCCCAACTGGTGGGTGCTACCACAACGAGCCAACTGGGGTCGGTATCGCGGGCGCGTGTGTGCCCTCGCATATCGACGCGGCGCGATTTTATCACACAAAGTGCCATGTGCAAGTTTTTGTTTCGGCTTTTTCAGGTTCGGCCGCCGGGTAGGTGTTTAGCAGCCAGAAGGTGACCCCGGGCGATGCTCGGGGCTGGTATAGGTTGGGCCGTTGGGCGACACGATTGCCGGCGCGCTGGGTTGAGCGGTTGGGGCGCACGATTGGCGGCGCGACGGGTTGGCCGTCATGGTTCGACGACTTGCGGCGCGAGGGGTTGGGCCGTCGACGCACGTTTGTCAGCGGGGCTGGTAGGTGTGCGGACAGGCATTGCGTGGGTTCGTCCGAGGGCGCCGGACGCCCTCGTGGCGATGGCTCGCCTTGCCTATAATCGTGTGGGATCACCGCCGACGGGGTACGGATCGGCGTGCCGTCGGGGCACGAGGGCCACGTACGGATCGATCCGAGCATTGACGAGGGCGGCGGCGTTGCTGATTGGACCAGTTTTTTCTCGCGAGGTGGTGACTGCGCCGCGGCGGCCTCGGTTGTTCGTGGCTCGCGCCGCCTATGTGTCGGCGTTGCTGGTGCTGGTCTGCACGGCCTGGCTGCTGGTCACGGGCACGCAGATCGTGCGCAACCTGGGCGACATGGCCCGCTTTGGCTCGATGTTGTTTCAAATACTGGCGCCGTTGCAGCTTGCGCTGGCAATTTTCTTCTCGTCGCTGTTGGCGGCGGCCGGCGTGGCCCAGGAAAAAGACCGCCGCACGCTGGTCTTGCTGTTGCTGACCAACCTGACCAACAGCGAGTTGGTGCTGGGCAAGCTGCTGGCCAGCCTGTTGAACGTGTTGGTGCTGCTGGCGGCGGCGCTACCGCTGTTTATGCTGTCCGCATTGCTCGGCGGCGTCTCCTTCGCGCAAATTGCGCGGGTGTTCGCCGTCACGCTGGCCACGGCGGTGGCGGCCGGCAGCATCGGCTCGCTGGTGGCGCTGTGGCGCGAAAAGACGTTTCAAACGCTGGCGCTGACGGCGCTGGTGCTGGTGTTCTGGCTGGGGGCGGGCGAGGCCGTGGCCTGGGGCGCAGTGGGCGCGACCTGGCTCGGCGCGCCGACGGACGTGTGGGCGGCCGCCTTCAGTCCCTGGCAGGCGATCATCGTCGCCACCCGGCCGCTGATCGAGGCGCAGGACGCCCTGCCCTACTTCGGGCACGCCATCAACCTGTTTTTGCTGTTTGCCGCTGGTTTGACCGTGGCTGTCAACCTGACCGCGATTCTGCTGGTGCGCGTGTGGAACCCATCGCGCGAGGTTCGCTCCTCTGGTCAGGTCGCCGAAGAGGCCGAGAGCATCTGGGGCCTGTCCGAGGAAGCGGCCGCCTTGCAGCGCCAGCCTTCGCGCTCGATCCACGCTGCGGCCGGCGCCGTGCGCCAGGTGTGGGACAACCCGATTCTGTGGCGCGAAGTGCGCACCTGGGCTTACGGGCGCCGCGTGTTGATCGTGCGGCTGGGATACCTGGCGCTGGTGGTCGCGGCGTGGTTCTCGCTGCACCAGATGATCGCGGCGCAAAGCCTGACCATGGCATCCGGCGCACTGGTGCTGGTGCCGCTGCTGGTGCTCAGCCTGGTGCTGGTCAACGCCCAGGCCGTCACGTCGCTCACGTCCGAGCGTGACGTGCGGGCGATCGACTTGCTGCTGGTCACCGACCTGACCGCCAAGGAGTTCGTGTTCGGCAAGTTGGGCGGGGTGCTTTACAACACCAAGGAGATGGTGCTGCTGCCGATGGTGCTGTGCGGTTATCTCTGGTTCGAGGGGGTCACCAGCGGCGAGAACTTGCTCTACCTGGTGGGCGGGCTGGCGGTGATGAACCTGTTCGTCGCCGTGCTGGGCATTCACGCGGGCATGAGCTACGGCAACTCGCGCACGGCCATCGGCGTCAGCCTGGGGACGGTGTTCTTCCTGTTCATCGGCGTCGCCACCTGCATGCGGATGATGATCGCCTTCCACTCGTTCTACGGACAGATGCAGCCGTTTTTGGCGTTCATGCTGGGCGGCGCGGTCGGTTTGTACGCGGCACTGGGTGCGCGCAATCCCTCCGTGGCCATCGGCGTGGCGTCGATCCTCTGCCCGATCGCTACGTTCTGGGCGATCACCAGCTTCCTGCTGCACTACACGTTGAGCGTGTTTCTGGTCACCGTGTTTACCTATGGCTTTGCCACCGCGGCCATGCTGGTGCCGGCGATCTTCGAGTTCGACGTCGCCACCGGCCGCACCACGCCCGGTGAAGAATAGCGTGCCAGAGCCATGAAGTGCTCCGGGGGCGAAGGCCACGCGTGCAACCGCCGCCGCGCGAGCATCCATCATCAGCTTGGCGTGCTCTACCAACGCTTAGCCCCCGGTCGAGCTGACCGAGGGCCGGTCGGCGGCACGTCGGCCGCCGCAAGAAACGGGGTGCCGCCGGCGTCGGGCCAGGGCACGTCGGCTTTTGACTACCGGTGGTAGCCCAGCCCTTTGACCACGGTCAGCAACTCCTCGCAGGTGATGAATCGCCGGCGGTGCATCAGCTTGTAGCCGTCGATCGCGGTGGCCAACTCGCGCGCGGGGGGGGAAAGCTCCTCGTGGCTGTTGGCAAACTGCCGTCGTTCGTGATTCGGTCGACCGCCGCCAGCTTCCTGGTTGCGACGATCGAAGAACACGTCGGACGCGGGACTCAACGTGGGACTCGACATGGACGCTCCTTGGTTTTGCGAACCCGCCGACGCGCTTTCTGCCAGGTGGGATGGTGGTCGGCATGACCCGTCGAGCAGCACTTCCGCGCGGCAGGGGCGGTTCGCACGTGCGCACCTCGACAAACAAGCCTAGATCGCTTTACGCCCCCGGGCAAACCGCCCGTCCCACGGCGCCGACCAGGCCGGCCCGGTCGAACGTCCAAAGATGCGAGCTGTAACGATCGTGCCGGTGCCGCGGGGCTAGAACCGCTGTACGCCAGGGGCAGCACCGCCGGGACCCGGCGGGGGCT
>JBGSYQ010000567.1:0-1529 GCA_041750795.1 Pirellulales bacterium | reverse complement strand
CGCCGACCGCGCCGGCGTCTCACTGCCGGGGGCGCAGCGGCCTGGGGGAGCGAAATCGCCATGAACCCGCGCGAAAAAATCCTGGCGGTCGCGATTGGCGCCATCGTGGTGCTGTATGGCGGCAACTGGCTCTACCAGTCCAATTACGTCGAGCCGTTGAATGCGCGCAGCTCGGAGATCGACCGTTTGCGCGGAAGCATCGCTCAACGCGAGCTCGACGTCGCACGTTTCCGCAAGGCCAACGTGCAACTCAAACGATGGCAGACTCAAAGCCTGCCGTCGGATCCTGAAATCGCACGCAGCCTGTATCAGGCTTGGCTGGTGGGCCTGGTGGGCAAAGCGGGCTTCATGGCGCCAAACGTCGACTCGAGCGAGCCGGTGAGTCGCAAGGATTTGTACACGTCGCTGCGCTTTTCGGCACGCGGACGCGGCACGCCGGAGCAACTGACGCAGTTCTTGTTCGACTTCTATCGGGCGGATCACTTGCACCACATCGAGTCGCTCAGCCTGACGCCGGTGTCGCGGAGCGACGAGCTGGATATCGCGTTGTCGATCGAAGCGCTGTCGCTGCCCGACGGCGAGCGAAAGGATCAACTCTCGACGCGCGTCTCCGATCGGTTGGCTTCCGAGCAGCTTGCCGAGTACCGCGTCATCGTCGATCGAAATCTGTTCGGCATCGGCGGCGGCGCGTTCGACGCGGCGGACTTCGCCTATCTGACGGCCATCACGGAAGTCAACGGCGAGCCCGAGGCCTGGTTCACGCTGCGAGCCTCCGGCGAACTGTTGAAGCTGCGCAACGGCCAGGCATTTCGAATTGGCGCGCTGGCCGGCAGCGTCATCGAGATCAGCGATTCCGACGTGGTCTTGGATTGCCAGGACGAACGCTGGTTGGTGGGCGTGGGCGAAAGCCTGATGCAGGCTAGCACGCTGCCCCCCGAATTCTGATAGCTGCCGCTGGCAGCAGCATTCGCCGAGTTTGGCCTTCGTATGCCAGCGCATCGAATGACGCCGCTGGCACCAACGGCTGCGCACGAGCGCAACGAAAATTGCCCATGCGCCGCAAAGGTCGCGAGCTACGACGCATCAAGAACTATTGATCTTGGCGGTTCGCAGACGGTTCGGTATTCTCCCGCCGCATTTCTCAGCCGCAGGAGCCCGGCGTCAGCGTGGCTCACAACGTCCGATCGTCCTTTCGATGAAGCATTTTCCGTCACCGAAGATTGCGTGCGTCGGCGCGCGCACCGGCGTCCGCTGGCGCCTCGCGCTGGCCGTGTTGCTGGTGGGCGTTGTTGTCGTGGCGCAAGGCCAGTCGCCGCAGGGCGCTTACGCCACGTTTGCGCTGCGCAACATCGCCGCCGCCGAGGCAGGACCGCGCATCGAGGCGGCGCTCCGGGGAACGGGGCAGGTCGTGGTCGATCGTCGCACCAATCTCGTCTACGTCCGCGGAGGAGCCGAAGCCCAGCGAATCGCACAACAAGTCGTCCAGCAGATCGACGTTCCGCGACAGCGCCAGCAACAGCCACCCGATC
>JBGSYQ010000566.1:0-3123 GCA_041750795.1 Pirellulales bacterium | reverse complement strand
CGCGGGCTCGCCGTGGTTGGCGCGGTTGACGGCGCGGTGGGCTTGGCGGGCTGCGGATTCTCGATGCGAGCTTTGGCCGTGGGGCGCGACGTGGTCTCGCCTCCCTGGCCGTTGCGCGTGCCGCTGATGATCACGCCCGCCGGAATGCTGAAGACGACCTTTTGGCCACTTGCTGCCACAGCGTGCAGCTCGTTGCCGCCGGCGAACTCGAGCCGGCGGGTGGGCCCGTTGCCGGTTCGCAGCCAATGGACGTGCCGGCCGGTGTCGGCCTGCCACAGGTCGATTCGCTCGCCATCGTCGCGTCGCACCGCGGCGATCCAACGCCCATCGTCCGAGATCACGACACGCGAGTACTGTCGCTGGCTGTCCTCAAGCCTGCGCAGTGGCTCACGCGCTTCTGTTTTCCAGACTGCCAGCCCGCCGCCGCGGGTTGCGGCCACCAGGTAGCGCTTGTTGGCCGAGTAGTCGAACGGACTTGTCGCGCCGAATTCCGCAAGCGACGGCATGCGGGCGTCGACGGGCTGGTCGGCTTGTCTGATGCGTGCTCGTGCCGCATCGCGCGCACGCTGGATGGCCTGCGTCCGCAGGTCGTTCGCCGCCGGCGCTTCGGTTGTCGGAGAAGCCGCGCCGCGCACCTGGGGCGCTAACTCCTGGGCGACTCTTTGCGCCTGGCTGCGCAGCGGGTGTCGCTCGATCGTGGTCTCTTGGGCTAACGCCAGACAGGCGACCAGCATGGCCGTCAAACTGGCGGACGTCATTGCAAACTTGCGGAGCATGAGTCAGGCCTCCCTGCCTGAATGGCACGCGAAGCATTCACGCCGAGGCCGAAACCGATCGCCTCCTTCGGCACCGCCGCTCGGCTCCAGACATGATATCTATCGGGCGAAAGCGGTGTGCAGCGCCCGGTTTTCGCGGTCGAAGTACGATCCCGTCGGCCGCACCGACGCGTTTTGTCCGCCGTGCATCGAGTGTGATGCTAGCATTGCGGTCCGACTGCTGGCACTGCCGGCTAGCAGGTCGCTAGTAGAGCGTCAACCCGATTCATTCGGGTGACGCGAAACGTCGCCAAAGACGCAAGTGCTTTGGCGCAAATAGACTCCTGGTGCTCCGCGTGACACCGATCACCCGAAATTCATGCGTTGACGGAGCACTAATCCCGCGCTTCGTCGATGGCCTGTTGGATCAGGGTCAACAGCGCGTTGGGATCGTACGGCTTGCGGAGATAGTAGTGGCAGCCGGCGGCGCGCGAGCGGCGGATCACGTCGGGATGCTCCAGCCCGCTAACGATGATCACCGGAATGTCCGATGTTTCTTCGTTGTCGACCAGCTCGCGACAGAGCTCGAAGCCGTCGACGTCGGGCAGTCGCAGGTCGAGCAGGATGACGCTGGGCCGCTCGGTGCGGGCCATCAGCAGCGCTTGCTCGCCGTTTTCGGCGACCGTGGTCTTAAAGCCTTGCTGGCTCAAGCGTACGCTCAGAACGTCGGCGGTGACGTCGTCGTCGTCGACGATCAGGATGCGATGCGGAACGATGCCTCGACGCGACGGCGTGACCGTTTCCAGCGGTTGCGTGTGCATGGCGATGCCTGATTGTTGCGTGATCCGCGGGGCAGGGAAGTGCGGATCCGTGGGTGGGATGTTTCGAACACAATCCGGCGAGCGTAGCAACCGTAGCCGCGCCGATGCGCGCCGTCAAATTCTGCCGGTCGCGCGAGAGGCGAATGCCCGAGAATGCGTTGGGGTCGTGCTGATTTTAACGCTTGTTCCAGTCGAGGCCCGACAGCGACGCCAGCGCCAGCTCCAGGGAGTGCGTGCCGTCGCGCCCGTGGCCTTGGGCCGCCAGCGCCACGTAAAGCTGATGCGCCAAGGCCAGCCCGGGCATCGACAGGCCCATCCGCTTCGACTCGGCCAGTGCGATGCCCATGTCCTTGATGAAGTGTTCGACCATGAAGCCGGGCTCGAAGTTGCCTTTGATGATGCGCGGGCCGAGGTTCGACAATGACCAGCTTCCGGCGGCGCCCGAGGCGACCGACTCGAGCACGACGTTCAGGTCGAGACCGGCGCGATAACCATACAGCAGCGCCTCGCACACGCCGACCATGCCGGTGGCGATGAGCGTCTGATTGACCATTTTGGTGTGCTGGCCGGCGCCGGCCGGTCCCTGGTGGACGATGGTCTTGCCCATCGCCTGCCAGCAGGGCAGCAGCGCGTCGACGACGTCCTTTTCGCCGCCGATCATGATCGACAGCCGCGCTTCGCGCGCACCCACGTCGCCGCCCGAAACCGGCGCGTCGATGCTGTGAACGCCCCGCTGGCTGGCGGCCTTGGAGATTTCGACGGCCAGCGACGGCTCGCTGGTGGTCATGTCCACCAGGATCGTGCCCGGCTTGCTGCCGGCCAGGGCGCCGTCGTCGCCCAGGACGACGCTGCGCACGTCGGCGGGAAAGCCGACGATCGTGAACACCACGTCCGAGGCCGCCGCCACGCCCTTGGGGCTGTCGGCCCAGGCGGCGCCCTTGTCCAACAGCGGCTGGGCCTTCGTTTGCGAGCGGTTGAACACCGTGGCCGAGAATCCGGCCGTCAGCAGGTGGCCGCACATGCTCGAACCCATCACGCCGGTGCCGATCCAGCCGATGCGCGTTTCTCCCGGTGCAATCTTCTTGACGGCCATCGCGCCGTTTCCTCCCCAAATGTTTTTCGTGGCAGTACCAACCAGCCGGCCGGCATTCTACCAACGATGCTCGGGTCGGGCGAGGATCTCGCTGAGCACGATGGCTTCGCGCACGCCTTGAGGCGTGCGAAGAATCTGCGCGAAGGCGGCCGAGGGCGAGGGCGCGTCGGTGACGACCGCGGTCTGCACGTCGGAAAACGTCCCGCTGGTCAAGGGCGTATCGCCGGAGAGCGTGCCGACGCGGTGTCCGAACGCCGCTCGCAAGTGCTGCTTCAATTCCTGATCGCTGTGGACGAAGTCATCGGCCAGATGCTCGGCTCGCTGGGCGAACGAGTCGCTGGGCATGTGCCGTTCGACGCTGGCGGCGACGCTTTCGCTGCGAGGCTCGTCCAACGGCACGACGTCGACGTCGATCGCCTCGTCGCGCAAGGCAGGCCGTGGCGGCGCCGGTGGC
>JBGSYQ010000565.1:0-11207 GCA_041750795.1 Pirellulales bacterium | reverse complement strand
CAGAACCCACCGCGTTCGGCCGGCGCCTGCTCGCCCGTGCGCCGCAGGCTTCGAAAGACGCCGTGGCCATTTTTTTGCGTTACAAGAACCGGCCACGGCCCCTAGGAACGGGACCACGGCGCACAAAACTTTTTTAGAGTTGTTTCCCCAGGCACCGCTGCGCGCAAGCGCAGCGGTGCCCTTTTTTTGTACCCGCCACTCGCGCCAGCCGCCGCCAAACCAGCCATGAAACAAGAAAACCGCTTGAAAACCGCACTCCAACGAGTTGATTCTCAATGGCCGCTTTTTGTTTTCCGATTCGCCGCTGCACACCCCAAAATCACCCGGCGGTCAGTCGTCGGCGTGGCGCCACAGATGGGCTTCGTAGGCTCGGTCGAGCGCGGTGTGATTGATTTCGAAGCGGGCTTCGGCGCAGATTGTCCGGCCGGCCAGATCGCTGAGACCGTCGGCGCGCGTGCGGTCGAACAGCGCCTCCAGGTCTTGTTGCAGCGTCTCTTTGCTAAAGTGCGAGTTCATCGTCGAGCACTTGGGGCCGCGCGGCGTGATAGAGAGCCGCTTTCTATCATCGGCCCGACCGCCACGAGGGTCTTAGCCCGCCCGCCAAGTGCGCCATCGATTCCCACGTATTGCCCGCTACAACCGGGTCAGCTTCCCCAGCTTGCTGCGTATGAAGTGGACGCAGGTGGGCGGCCCGTCGAGTTGTTCAGCGGGTCGCCATGGCCGCAAATGCGATGCAGATCATCGCCGTCGCGTCCAGTTTTATGGGCGGCTGCGGCGCTTGGCGGGTTTCCCATTCGGGACCGTGTCGAAGAGCGGCCGATCCGACGCCGCCTTGCCGTTTCGTTTTGCCGCGTTGGATTTCGCAGGCTTGACCTTGGCGCGAGCGACTTTGGTGGCCGGCGCCGAAACCAGCGGCTCTGGCGAACCGTCCAGCCGGTCGCCAATGCGAATGGACTCCAACCGATCGCAACCACGCTTCACGTAATCCGCCGAAATGTCGAACGCCAGGTAGCGTCGCCCCAACTTCTTGGCCACGGCCACCGTGGTGGCGCTGCCGGAGAACGGATCGACGACCACGTCGCCTTCGTTCGAGCAGGAGCGAATGATGCGGCCCAGCAGTTGCTCGGGCATCTGGCAGCCGTGGAAGCCGGCCCGCTCCTTGAATGTGCCGGCCACGCGTGGGAAGTACCAGGTATCTTCCTCGGCGTTGAAGCAGCCCGCCAGATCCTGGGGACGCAGCGTCCAGGTGCCGCCGTCGGTTGGGGCGTGCCCGTTCAGCCCCGCGGGGCGGATGATCCAAGTGTCGTCGGGCAGGCGACCCTTGGGATTGGCGCGGTTGTCGTTGTAGACCAACTGCCGGGCCGAGGGGATGCGGTTGGCAGGATCGGCTTCGCGGAACTTGAAGTTCTTCGGGTCCTTCACGAAGTAAAACAGCTGCGCGTGCGAGCGGGTGAACTTTCGCGTGCAGTTGACGCCGAACGTGTAGTACCACACGACCCAACTGCGGCAGTGAAAGCCGATCTGCTGGCTTTCCAGCTTCAGCTCGGCCGCGAACTCGTCGCCGATGGCCAGCCAGAACGTGCCGTCGGGCTTCAGCGCGCGGTAGACGGCCGAGATCCAATTGCGCGACCAGGCCAAGTACTTTTCATAGCCCAGCCGGTCGTCGTACACGTCGTAGTCGTAGCCGATGTTGAACGGCGGATCGGCGAAAGCCAGATCGACCTGGCCCGGCCCCAGTTTATCCAGGCCGGCAATGCAATCGCCGTGCTGAATGGTGTTGAGCATGTCGTCCATGGCAAGAAGACTCCTTGACGGGCGCGAGTTGGCTCGATGCCGTCATCATAACGCTGGCGAGCCGATCGCGCAAGGGTTTCGAGCTATGTCGCCGGCAGCCACGGTCCGGCTGGCACGTCGAGGTGGAAGAATTCGCGCAGCACGGCCAGCAGCTCTTCGTCGCTTTCGAGCGTGCGGGTGGAGAGGCCGTCGGCCGTGGCGGTGATGAGCTGGCGGTTGTTCAACAGCCAGCGCGTTTCGGGCGTGGGACGCTGCGCGGTGAGCGTGTGGGTGAAGCGCGAATCGGGATGGGTGGAGGTGTAATGATTGCCCGGCTCGAAGTCGACCGGCAACTGCGGCTCGCGCGTAAACGAGTACATGTCGCGCCACTGGCCTGCCACTTGCGCCTCCAGAAACCATTCGGAGTCTTGCAGCGTCAGGCGGTACTTCCAGGCATACTGCTCGGCCTCTCCTTCGACCAGCGGCAACGGATCCAGCAGTTCCCAGGCGCCAAAGCCCACGTCGGCCAGCCACGTGCGGTCGTCGGCCGAAACCTCCAACACCATGTGCGTACGGGGCAACAGCCGCCCGCTTTCCACGCGCACGCGTGCCAGCAGCCTCGTGACGCCAAAGCCCAACGCCTCAAGTGCCGCGGCCAGCAGGGCGTTCTGCTCGAAGCAATAGCCGCCGCGGCGGGCGTCGACCAGCTTTGCCATCAGGCCGGGCAAGTCCAGGCGAATCGGCTTGCCCGCCAGCACGTCGATGTTCTCGAACGGAATGTGGGTGGCGTGTGAAAAGTGAACGGCCTGTAGCGTGCCCGCGTCCGCCTGAATTGGGCCGCTGTAGTCCAGGCGAGCGAAGTATTTTTCCAGGTCGACCAGCGGGGTCTGCGGGTTATCCATGTTTCAGACTCAGTAATTCCGAGGAACTAGAGGGCGCGCCAACATTATGGACGATCCGACAATGGTTTGCTTCCCCCTAAGACTTTTCCTCGCACAAACAGGGAGGAGACGCAAGCCGATTGGACGTGGCAGGCGATTCATCGATCCTCCGATCGTTCCCCGCCCATGCGCGCTTTACTTGCAGTCTTCCCGGCGGCACGTTACGGTTTGATGGGCGACTTCCTACGATTCCGGCGGATTGCCAAGACCCGTCTGGTGCGGCACTTTCCATTCACAAGCGAGGCAGACGCATGTCGAGCAGGTTCGGGCGATGGTGGATATTGGGACTGGCGACGGTCGGTTGTTTGTTGGCTGTAGGCGGCGGGCTCGTTGCGGCCGAGGCGTCCGCCGAACTCGACCCGCGCGCATTGGCTCAGAGCGTCACGATCTATCGCGACGCCTACGGCATGCCGCATATCGACGGGCCGACCGACAAGGCCGTGCTGTTTGGCTTTGGGTACTGCCAGGCCGAGGACTATTTCTGGCAGATTGAAGACTCGTACGTGATGGGTTTGGGCCGCTATGCGGAATTGTACGGAAAGGGGGTGCTGGCCAAGGACATGCGCAACCGCGCGTTTGAGATTCCGCAGCGTTCCAAAGAGGACTACGAAAAGCTCGAACCCGAACCGCGCGAAGCGGGCGCCGCATTCGTGGCGGGCATCAATTACTATCTCGACACCCATCCCGAGGTAAAGCCGCGCCTGCTGGAGAGGATGGAGCCGTGGTATCTGCTCGCTTTTGCGCGCGCCGCCATCCTGGAGCTCGTGGGCGGCCACCTGCACGTTTCGAGCACCGAGGTACCCGGCAGCTACGAAGAGAAGCAGCTCGAAGCGGAAGTCAAAGCCGCCACCGGCAGCAACGCCTGGGCGATTTCCCCCAGCAAGACCCGTTCGGGAAACGCGATGCTGCTCATCAACCCCCATCAGCCCTTCTACGGCTTTGGGCAGTTTTACGAAGCCCACCTGCGTAGCGGCGAAGGGTGGAACTTCACGGGCGCGTCGTTCTTTGGCACGCCGCTGCCGACTTTGGGCCACAACGAATATTGCGGCTGGGGGCTGACCACCAACGAGCCGAACGTCGGCAGCGCGTGGCGCGAAACGTTTGACGATCCCGACGAACCGCTCAACTACCGCTATGGAAGCGGCTATCGCAAAGCCGTGGAGTGGACCGATTCGATCAAGGTCAAGCGCATCGGCGGGTTCGAAACCGTGCCTTGCACGTTTCGCAAGACCCACCACGGACCCATCCTGAAGAAAGTCAGCGACACAGAGTATATCTCCGGCCAGATTGCCAGGCTCTACGACGCCGTGCTGGCGCGGCAAAGCCGGATGATGATGCGGGCCAAGAATTTCAGCGAGTTCCGCGCAGCGATGGCCATGCTCGAACTGCCGCTGTTCAACACCGTGTACGCCGACGTCCATGGCGATATTTACTACTTGTACAATGGCATCGTCCCGCGTCGCGACCCGCAGTTCGATTGGAGCAAACCAGTCGATGGCAGCGATCCGCGCACCGAATGGCAAGGGATCCACCCGCTCGACGACCTTCCTCAAGTGCTCAATCCGCCCTCGGGCTACGTGCAAAACTGCAACTCGACTCCCTACACGACCACCGACGACGCGGGCCCCGCGATCGGCGACTATCCGGACTACATGGTGGAAGATCGCTATGACGACAAACGGCGCGCCAAAGTCTCGCGGATGTTGTTGCGCCAGGCGCACGACATGACGTTCGACAATTGGCAGGAACTGTCGTTCGACTCGACCGTCTATTGGGCTCTTACCGAGTTGCCCCGCTATCACCGCGAGTTCGACCGCCTGCGCGCGTCGGATCCGGTCCTGGCGGATCGCGTGCAACCCTATCTCGAGCACCTGCTCGACTGGGACTGTCGGGGGACACTCGAATCGACCCAGGCCACGTTGTGCATCGCCTGGTACGAGGAACTGTACGGCTTTGGTTATCCGGCCGAAACGCTCAAGCCGCAATATGTCAGCAACGTTCCCGAGCAGTTCAAGGCCTTAATCACCGCGGCCCAAAAGTTAAACGGCAACTTCGGCGATTGGAAAGTGCCGTACGGCAAGGTGAATCGCTTGCAGCGGCATGCGGACGTGGGCGATCTGATCAAGATTCCCTTCAGCGACGACTTGCCCAGCCTGCCCAGTGCCGGCATGCCCGGACCGCCTGGCGTGGTGTTTACGATGTACTTCACGCCGTCGATCTACCTGCCGCCGTTCAAGAAGATGAAGAACCACTATGCGGTGGTGGGAACCAGTTACATGTCGATTGTTGAGTTCGGCCAGCGAGTGCGCAGCAAGTCGCTGCTGCCGTATGGCTCCAGCGGCAATCCCCAGAGTCCTCACTTCTTCGACCAGGCGGCTCTCATGTCCCAGAAGCAGATGAAAGACAACCCGATCTATTGGGACGATGTCGTTGCGCAGGCCAAGACGTACTATCACCCGGGCGAACGCCCCCAGCCGGCGGCGACGTTGAGCGGGGCGCAGTAACCGCCCGGCAGCGAGCCGATGTGTTCAGTTGGCACATCATCCATGTTCGAACATCGGCGAATCGGGTAATACGTTGTCGACGGCCGGTCGGGCCGCTTCGCGGCGATCCAGGGAAATGCCAGCAGCGGCGCGGGTGGATGCCCGCAGGAGGCCACCGCGGTCTCCACACCCCAAAACCGTCGGCAAAAGATTGGAGCAACACGGCCGTCGTGGTATAAAATCAGAACCTACGGTGTCGTTCCATCCAGGCGGAGAAACGCTCGTTATCCCGGCAGCTTGAGCCTTTGGCTCACGACGTGCCGCGGATGCCCCCGGCGAGCGTTCGTCCGACGGCAAGCCATTCGTTTCAAGGGGTCCATCACCATGCATTTCACGACCAAGGCGTTCGTCACTGCGGCGCTGTTGCTGGCAATATCCGGCAGCGTGTTTGGGGCTGAATCGGTCACCAAGGCCGGCGCATCGGGCGCTCAAATCGGCCAGCCGGTCGGCAAGTTCACGTTCAAGGACATTCGCTACCTGCCGCGTGAGCTGGCCGACTTCGGCGACCAGAAGGCCTATGTGCTCATGTTCACCACGCTGGACTGCCCGATCGTGCAGCGTTATCTGCCGAAGATCGTGGAAATGGAAAAAGAGTACGGCGAACAGGGCGTGCAGTTCGTGGCGGTGAACGAGGGGGTGAACGACGCCATTCGCGAGGTGGCCTATCAGGCCGTGCGCGCCAATGCTCCGTTCCCGTTCGTCAAGGATCTGGACGGGCAAGTGGCCCGCGCCGTGGGCGCCACGCGCGCCGGAGAGGTCGTGGTGCTCGACGCCGAGAAGAAGCTGCGCTACCGGGGGCGCGTTGATCGCCAGTTTCGCCTGGGTGGCGACTCGCCCAACGCCGGCCGCGAAGACTTGAAGCGGGCGATCGAAGACGTGCTGGCGGGCCGCGAGGTGGAAGTGGCCGAGACGGCCGTCGACGGTTGCCGCATCACGTTCCCGTCGGAGCGCACGCCGAACACGAATGTGACGTTCCACGAACACATCGTGCCGCTGCTCCAAGCGCACTGCCAGGATTGCCATCACGACGGCGTGCCCGAGGCGCCTTTTGCGTTGGTGAGCTACGACGACGTGGCGAGCCAGGCCCAGATGATTGCCGAAGTCGTGACCGAGCAGCGGATGCCGCCCTGGTTTGGCAGCAAGGAGCACGGCCATTTCACCAATGTGCGCGGCATGAGCGCCGACGAGCGCAACCTGATCGTCGACTGGGTCCACGGCGGCAGCCAGCAAGGCGATCCGTCCAAGGCGCCGCCGGCGCGCAAGTTCAGCACGGCCGAGTGGAAGATCGGCGAGCCCGACCTGGTGCTGAAAACTCCGCTGCAAAAGCTGCCCGCGTCCGGTTACGTCGACTATCGCTACGTGCCCTTGCAGCACTCGTTCACCAAAGACACCTGGATCCAGGGTTTGCAGATCCTGCCGACCAACCACCGGGCCATGCACCACTGCAATATTTACTACGTGCAGTTCGGCAAGCGGCCGGGAGACGAGAACTTCATCACCGGACAGGTGCCCGGCGGCGACGCTATGATTCTGGACAGCAACGTGGCGGTGAAGATTCCGGCCGGCTCGGTGCTGATGCTGCAGATCCATTACGTCACGGTGGGCGAGGAAACGACCGACCAGATTTCGGTCGGCTTGAAGTTCGCCCGCGAGGTGGTACACAAGAACCTGCAGCACGCGATCGTACACACCGGCAAGTTCGCCATCACGCCCGGCGACCCGCACCACCTGGTGTCGGCGCGCAAGACGCTCGATTGCAACGCGACGGGCTACGGCATGATGACGCACATGCACCTGCGCGGCAAGGACATGCTCTACCGGGCCATCTATCCCGACGGCCAGGAAGAAAACCTTCTGGCGGTGCCCAACTACAGCTTCGACTGGCAGATGGCGTATCGCTGGCCCAAGTCAACCGTCAAGTTTCCCAGGGGAACGGTGTTGGAGTGCATCGCGCACTTCGACAATTCCGAATTCAATCCGTACAACCCGGATCCCAATGCCGTGGTGAAAGAAGGCCAGCAGACGTATCAGGAAATGATGTACGGCTTCGTGTTCTATACGGACGACGATCAGAACCTGAACCTGCACGTCGATCCGAAAACAGGCCACGCCCTCGAGCCGCAACCCGATCGTCAGGCCAGCAACTGACGAAGACGTCCCCTACCGAGACGTTGACGAAGCAAACCCACGCGCCGCGAATTCCAGCCGGACTCCGCGGCGCTTTTATTGCGCGCGTTGAGTCGCCCCGACTCCAGGCAGGTGCATGTCCGCAACCGCGCGCAACAGCCGTCAAGCCGCGTGTTGCGACTGCGGCCACGTGGACGCGTCCGCAGCGGCGACGCGCACCAGCGCCAGCGCCTCCTCGAAATCGGCCTGCAAGCGCAGAAAGCGGCGCTGGTCGCCGCCCCGATCGGGGTGCAGGCTCTTGACGCGCCGACGATAGGCACGCATCAAGTCGGCCTCGCTGCAGGGCAATTGCAAGCCCAGGGCCGCGATGGCGCGCGGCGTATGCGAGCGCGCCCAGGCGGGCACGTCGGCAAACGGCAAGTTGCTGACCACCACGGCCAGGCCGCGCCGCAACGATCGAAGGTACGCCCGTATGTCGAGCACAAGAAAGACATACCCGGCCAAGGGCACGCCGACGACCACCAGCAGGAACGCGGCAGTCAGCACCGCGTCCAGCGTATTGGGCCAGGAATCGCTCGTCAGATAAGGTGCCATCGCGTCACCAATCCAAGCAAACCAGCCCGAGTGTAATCCCCCGCCGAGCCGCCGACAAACACGTGATTCCGGCTGCGTGGTTCGTCCTTCGTCCCACGCCAGCGTCTGCCCTAATCCTAGGCCGAATGCCCCAAGCGAGCAAGGTCACGTCCCCAGGCCGATACCTTCGCCGAAGTAATACTTGCGGGCATCGGGATTGGCCAACACCTCTTCCGGTGGCCCGTGGCACAGCACGCTGCCGGAGCGAATGACGTAGCTGCGGTCGGTGATTTCCAGGGTTTCGCGCACCTGGTGGTCGGTGATGAGGATCGAAATGCCACGATCGCGCAGCTCGCGGATGATGGCCTGAATGCTGTCGATCGTGACCGGATCGATGCCCGTGAACGGCTCGTCCAGCAGGATCAGCTCGGGGTCGGAAACGAGGCAGCGTGCAATTTCGAGTCGGCGCCGCTCGCCGCCGGAAAGCGAATCGGCCCGGCTTTTGCGCAGCCGCGCGATATCGAACTGATCGAGCAGCTCGTCGCAGCGCGCGCGGCGCGTGCGGCGATCGAAGCCGAGCATCTCCATCATGCCCAGCAAGTTGTTCTCGACCGACAGCTTGCGAAAGACACTGGACTCTTGCGCCAGGTAGCCCATCTTTCCGTCGCGCGCCCGGCGATACATGGGCCAGTCGGTCACGTCGATGTCGTTCAACAGCACGGTGCCTTCGTCGGGATCGATCATGCCGCAGGTCATGCGGAAGCTGGTGGTCTTGCCGGCGCCGTTGGGCCCCAGCAAGCCGACGATCTCGCCGCGATCCACTTCGAAATCGACGCCATCGACGACGCGGCGGCGACCGTAGATTTTGACCAGTCCATGAACTTCGAGCATCGGCATGCCTGAGTCCTCCTTGACCTTGCCGGCCGCGTTGCGAGGCGGCCGGCGGCGGGTCGAATGTCGTGCTCCCGCGGCTCAGCCACGGGCGACGAATCGGGCTAGCGTATCAATCCCATGTGCGGCAGGTTCGGAATGATGCCGATGGACGCGTCGACGAACGGAATCGGCAGGTCGATCGGGTGCGGCCAATAGATGCACAGCGCTTTGCCCACCAGCAGGCTGCGATCGACGTAGTGCTCCCCCTGCCAGAACCGCGCGTCGGCGCTGGCCGGGCTGTTGTCGCCCAACACGAAGAACTGGTCCCGCCTCAACTCGAACGCCACGGCCTGCCGGTCGTCGAACAGGTTGCGTCCGCCGGCGGTTTGCCAACTGCTGGGCGTGGATAGGAACTCCACGAGCTCATCGGTCCGATAGATCGGCACCATGCTACGCGGCGCGCGAAAGTCGGTGATGGGTGCGGCCGATTCGAGACTGCCGTCGGCGATGTAGTAAATGTCGCGCAGCACGCGCAAATGCCGCACCTCGACCGCGACATGCCGCGCGCCGATTCCCACCGGCGCCAGATCGCCCGGATCGCTCGGCGTGGACTGCGGGCGCTCGTTTTGCAAGTCGCCATATTCGGCCGGCGGGTCGAACGCTATCAGCCGGCCGTCGACCCACAGCGCGAGTTGCCGGTCGACGTTGGCGAACCGCAGCTCGTACTTGCCGGGCCCGCGCAACGACGTTTCGGCGGTGCGGCGCCAATCGTCCAGCCCGTCGATCGACAACGTGGCGCGCCCGCTGGCCACATCGATGGCGCAGCGGAAATGCCGTCCGCCTTTAACCAGGTCCAACAGCAACTCGCCTTGCGTGCCGCGCACGTCCGCCTCGCACTCGACCAGCAGATCGCCCACCCAGTGCAAACCGAGCGCGCTTGGCATCATGCCGTAGTTGGCGTCGCGCCGCAGCACGCGGGAATTAAACGCGTAAAAATCCGTGATCAACTGCGGACGCGCCAGTTGCGCGATCGCCGACGCGCCGACGTCGGGATTGCGCCAAAAGCGATCGGTCGGCACGCGATGCTCGTAGCGCAGCCAGCTTTCGCCGGCCGAACCATCGGTGGAGAAATTGCGGCCGTCGTCCGCCGGCTGCCAGGCGCCGCTCGTCTCGGCCGGCTCCGGCATGTTGCTCCAGCGCGCCGGCCAACCGGCCTCGCGCAGCGCGGAGCTCGCATAGTCGTTGTCGTGGACTACCTGCGCCAAGGCCAGCATCTTTTCCGGCGGCTTGCGCAACAACTTGAAGCCGCCGTCGGCCGGACCCTGGGCGAAGATGTCGCCGTGCTGGATCATCAGCCGCTCGTTTGGCAAACCGACCAGCCGCTTGATGAAATAGGTCTCGGCTTTGAGCGGACAGCGAAACACGATCACGTCCCAGCGGCGCGGCTCCGAAAACTGATAAGGAACCTTGCTCACCCAGATGCGATCGCCTGAGTAGCTCTTCTGCAGCTCGAACTCGCCGTCGGCCGCGTCGTTCGGATCGACCGACATCGCGAAGCGACAGTTCGGGCACGTACACTCGACGACCTGATAGCGCGGATCGACCTCGCCGGTTTGCGTGCGGATCAGGTTGCCGTTGTCGTCGGTCTCCTCGCTGCAACTGGCCGTGTAAGCAAAACCGCACTCGGGACACACCACGTCCTTGTGCCGTCCCATCAAGGTGGGCGCCATCGATCCGGTGGGGATGACGAACGCTTCCGCCTCGAACGTCTTGAACAGAAACGCCAACGCAAAGGCGATGGCAAACGCCTCGACCGTGTCGCGCACGCTGCGGCCCCAATACGAAGGAGGCGCGTCGGGCCGTGGGTTGCTTGCGGGACTATCGGGTTGCCTGGCGGTGTTGCTCATACGATCTATCTTAGCGGATGAACCTCATCCGGGCGAAATTGGGAAAAAACGGAAACGGGATGCTCGTGCCCGGCAGCCTGTTGAACGAGTGGGGCCAAAAAATGTAAAGCGCCTTGCCCACCAACAAGTTGCGGTCCACGTAGCGCTCTGCCATCCAGAGCCGCGCGTCCAGGCTCAAGGGGCTGTTGTCCCCCAGCATGAAGAATTGATCGATTGACAGCGGGTAAACCGCCTCCTCGCGCTGGTCGAACGGGCTGGCACCCTGGGCCGGCTGCCATTCCGCCGGCGATCGCCAGAACTGTGCCAACTGGTCGTAGTTCATGCGTGCCAGGAGGGCGCTGCCCGAGCCGTAGTCGGAAACGCCCACGCGACCGCTGGCGGCGATGTAATAAATGTCGCGCCACAAGCGCAGTTCGCTCACCCGCAGGCCGGCGCCCTCGGCGCCGATGCGCGCCGGCAGCAGGTCGCCC
>JBGSYQ010000564.1:0-6048 GCA_041750795.1 Pirellulales bacterium | reverse complement strand
CCGGCCGCGACATCGGGCACCCTTCGCACCTGCAGGACGCCCAGCGCGCGGCGCCCTTGCGGCGCGTGTACGACGCGCTGCGCTCGATCGGCGTCGATGCGCTCGTTTCGATCGGCGGCGACGACACGCTGAAGACCGCCAACAAGTTCAAGCTGTTTCAAGACCTGCTGCCCGCCGGCCTGCCGCGCATTCCCGTGGTACACCTGCCCAAGACCATCGACAACGATTACTCGGGCATCGACTTCACGTTTGGCTACTTTACGGCCGTCGACACCGTGGCCTCGGAGATTCGCAACCTGCTGGCCGACGCTGAAGCCGGCCGCGTCTACTATCTGACCGAGACCATGGGGCGCAGCGCCGGCTGGCTGGCCTACGGAGCCGCCATCGCCGGCGAAGCGAGCCTGGTCATCAGCGTCGAGGACATCGACGGCAAGTACGCCGCCACCGAGGAGTGGGTCGACCCGGCGACCGGCGAGCGCACCGTGCGCAAGGTCATGAACATGGACGAAGTCGTAAAGCGCATCGTCGCCACCATGCGCGTCCGCGAAGAGTCCGAAGGCAAGGAATTCGGCGTGATCGTCATGGCCGAGGGGCTGGCCGAGTATCTGCCCATGAGCTACCTGCAAGGCGTGCCGCGCGACGATCACGGGCATATCGCCATCTCACAGCTCAACCTGGGCCGGCTGTTCGCCAAGCTGGCCACCAAAAAGTATTACGACGATACCGGCCGCCGCCGCAAGATCACCGGCATCCAGTTCGGCTACGAAGCGCGCTGCGCGAAGCCGCACGCCTTCGACGTGATGCTCGGCAGCCAGCTCGGCGTGGGCGCCTATCGCGCGCTGGTCGAAGAGCAACACGACGGCGTGATGGTCAGCGTCTCCGGCCAGCTCGACCTGAACTACGTCCCCTTCGAAGACCTGGTTGACCCCGACACGCTAGTGACCAAAGTCCGCTTCGTCGAGCCGAAGAGCGATTTTCACCGGCTGGCGCGGTTTCTGGAAACGTACGTCAACGAGTAGTCGTAGCTGAATTCGCACGAATTCAGAAGTCTGGGCAGCATGCTCAGTCAATTGGGTGGCACTGGCATTTTGCCAGTGCAGGGTTTGAGTGTTGGTTGGTCGTTTTGATTCGGGACTCGCTTCGGCGTATCCTATTGATATGACAACCGATCAGATCCGCGACTGGCATCAGGCTCGGCCGTTTCAGCCGTTCGACATCCACATGGCCGATGGACTTTCGCTTAGCGTCGAGCATCCCGAGTGTCTGGCGATCAGCAAGGGCGGACGGACGATCGGCGTGGCTGTCGAAGAAAATGTCATTGAGACCGTCGACCTGTTGCTTGTGACCAGTCTCAAGCCCAGAAGCAACGGGCCTACCGGACGTCGCCGCAAGTCTTGAAGCTCACTCCCAGGGCAGGATACGCAAGATTGTGACTATAGCCGCAATGGAGTCACACTTGCGCAACCGGATTGTGGTCTGGTTAGCACCATGACTCAAGCGCAAGTCGTCACGATACTATGGCTCTCCGGCCTTGCGCTCGCTGCGGCATTGCTCTACGGAGCAGCCGCCCTGTGGGCCGTAGTGGGCCGAAGCAACCTCGTGTGGCGCTTCGCTCCCGCAATACTGCTCTTGTCGGCGCTGGCCCCTACGGGCGCGTATGAATTGATGGCCGTGTTTGGCGCACAGGTCGCCGCGATCATCGGCTGGGTGCTGCTCGGCCGGCTCGTTCGCGGATACCGTAGTAGTCGCAGTCGCGGCGGAGGGCCGGGCGATGCGCTGAGGTCCGGACTTCATGAACTTGTCGGCGACGGCGCGCGGTTCCGTCTGCGAGTTTTGTTGCAATTCGTCCTCGTGGTGGCACTTGTCTTCGCGATTATTCGATTCGCCGAGCCGCTTGTCGACACGACCGGTGGAGTCGTGAACTGGCGCGGGTGCCTGCTGCTCGGGCTGGTCGCCGGCACGATGATGATCGCGGCCGAATGGCTGGTGTTCGGCCACGCTCGTTGGTACTTCCGTGTTACAGCGGTCGGGCTTGCCACGGGCGTTTTCGGCGGTTTACTACGACTTCTCGAAGGTCTCGATTTTTTCGAGGGTGCCGCACTCTTTTTCAGTTTCGCCGGCGTTTTGGCAATTGTGCGTGCCGCTGGCGGGGCCTGGTGGCGCATGTCGCCCAACGCGGAGCAACACGTCGCCGACGGGTGCGATTACCGCTCGACGTGTCCCTGGTGGCGATGGCCAGCACGAGCCGTATTGGCTGTGATCGCAGTTGCCGACCTGTCGCTCACAACCACGGCGTATCGGGTGATGCTTCCTGCTTCGCCGCCGGCGATTGTATTGCCCAACCCCAACGGCTACGACGAACTATTGCGGGTGGCCAACGACATCAACTGGTCAGCGGTTCCGACTCAGGACTACGAAGCGGCAAGTGTTAGTGCATGTCGCAGATTCGTCGTCGACAACCAAACTTCGCTGACGGCACTGGGTGATTCCTTGCAGATACCTAGCGAAGCGCCCTTTGCCTTGGACTCGGATTTCATTGCTAAAAGCCTCGATGACATCCAGCTCTATCGAGAACTCACGTGTGCACTCGCTATTCAAGCCAAGCTGGCACGCGCCGACGGACGAGTCGGTGATGCTGCCAGTTCCTACGTTGCGATGCTGCAACTTGGTAGCGCCTTGGGCAGCGGTGGGGTAATGGTCAACGATCTTGTCGGCGTTGCAATTGCAAGAAACGGCTTGCGCGAGGCTGCATCAATTCTGCCGCAACTCGACGCCGAAGCGTTGGCCAACTTGCGAGGAGCAATTTGTGACGCCGCCGCCAGGCACGACCCGGCCGCAGAGGTACTTCAGCGCGAACACGTCTTTGTTAAGCGAAGTCTTGGCTGGCCAGATCGCTTGCGGTTTTTGATTGCGGATACAAGTTTCGAGTCGGCTCTTGCAGAGTTTGTCTCTGCCAGGCACCGATACGATGCGCTCCTGAGACTGCTAATCGCCGAGACAGCCGTGCGACAGTATGCGCTGGAGCACGGCGAACCCCCGGAGTCGCTGGCGGCGCTAGTACCGTCGTACCTGGACAGCGTCCCGGTCGATCCGTTCGCAGATGGTCCTCTCAAATATCGCCGCACCGGCAGCGGCTACTTGCTCTACAGCGTCGGTATAGACGGCACCGATCATGGCGGTGTGCGAGCAACTCAGGCGTCTGCAACGTCTGGCACGGCCACTGACTTGTTCTTCGATAGCCCGGAGGACTAGTTGGTCAGGGCAGTGTTGTCAAGCGCCTGCCAATTGGTATGCGTGAACCACGGCGCATCCTTTGTCATGCACGGGGTACATGACCTACCGAACTAGGCGTGCTCGACCCTCTCGAATTCGATTTCGTTGTGCCCATCCTCGTCCTCGAGCGTCAACGCTTTGTCGGTTTGATGGACTACGATGAATCGCATTACTTCTTTCGTACCAGCTCTTAGTACTTCGTTGTCAGCTTCTGGGTCCGGCGGAATGTCCAAGACAATTGCCAGTTCCGTTTGGTTCTCCAGTCGCCAGCAGCCAAATAAGTCATTCTCGGGGCCTTGTGGCGTTTGAAGTGCTGCACTGCCGTCGGCTTTCAATACGAGCATCGGCAGATCACCGTCGATCGCTTTCCACGTGCCCACGATCGCGTTCATTGAAATGCTCGATCATGCTGTGACATGTTCGCTTGCGCCGCCTCACCCGCTCAACGTCCCCTTGGTGCTCGGCACGCCTTTGGCGCGCGGGTCTTTTTCCACCGCCATGCGCAGCGCTCGCGCCGTGGCTTTGAAGATGGCTTCGGCGACGTGGTGGCTGTTGCGGCCGTAGGGGACGGTGACGTGCAGATTGCACAGGGCGTTGGCCGCGGCGGCTTGCCAGAAGTCTTCCACCAGCTCGCTGTCGAAGTCGCCGATCTTGGCAGTGGGGAACTCGGCCTGGAACACCAGGTAGTAACGCCCGCTCAAGTCGATGGCCGTGGTGGCCAGCGTCTCTTCCATGGGGAGCGTGAAGTGGCCGTAGCGGCGGATGCCGGCCTTGTCGCCCAGCGCCTGCTTGAGCGCCTGGCCGAAGCAGATGCCGACGTCTTCGACCGTGTGATGCTGGTCGACGTGCAGGTCGCCCTGCGCTTTGACGTTCAGGTCGATCAGCGAGTGACGCGACAACAGCGTCAACATGTGATCGAAGAAGCCGACGCCCGTGTCGATCTGCGAAGTGCCGGAGCCGTCGAGATCGAGCGACAGTTCGATGTCGGTTTCGGCGGTCTTGCGTTGGATGCGGCCGGTGCGTGACATGGTTGGATTCGCAGTGTCGAGATTCTGGGCGCTCTCGTTACATCATCGACTGGAGCGCCGCCAGGCAGGCGTCGTTTTGCTCGTCGGTGCCGACGGAGATTCTTAGCCCGTCCCCCCAGCCGGAATAATCCATGTATCGCACCAGGATCCGCTCGGCCTTGAGACGCTCGTAGAGCGGTTTGACCGGCACGCCGGGGTGCGGGTTCCAGACAAAGTTAGCTTGCGATTCGACCGTGGCAAAGCCAAGCGTTCGCATGCCGCCGGTGAGCTTCCGCCGCGTGGCGAGCACCTTGGCGGTGTTCTCGGCCAGCCAGCTTTGATCGTCGATGGCCGCCGTGGCCCCGGCGATCGACAGCGCGTCGCAATTGTACGAGTCCTTCATCTTCGAGAACTCGGCAATCAAGTGCGGCTGCGCAATCAGGAAGCCGAATCGCAGCCCGGCCAACGCGTACGACTTGCTGAGCGAGCGCGAGACCATGATCTTGTCGCAGCGGGCGACCAGGTCGAGGCAATTCGTCTCAGCAAAATCGGCGTAGGCCTCGTCGACCAGCAAAGGGCAGGGGAGCCGCTCGGCCAGTTCCAGAATTCGCTCCGGCGGCACGATCGTCCCGGAGGGGCTGTTGGGGTTGGGCAGAAACGCCAGCTTCAAGTCGTCGAGCTGCGCGCAAAACTTGTCGGACAGCGACCAGTCGCTCTCGAACAACACTTCCTCGGCATGCGCGCCCTGCAAGTGGGCCAGCGTCTTGTAGAGGATGTAGCTCGGATAGGGTAGACGCAGCCATTGTCCGGCGCCGACGAGCGACCGCGTGACGATCGTCAAGATGTCGTCGCTGCCGTTGCCGCAGAGGATCCAATCGGGGTCGATGCCGAGCACTTCACCCGCACGGCGGCGGAAGGCGGTGGCCAGCGGATCGGGATAGCGGGCCAGTCCGCGCTCCAGCGTCGCGGCGATCGCGCGGGCGACGGCAGGCGAAGGCGGATAGGGATTCTCGTTGGTGTTCAGCTTGATGAACTTGCCCGCCTGCGGCTGTTCGCCCGGCGTGTAGCCTGCAACGGCTTCAAGTTCTGGTCGAAAGTAACCCATGCGTTTGTTGTTGAGCATGTCCTGAAAACTCAGTTCGTGACGTGCCACTGGTGGCGTAAGCCACCTGTGCGACCCTGCCAAGCCACTTCAGCACTGGTGGCTCGCGCCACCTGTGGCACATCTCACACCATTTTCATGCGCAAATCGACGCTGGCTTCCACTTCAGCACTGGTGGCTCGCGCCACCAGTGGCACATCCCACACTATTTCACGCGAATGTCCACGCTGGCGCGGTGCGCGGTGAGTCCTTCCTTGTCGGCCAGCAGGGCGACGTCGTCGGCCAGCGCTGCCAGTCCGTCGCGCGTGATCGACAGCACGCTGCTGGAGCGGAAAAAGTCGCGCGCCGACAATCCGCTGGCAAACCGTGCCGTGCCGCCAGTCGGCAAGACGTGCGACGGACCCGCCACGTAGTCTCCCACGGCCACCGGGCAATAATTCCCCAGGAAAACCGCGCCGGCGTGGCGAATCTGGCCCAGCAGCTCCTCCGCATTGTCGGTGGCGATGTGCAAGTGCTCCGGCGCAATTTCGTCTGCCAGCGCCGCCGCCTCGTGCGCGTCGCGCACCAGCACCAGCGCGCCAAACTGCTCCAGGCTTTGCCGCGCCAGGTCGCCTCGCTCCAATCTCGCTAGCTGCCGGCCAAGCTCTTCGGCCGTGGCATCCATCA
>JBGSYQ010000563.1:0-4037 GCA_041750795.1 Pirellulales bacterium | reverse complement strand
GGCCGTGGCGCACGGCGCGGCGCTCCACGCCGCGATTCTGCTGGAGCAGGGGCGCGGCCATCGGCCCGCGCTGCAGATCAGAAATGTCAACTCGCACAGCCTGGGCGTGGTGGCCACCGACGCGCGCACCGAGCGCAGGCGCAACGCCATCCTCATTCCACGCAACACGCCGCTGCCGGTCACCGCCAAGCGCGTGTTTCGCACGCAGAAGACCGGCCAGAAATCCATCCTGGTGCAGATCGTCGAGGGCGAAAGCGCCTCGCCCGACGACTGCTCGCAGATCGGTCGTTGCGTGGCACGCGGCCTGCCCGAGGATCTGCCGGCGCAAACGCCCATCGAGGTTAAGTTCTCCTATCAGGAGAACGGGCGGCTGACGGTGAACGTGAACGTCTCGGGCACGCAGCGCGAGTTGCGCCACGAGATCACGCGCGACAACACGATGTCGCAGCAGCAGCTCGACGCCTGGCGGCACTTCGTCACGGCACAACCGGGCGAAGAGCAGATGCCGGCGGGCGACTCGCAGATCGTCCAGGCCATCGCAGTGCCCGACCCCAACCACGATCTCGGCGGCGACACCCAGGTGGGCACCGACGACGACCTGACGATCGTGGAAGAGTAAGCGGCGACCGAAGAACAACTTCGCCGCATCCCCCTCGCCCCTTGTGGGAGAGGGTAGGGTAAGGGGTAGGCGAATCGGGAAGTTGTTTGTCGATCGACCCTAAACGGGGCGGAAGCGCCGTCGCGGGCTGGCACTCGGGAGCATGAAGGCAATTCTCCAGTATACTGGCCCGCAGCGCGAGTGAGTGAGTGGATCGAAGGCGCGCCGATGCTGCTTCTCTCACTGGCGCTTCGGGCTAGCGCTTCGGGCTAGCGTCCGCACATCCCGACGCCCGACAGCTTCGCGCCGCGTGAGCGCGCCGGCGAGGTTGTGCTACAATCTACGGGCGGCCCGCACTCGGGGAGACGGCCATGAAGACCAATGAAAAAACGACTCGCACGCGGCTTATCGAGGCTGCCGAACGGCGCTTTTATCGCGAAGGTTTTCGCAACGTCGGCATCGAACAGGTGTATGCCGAGGTGGGTATCAGCAAGACGGCCTTCTACAAGCACTTCCAAAGCAAGGACGACCTGATGCTGGCCGTGCTCGAGGAGCACGATCGCTGGATGCGGGAGAACTTTCGCGCGATGGTTCGTCTGCGCGGCGGCGCGTCGCCCATCGGACAACTGCGGGCCTTGTTCGACCTGATCGAACAGATCATCGAGAGCGAGGATTATCGCGGCTGCATTTTCGTGAACGTGACGATGGAGTTTCCGCTGCCGCACGATCCGGCGCACGTGGCGGCGGCCAAGGCCAAGCGCTCCTTCGAGGACGTCATCTGCGAGATCGCCGAGCAAGGCGGCGCGGCCGATCCCCGCGCCGCGGCCCGCGAACTGTGCATGATCGCCGAAGGCGCCTACGTGACGCGTCACGTCACCGGCGACTCGCGCACCATCGAAATCGCCCGCCAGCTAGGCGAGCTGGTCATCGCCAGGCATTTTCCCGCGATGGCCGAGGAGTGAAGCCTGCACCGCCGCCGAGAATGATCTCAACGGTGCCGTCGGCACGGGTGATTACTGTCGTCGGCGCGCTGTCGGGAAAGAACGCGCGCACGATCGATACGGCCACGCGCTCGAAGAAGCCGGGCTTGTGCTGCCCGGTCGCCACCGCCTCGTCGTACCAGCCTCCCAGCCCCTTGCGCTCCTCGACGCTCGTGATCGGCGCCTTCCGCTCCGGAAACTTCCACCACTGGGGCCCGGGCAGCGGTGTCGGCGAGAGCGGGTCGTAGTGGATCACTGGCTCCGACACTAGCGCCTCGAACGCCTCCCGCCGCGAACGCTCCGCGTCGATCTCGATGGAACTGGGTGCGCTCAGCGTACTCAAGTCGCGCCGCAAGAGCGCGTCCATCACCGCCCGCGATTCGACGAACAGCTCCAGATCCCGCCGGTCGTTCTCGGCGACCTCGAATCCTTGCAGTCCGTTGAAATAAGCCATCGTGGCTTATTTCAACCTCGCCAAGAGCGGAGCAAAGTTCCGCACGGCTCGCAAATTAACGACTTGCGTCGTCATTTTGAGATCGCATCCGTGCGATCACGCAGCCCGTCGAATTCTTCAACGGGCTGCTAGCGCCTCCCACTCATCAAGAAACATGCGCAGCTTTTCGCGCCAGTCGGCGGGCAGCCCGCCGACCAGCAGCTCGTTCAAGAAATCCTGCAGCGCCGAGCTGAAACGCCGCAGCTCGAAGTTGCAGCGGTCGATGAACCGATGATGTCACTTCGCGAACCACGCACTCGCACCTTCGCCGAACTCGCAACAGCTCAGCAATAGCGCGCAGCGCGGGGCTGGAATCTGTTGCCTCGTCGCTGAACTCACAGGAGCTGACCGCTGGCTTTGGAGTCGCGGGCTGAACTCTGGCGAATCCAGCTACGGGACGGCCGTCGCCGACTTCGGTTTGCACGGCGCCTGCGGGGCGAACTATACTGGGACTCGCGTGGCGCGCTGCTGGCAATGAACGCGGCAGCCGCGCGGCGCCTTGCTGCCCGCCTGCCTGCATCCAGCCTCAAGTTGCTTCCACTTGGAGAGAGCATGACTCGCTTCGTTGCCGGGGCGCTCTTCGGCGCCGTGTTGCTCGTTGCTCCCAGCGGGTTGGCGCTGGCGCAACTCTCGCCGCAGGAAGAGCTCCAGACGCTGCGCACGGCCGAGGGCTTCGACGTGGGCCTGTTTGCCAGCGAGCCGTTGATCACCAACCCGGCCGCCATCGACGTCGACACGCACGGACGCGTGTGGATCGCCGAAATCCAGTGGTATCGGGACGGCGCCAAGAGCCCGCCGGCCGACAAGATCAAAGTGCTCGAAGACACCAATGGCGACGGACGCGCCGACAAGGTCACCGTGTTTGCCGACGATCTGTTCGCGCCCATGAGCATTTGCGTCGCGGGCGACAAGGTGTACGTGGCCACCAGTCCCGACCTGTGGGTCTATGAAGACAAAGACGGCGATCTGCGTGCCGACGGCCCGCCGAAGAAGCTGCTCACCGGCTTCGGCGGCCACAACCACGATCACGGCGCGCACAGCCTGGTGCTGGGGCCCGATCACAAGTGGTGGATGTCGCACGGCGATACCGGCTTCGACGTGCGCGGCACCGATGGCTCGCACGTCGCTTATCCGTGGGGCGCCGTGCTGCGCGGCGAGCTCGACGGCTCGCGGCTCGAACTGGTGGCCGTCAACTTTCGCAATCCGTATGAGGTTTGCGTCAGCTCCTTTGGCGAAGCCTTTTTGAGCGACAACGACAACGACGGCAACGAGAGCGTGCGCATCTGCTGGATTCTGGAAGGGGGCAACTACGGCTGGTTCGGCGGCCCGCCGTTCGGCAAGCAGGACGTCGCCGCGCGGCTGGCGCCCGATACGCCGTACCGAGAGCATTGGCACTTTCGCGGCCACATGCCCGGCTATGTCCCCGGCACGTTGGTGACCGGCTTCGGATCGCCCTGCGGCATTTGCTTCTACGAAGGGGACGCTTTCGGCGCGAAGTACAAGAACGTGCCGTTGCACGCCGACGCCGGTCCGCGCCTGTGCCGCGCCTTTCCACACCGGCCCGCCGGGTTCGGCATGCAAGCCACCAGCGATACGTTTCTCTCCAACGAAGGGGACGACTACTTCCGGCCCGACGACGTATGCGCCGCGCCCGACGGACGGCTGTACGTATCCGATTGGTACGACGGCGGCGTGGGCGGGCATGCCTACAACAATCCCAATCAAGGCCGCATCTTCGTGCTCACGCCGCGCAACAAAACGCTTTCGCGCCACGATAAGCCCGGGCCGTACGAGAATATTCCCGATGCGATCGCAGGACTCAAGAGCCCGAACCTGGCGACGCAGCATCTGGCCCGCGAACGGCTGTTGGCGGAAGGGCAGGGGAGCGTGCCGGCGCTCGAAGCGCTGCTGGCCGACGCGGAGCCCAACTTTCGCGCCCGCGCGCTGTGGCTGCTCGACCGCATCG
>JBGSYQ010000562.1:0-4166 GCA_041750795.1 Pirellulales bacterium | reverse complement strand
GGCTCGCCCGCCGGCCGACGACGAATTGGCGGCCAGCCAGCAGTTCCTCGCAGCGCAGTCGGCCGCCATCGAGCAGGCCGGCGATGCGACTGCTGGTGACACGTTGCCCAAGCCGATGCCCGTCGACGTCGATTCGGCGCGCGCCGCGGCCGTGGTCGACTTTTGTCACGCGCTGCTCAATTCCAACGAACTATTGTACCTCGACTGATCGCGCAAGAGTGCCAGTCTCCTGCGCCTGCCATCACCATGCCACACGCTGCTGACAAACGCCGGATCGCATGCTCGCCGCACTTCGAGTCGGCCGTCTCGCGGCGCGATTTTCTCGCTCGCGCGGGCGCTGGATTCGGGTCGATCGGCCTGGCGTCGCTGCTGGCCGGCAACGCGCATGCTTCGACCGGTGGCACGCCTGCCGGCTTGCCCGTCGTGCCGCATGGCGCGCACTTTCCGCCCCGGGCCACCAGCATCATCTGGTGCTTCCTGGACGGCGGCCCCAGTCACATCGATTTGTTCGATCCCAAGCCCGAGCTGAACAAGCTGGCCGGCACGCCGCTGCCCGACAGCTTCGAGCGCCCCATGACCGCCATGGGCCGCACCGCGTACACGCCCCTGTTGGCCAGCAAGCGGACGTTTTCCCAGCATGGCCAGTCGGGCATTTGGGTCAGCGACTGGTATCCCGAAATCGCCAACTGCGTCGACGACGTCGCCGTCATTCGCAGTTGCTACGCCGACGGCTTGAACCACGTCGGCAGCGTCTGCCAGATGAACACCGGCAGCATCCTCGGCGGGCGGCCGTCCTGGGGATCGTGGTGCTTGTACGGCCTGGGCAGTGAGTGCGACAACCTGCCGGGCTACGTCGTGCTGACCGACAATGGCAACAATCCGCCCGGCGGTCCGCGGAATTGGGGCACCGGCTTCATGTCGGCCAGCTACCAGGGCACGAAGTTCCGCGACGGCAAGGTGCCCATCTTACACGTCTCACCGGCCGACGACATGCTCAGCGCGCGCCAGCGCGGCAAGCTCGACTTCGTGCAACAGCTCAATCGCCTGCACCAGCGCGGCCGCGAGGAAGATAGCGATCTGGAAGCACGCATCGCCAGCTACGAATTGGCCTTCCGCATGCAAACCGCCGCGCCCGAGGCGGCCGACCTTTCCAGCGAAACCGCGGAAACGCTGGCGCTCTATGGTCTCGATCAGAAGGAGACCGCCGCCAACGGCCGCAACTGCCTGATGGCGCGCCGGCTGGTCGAACGCGGCGTGCGCTGCGTCCAGCTTTACATGGGTGCCGGCAGCCGCTGGGACGCCCACAGCGACGTCGAAGGAAACCACTCCAAGTATTGCCGCGAAAGCGATCTTCCCATCGCCGGCCTGCTCAAGGATCTCAAGCGCCGCGGGCTGCTGGACAGCACGCTGGTCGTGTGGGGCGGCGAGTTCGGTCGCACGCCGATGAGCGAAAGCGGCAACGGCCGCGACCACAACCCTTACGGCTTCACCATCTGGATGGCGGGCGGCGGCGTGCAAGGCGGCGTCACGTACGGCGCTACCGACGAGATTGGCCTCTACGCCGTTGAGAACAAAGCTCACGTCAACGACGTCCATGCCACGATCCTGCACCTGATGGGCATCGACCACGAGCGGCTCACCTGGATGCACAACGGCCGCGAAGAGCGGCTGACCATCGTGGCCGGCAAGGTAATCGACGGTATACTGGCGTAGCATTTCGGCAGAGCGAGGCAGCCACCCGTTGGAGTTCAGCCTTCAGGTTGCCCTTGGTGGCCGAAAGAAGGACGGCTGTACTCCAACGAAGCCGAACTTCGCAACATCCTTCATTTCGCGTCGCCACTGCCATGCTGCAAACCCTGACCATCTTCGACCGCTATCTGGCCAAGACGCCCGGTTCGAAAAAACTGTACGGTCGCGCCGTGCAGGTCATCCCCGGCGGCGTGACGCACGACACGCGTTACTTGCAGCCCTATCCGCTCTACGTAGCCCGTGCTTCGCGCGCCCACAAGTGGGACGTCGACGGCAACCAGTACGTCGACTATATCGGCGGCCACGGCGCATTGCTGCTGGGGCACAACGACTCGTTCGTCGTCGAGGCTGTCCGCGAACAGCTTGGCCACGGCACGCACTACGGCGCCGCGCACGAAATCGAAGTCGAGTGGGCCGAGCAAGTCACGCGCATGGTCCCCTGTGCCGAGAAAGTGCGTTTCACCGGCTCGGGCACGGAATCGACGCTGCTGGCGATTCGCCTCGCCCGTGCGTACACCGGCAAGCCGAAGATCATCCGCTTCGTCGGGCATTTCCACGGTTGGCACGACCAGGTGGCCTTTGCCGCCACCTCGCACTTCGATGGTTCGGCGCCGCCGGGCGTGCTGCCAGAAGTGGCGCAGAATGCCCTGATCTGTCCGGTCAACAATGTGGCCGCGCTGCGAACGCTGCTCGACGAGCACGACGACGTGGCCGCCGTGATCATGGAGCCGACCGGCGCCACCTTCGGCCTGGCGCCACTCATGTCAGGTTTCGCCGCACAGGTGCGCGAGTTGACCGCTGGCAAGAACGTCCTGCTGATCTTCGACGAGGTGATTACCGGCTTTCGCGTCGCCCCCGGCGGTGCGCAGCAACTGTTGGGCATCACGCCCGACGTGTGTACCTTCGCCAAGATTATCGCCGGCGGATTTCCCGGTGGCGCCGTCGCCGGCCGCGCCGACGTGATGGACACGCTGACCATGCGGGCCGATCGCGAGTGGAATCTCCACCACCGCGTGCCCCACCAGGGCACCTTCAACGCCAACCCCATCACCGCCGCCGCCGGCCTGGCCACGCTCAAGCTGATCGCCGAAGGGGGCGTCATCGAACGCGCCAACCGTGCCGCCGAACACCTCCGCGCACGGCTCAACGAGGTTATCGCCGAAGTCGGCGCCAACTGGCTCGTTTACGGCGAGCACTCCGGCTTCCACTTCTTCACCAACCCCAAGAACGTCGACGCCACCCTCGACGACATTTACACAGGCCGCATCGGCGCCGACCAACTCAAAGGCGCCACCTCGCCGGCTGTCATCCACCGTTTGCGCTGCGGCCTGATCCTGGGCGGCGCCGACGTCTTCCCCTGGCCCGGCGGCGTCGTATCGGCCGCCCACACCGAAGACGACATCGACGTCACCGCCGCCGCCTTCAAAACCTGCCTGGAACTGCTGGCGACGGAAGGCTAGCGGGCGTCGGGACGGCTTGAAGCTGAATCTAGAGCAAAAGCAGCCGTAGCGGTGGCCGATGATCGACCAGTGCACCTATCGCGCCTCTGCACCTACTCCTCACCTTCTCCCTGACCGAGCGCACGCTGCATCTCCCGCACGCGTTGCAGATCCACGCCCTCGGGCTTGTGCTCCACCAGCCAGGCGACGTCCAGCGTCGCGCCCGCGCGATCTTCCAGGCGGAAGCGCACGATCGCACGCAGCCAGCGATAGTGCCCGTTGTCCGGGTCGAGTGCCAGTACGGCGTTCAAATAACGGTGCATCGCGGGCGCGTTCGCGGTGGAGACGCTGAGCAGATTCTGCAACATGCGGATCACGATGTCGCGCTTGGTTGCCGCCCGCAGGTCGCTATCTAACATGGCGCGATCGGCGGCCATCCTGACGCGCTGCCGGGCTTCTTCGAGCGAGACCGGCGTGGCCGCGTCGAACACGTCGATCAACTGCGGCTCGCCCTCGGCCGGCACGTGGCGCACAACGAAGTGTCCCGGCAGCCCCACGCCCTCGATCGAGAGCCCGATCCGCCGCGCCAGCTCGATGTACACGACCGACAAGGTAATCGGCAGCCCTTCCCGGTCGTCGAGCACTTCGTTCAAGTAGCTGTTGGCCTTGTGATAGTAATCGCCGCGGCTGCCGTGAAAGCCGTTCTCCTCGAACAAGAACTTCTTGATCGCGTCCAGCTTGTCCTGCTCGCCGGCGTCGGCCGGCAAGGTGGCGGCCAACTCGGCGGACATCCGTTCCAGTTCGCGGACATAGGCCTCCACGTCCACGTCTTCGTTGTCCAGTCGCGCCACCAGCAAGCCGGCGCGAAACAGATCGATCTGTTGCTCCTCACCCGTCAACGCCGCTACGAGCTGCTCGATCACGCGATGCTCGTGCGCCGCGCGGGCCAGCTCGCGCATCCGCCTGGCCTGGCGATCG
>JBGSYQ010000561.1:0-2105 GCA_041750795.1 Pirellulales bacterium | reverse complement strand
TCGCCGCTGGCCACGCCGCCGCCGCTGCTGGCAGTGTACGAGATGCGTGGCGTGCGGCCGAATTCGCCCGTGACGATCACCAGCACGCGCCGGTCGAGCCCGCGCTGGTACACGTCTTCGATCAACGCCGACACGGCCTGGTCGAAGTAAGGAGCGCGAAACTTCAGCGCGTCGAACACGTGATGGTTCACCGCGTGGTCGTCCCAGTTGGCCACGCGGCCGCACAGCGGGCCATCGAACGTGGTGGTGACGATTTCGACACCCGCCTCGACCAGGCGCCGCGCCATCAGGCATTGCTGTCCCCACTGGTGCATGCCGTAGCGCTCGCGGACGTGTGAAGTTTCGCGGGTCAAGTCGAAAGCTTCGGCTGCCTGGGGGCTGGTCAACAGATCGAGGGCTTGCGACTCGTACTGGTCCATGGCCCGCATCACGCCGGATTGATCGACCGACCGGCGGAACCGATCGAACGATTGGCGCAAACGGATCCGCTCGTGGAGTCGGGGGCCTTGGCTGGGATCGGACAAGCCAACATTGGGCACTTGAAACGTGGGCGCGCTGGGATCGCCGGTAACGGCAAACGGTTGATAGGCCGATCCCAAATAGGCCGGTCCGGCAATGGTAAAGCTGTCGTACCGTGTGACCGGGTTGACGCCGACATAGTTGGGCAGCGAGCGCGGCTCGCCGGCGCGCAGCGCGTGGGCCACGCTCATCCAATCGGGATAAACGGGGGTCAGCTTGTCCTGTGCGTCGGGATCGCCTGAGAGCAATTGCAACGAACCGGCCGGATGACCGCCGCCGGTATGCGCCATCGAGCGCAGCAGCGAGAACTTGTCGGAGAGCTGCGCCTGCAGTGGGATCAACTCGGTGAAGCGCAGCCCCGGCGTCTTGGTGCCGATGGTGGCAAACGGGCCGGTGAACTCCGAGCCGGCCATCGGCTTCGGATCGTAAGTGTCCAGATGACTGCAACCGCCGCGCAGCCAAACCAGGATCACCGCGGTCCGTTGGCGCGCGGCCGCGGCGCGAGCCTCGCTCTGCAGCCGCAACAGGCCCGGCAACGACAAAGAACCGAAGCCCGCCAGTCCCACGCGCAGAAACTCGCGTCGCGAGGCGCCGAACGATCGTGAGGCGGCGGTGGAAGGCATAGGGGTGGCGTGGGCGAAGCGGCGGGAATTTGTCGAGGCAGGCTCGCGCCACAGTATACCCCGGACACGCCGTACTACCAAGCGGTTCTCGGCCGGTTCTCAGGTCATCTCGATGCTCGTTGAGACGCCCTGGCCGGCAGCCTATAGTGCAACGATGCGTTGCCAGCGACACAAACAGCAGCCCGTGCAATCCGAAAGCAAACCCATGAAGCATTTCCGTGTAGCGCTCTTGTGCGTGCTCGTGTGGCCGGCCAGCGCGGCTACGAGCGTTGGCTTGGAACTGGGCATGCCGGCCGGAGCGGTTTCGCTGACCACGCTGAGTGGCGACCTGCTGGTCATGAACAACTATGCCGAGCGACCGGGCACGGCCGTGCTGTTTTTGTCCGCGCACTGCCCCGCAACCGAGCAGGCCATCGCCGGCATCAACGCGCTGCACCTCAAGCACCGCCTGCGCGACGTGCTGTTCGTGGGCGTGTGCTCCAATCCGGCAGAGTCCGGCGAAGAGCTGCGCACCTTTTCCCAGCGGCGCGGCTTGATCTTTCCTGTCGAACGCGACGCAACGGGCGAAGCGGCGCGACAATTCGGCGCTACGGCCACGCCCGAGATGTTCTTGCTCGACAGCACGGGCACGCTGGTGTTTCATGGCGGGCTGGCGGAAGCAGCCGGTCGTCGCGCGGCCGATGCGGCCATCGTCAGCCTGCTTGCCCGGAAACCCATCGCGCCGGGCATGCTTCCCCTCAGCGGCACGCCGCTCGATCGACCGGGGCCGCCGCGCGAGATCGACGATCCATACGGCACGGTGTGGCACGCGGCGGAGCTGGTCTTCGAAAAGATTCCCACAGCGGCCGCGCATCACTGTTCCGTCATCTGCCAGGCAGGCAACGGCGATCTGCTGTGCTTGTGGTACGGCGGCAGCTACGAGTCGGCCGACGACCAGACGCTGTTCTTGGCGCGGCGCGGCGC
>JBGSYQ010000560.1:0-3048 GCA_041750795.1 Pirellulales bacterium | reverse complement strand
CATCCTGCGGACCAGGGCTGCGCGCTATGCGAGCCCGGAGCTGGCTCACGAAGCGCGCGACGATGCGCGCCGCGAGTTGTCGCGGCTGTCGCGCCGCTTGCAAGCGGCGCGAAAGTTTAACGCCAACGAAGGCGATGAGTGGAACCGTTCGCTGGCGTCGCTGATCGAAAACACCGTCCGCGGCATGTGGACCCCCGAGGCACGGCTGCTCTACGACCTGCAAAAGGTGTGCGTCGACCACGAACGCGGCATCTACACGCTCGACGTGGCGGGTTGGGCTCTGTCGCTGGGGCGCAAGAGCCTGAAGCGATTCCTGCCCGGCCAGCGCGACGTGTTGATGTCCAAGCACTTGCGCGGTGCCGCGCGGCGCGTGCCTTCGGCGCGCTTGTCGCAGCGGGCCCGCAGCCGGCTGGCTGCGCTATTGCAATCGGCCGTTCACCGCGCCGAAGGCAACTTGCGAGCGCGCTTCAAGCCGGCGATTGAGCGCGCCCTGGACAAAGTGAAGCTGTTGCCGCAGAACCTGCCCGAGCGGGTCGCCAGAAGAAAACTCATCGAGGAGATTCTCGACCGGATCGTCGAGCGCGGCTATCTGACCATGAGCGACCTGCGCGACGCGCTGTCGCGCAACAACCTGAAGCTGCCCGACCTTGCCAGCGTCGGCCAGTTCTTTTCCGGCGATCAACTGTTGCAGGCCGACCGGCAACTGGCCGAAAGCCTCGATGGCGTGTATCACCGGGGCGAGATCTACCTGCGTCTACCGCAGCGGCTCAGCTCGCTGGCCTTCGGCACGCCGCTGGGACGCGTGCTGACGCGCTACGTCGCCCTGCCCTTCGGCGGCGCGTATATCGCGCTCAAGGGATTGCAACATCTGATCAACGACGGCAGCCAGTGGACCACCGGCCACAGTTACGACGTGAACTTGTCCGGCTGGCCGTCCATTCTGCTGGTCGGCGCGTTCCTGCTGGGGCTGCTGCACAACCAGCAGTTTCGCGGCCTGTGCGTCGACGTGTTGGTTCGTGCCGGCCGCGTCTGCCGCCGCGTGTTCGTCGATCTGCCCCAATGGCTGTTGAAGATTCCCCTGGTCGAAAGCATTGTCAAAAGCTGGCAATTTAAGTTGTTCACTCGCTTCGTCTTCAAGCCGTTGGTCGTGTCGGTGGCAGCCGGCGGGCTGATCGCGATCGTCTCGGACGCCGAACTCACGTTCTTTGGCGCGCTGGCAACCTTCCTGGTGATCAACCTGCTGGTGAACTCGCCGCTGGGCCGCAACGTCGACGAAATGGTGACCGACTGGACGGTGCAAACCTGGCACCGGCTGCGCATTCACGTCTTCGCGGCGCTGTTCCGCTTCGTCATGGACGTGTTCAACCGCATTCTCGAAATGATCGAGCGGTTCTTGTATACGGTCGACGAGTGGCTGCGGTTTCGCGCCGGCGAGCGCCGCTCGGCCACGATCGCCAAGGCCGTGCTCGGCTCCGTCTGGTATTTCGTCAACTACTTCATCCGTTTCTGCGTCACACTGCTGATCGAACCGCAAGTCAACCCGATCAAGCACTTCCCGGTCGTCACCGTATCGCACAAGGTGATTATTCCCTTCACACCGGCACTGACCCGCGCCTTGACCCCGGCGCTGGGGCACGCCTGGGCACTGACCGTGGCGCCGACGACCATCCTGCTCATCCCCGGCGTCTTCGGCTTCCTGGTGTGGGAGCTGAAGGAAAACTGGCGCCTGTACGCGGCCAACCGGCCGCCCAACCTGCAGCCGGCCCAGCTAGGGAACCACGGCGAAACCATGGTGCAGTTTTTACGCATTGGCTTTCGCTCCGGAACCGTGCCCAAGCTGTACGCCAAGCTGCGCCGCGCCAACCGCAAGGCCCTCTACACCGACAACTGGAAGGCGGTGAGCAAGCACCTGGACGGCCTGCACCACGTGAGCGACGCGGTGCGCAACTTTGTCGATCGAGAGCTGCTGGAGCTGCTGCACGAGAGCCGCAGTTGGGCCGATCGATCGATCACCACCGGCGAGATCTATCTGGCCTGCAATCGGATTCTGGTCGAGCTGTACTGTCCCGACCTGGCCGAAGACAGCCTGTGGTTGGCGTTCGAGGAGCAGTCCGGCTGGCTCGTGGCCTCGATCCACCGACGCGGCTGGGCCGACGCTCTGTCGTTTCAACGCCGCCATACGCTGGCTAGCGCTCTGGCGGGCTTTTACAAAATGGCCGGCGCGACGCTGGTCCGCGAGCAGATCGCCGTGCGGCTCGAACCCGGCTCGCGCGGCTACCAGATCACCGACGAATCGCTGCTGGTCTGGTCGAGCGACAACCGGTTCGAGCGCGCCTATCCGCTGCGCGATTGGCCGTCGGTCGCCCGAGCTGGAACCGCGTCAGTCACGCTGGAACCGCAGCCGGCACCCGATCGCGCTCAATGGGTGTTCGCGGCCACGCCCATCACCTGGCGTCGCTGGGTCGTCACCTGGGAACTCGACCAGCTCGACGGATTCTCCAAGCACGACGTGCTGGAAAACGTTTCAGTGCTGCCTGGGTAGGAAACGTCGCACAACTGGCCCGTCCCTCACCGCTTTACTTCAACAATCGCAAAAATGCCAGCAAATCGCCGAGCTCGTCTTGGTTGAGGGTCTTGTCCAGGCCTTGCGGCATGATCGACGTACGGCTGGACGCCATTTCCTCGATGGCGTCGCGCGGCACGCGCAGCTCCACGCGCTCGGTCGTACGCAGGAAAATGGCCTGCGACGTTTCGCGGCTCAGCAGTCCCGATTGCACTCGGCCATCGGTCAGTACGACGTGCAGGCTTTCGTAACCTCGTGCCAGGCTGGCGCTGGGAAAAAGGATCGCCTCGAGCAGGTCGCGGCGATTGCGCACTTCGCCGATCTTCGACAGATCGGGGCCAATCCGCTCGCCCCGCGTGTCGATCCGGTGGCAAGCGGCACAGGCCGCGCGCGTGCTGAAAAACACTTCCTCTCCGCGTGCCGCGTCGCCGCCGTCGAGCGCTGCTTCCAAGGAGTCCAGCGTCGCCGCGCGCTGGGCGTCGTCG
>JBGSYQ010000559.1:0-2580 GCA_041750795.1 Pirellulales bacterium | reverse complement strand
CGACGCCGACGGACGCCAGGCATGGCGGCGCGGAGAACCCGCCGATGGGGCCACTCCACCAGCGCCGCCGAGCCCGAGCGGTCCCGCAGAACATCAAATCGACCTGATCGGCTGAAACGCGCCAAGCGGCGAACCAGGCGGCACTGCGGTTTGTCCTGACAGGCGGGTTTGCCGTCCCGGCAGCGCACTTCTAGAATGCTGTCTCGCCACCTGAACCACCGGCACGCGGACGCGACTTCGGAGATCAGCAGCGCCATGCGATTCACCAAGATGCACGGCATCGGCAACGACTATTTGTATGTCGATTGCTTCCAAGAGAAGTTTCCCGACGATCCGGCCGCCTTGAGCCGGCGGCTGTCCGATCGGCACTTCGGCGTGGGCAGCGACGGCATGATTTTCATTTGCCCGTCGAAAGTAGCCGTGGCGCGCATGCGGATGTTCAACGCCGACGGCTCCGAGTCGGAAATGTGCGGCAACGGCGTGCGCTGCGTGGCCAAGTACGTCTACGACCATGGCATCACGCAGCAGCGGCAGGTCCAGATCGAGACGGGCGCCGGCGTGTTGACGCTCGACCTGGAAGTCGAAGAGGGTCGCGTCCGCCGCGTCCGCGTCGACATGGGACCGCCAATCCTCGAACCCGAAAAGATCCCGGTGCACCTTCCCGGTGTCGATGCGACGCGACCGATCGTCAACGTACCGCTGGCGCCGCACGTGAGGTTGCCGGACTTCGAGGGCTGGCTGGAGCGCTCGGACCTGGACGCGCGGATGACCTGTGTCTCAATGGGCAATCCTCACGTCGTGCTGTACTGCCGCGACGTGCAAGCGGTGCCGCTGGAGATCGTGGGACCGATTTTGGAAAAGCAGCCGATTTTTCCGCGGCGGATCAACGTGCATTTTGTGCAAGTACACGGCCCGCACGAGGTGACCATGCGCACCTGGGAGCGTGGCAGCGGAATCACGCTGGCATGTGGCACCGGGGCGTCGGCCGTGTGCGTGGCCGGCAGCCTGGCTGGCCGCTCGGAACGGATGATTGTGGCCCATTTGCCGGGTGGAGACCTGGAACTGGAGTGGCGCGCCGACGACCACGTTTATATGTCCGGTCCTGCCGAAGAGGTTTTTTCGGCCGAATGGCCGTCTTGACAGCCGGTCGTGTCCTTCAACGCGCTGTTAAGTCGATCGGCACATTCCGATATACTCCCGGTCCTTCGCGGGGCCAGAGAATTCAAAGCAAGGGCTAGGGATGGCAGGGAAGCCACGCAAAAAGAAGCGTAAAGAGTCCACGCCCCTGGGGCGGTTGGGCATGAAGCTGGCAGGGTTGCTGGCAGCCTCGACCGTGCGGCTGTGGATGTCGACGCTCGACTTCAAAGGGGCCGCGTACGACCCTTCGGTCGATCCGGTCGAACCGAGTTGGCGCGGACAGAAGATTTATATCTTCTGGCACGAGAACATTCTGGCGCCGCTCTATTTGCGTGGGCATTGCAACCTGGCCATGCTGTTGAGCCGGCACCGCGATGCCGACATTCTGTTGGAAGGCGCGCGGCACCTGGGCTTCGAGTTCGTGCGCGGCTCGACGTTCGGCGGCGGCGCGACGGCCCTGCGCGAGCTGGAGCGCAAGGGGAGGCACATGAACCTGGCCATCACGCCCGACGGCCCGCGCGGCCCGCGGCGCATCCTGGCTCAAGGACCGATCTATTTGTCGTCGAAGCTGGGCATGCCGCTAGTGGCGATGGGATTCGGCTACGACCGACCGTGGCGCATGCCCACCTGGGACCAATTCGCCGTGCCCAGGCCATTCTCGCGCGCTTGCGGCGTGGTAAGCCCGGCGATTGCAATTCCGCCGGATTTGGATCGCGAGGGTTTGGAGCACTATCGCTTGAAGGTCGAACGATTGCTCAATCGGTTGACGCTCGAAGCAGAGGCATGGGCCCACGCCGGCACGCCCAAAGCGGGCGAGTTCGTGCCGCGACCGCAGCCGGCGTGGTCGAAGCTGCACCCGGAAGCGGCGCAAATGACCGGCTGAATTTTTGCCGCCTGTCGCCGCCTGCGGCATTACGTGCGGCCGCTGGGATCGTGGACGCGATGCGGATATATTGACGGTGGTCGCTTGCCGCGGCGCGTTGGTCGTGGTATCTCCCGCTAGTCCCCTGCCGATTGTCATGGCCGACGACGACGTCGATTCCGCCGCCGAGGAAGTCGCACCGCAGCGCGTGCTGAGTGTCTCGGAGTTGACGCTGGCGATCAAGAACACGCTGGAAGGGCAGTTTCCTGCCGTCTGGGTGGCCGGCGAGATATCCAACTTCTCACGCCCGCAATCGGGGCATTGCTATTTGACGCTCAAGGACGACGAGGCGCAGATCCGCGCCGTGTTGTGGCGCACCGCCGCCAGCCGCGTGCGCTTCGACCTGGACGACGGGCTGGAGGTGGTCTGCCAGGGCTACTTGGACGTGTATGCCCCGCGCGGCAGCTACCAATTGGTAATCCAGCGAATCGAGCCGCGCGGCGTGGGCGCGCTGGAGTTGGCGCTGCGGCAGTTGCGCGAGCGGCTGGCGCGCGAAGGGCTGTTCGCGCCGGAGCGCAAGC
>JBGSYQ010000558.1:0-6273 GCA_041750795.1 Pirellulales bacterium | reverse complement strand
CGGGCCCGGCAATCGCCGGCGGATGGGCGGCAGCCGGCAGCTCCACGCCGATGCGACGCGTGAAGCTCAGCGGATTCACCACCAGCCAGCGGTTCGCGCTTGGCGAACTTGCCCGCGGCAGCGCCGCCGCCAGCATTGCGGTCACTTGATCCATCCGTTCGTCGCAGCCATGGGCACTTGCCGCGTCGGCGGGCGCGGGACCGCGCGCCATATCGGCCAGGGTAGCAATCGACTGCGCCGCTGCCCGCCGAGACTGATCCAAGTGCTCGCGCACGACCGCGGAGACGGCATCGCTGTGGCGGCAAACCACGGCTTGCTTCAAGTAAGGTGTGCGGTATTGATCGGGCTCGAACTTCGACAGCCGGCCCGGCATGTCGGTGTGGGCAAAGTAGTCGTCCAGCAGCGTGAACTTGCCCAGCACCGGACTCAGCCGCGCGATCCGCCGCAGGTCTTGATACCAGGGGCTGCCGGCGCCAGGCCAATGGGCAAAGGCCACCGTGGCCACGTGGTCGTTGTCCATCGAATCGGCCATTTTGCGTGACAGACCGAGGAACGTCTCGGCCTTGTCCGCGTCGCTCGGCAGTTGGCCGTAGGCGTCCAGCGTGCTGGAGTCGAGCCCTTCCCAGCGCGTCTTGGATTGCGCGGCCAGCGGAAATCGCCCGTCGTCGAGCGTAAAGTGCAACGCGCCCTGGTAGCCGAACTTGACGAGCAACTGCGGCAGCCCCGGCCACAAGCCCGCCCGACGCCGAGCGTAGACCTGCGGCAGTCGCCCCAGCAGCTCCTCGTAGCGGCGGGTTCCGCGAGCGAGCGAATCTCGCGCCGTCTCTAACGGCAGCAGCGGCAGCGCTCGCTCCTGTAATTCGCCTCCCAGTAGATGGGCAGCGCCGCGATCGATGGCCGCCAACAACGCCGTCCAGACGGCCGGGTGCGAGTCGTGCAGCGTCGCGACCAGGCCCATGGGGCCGAACAGGTTGGTCGGGGTGTCGCCGCTAAGCTCTGTTTCCAACGCCGGACCCAACACGGACTCTGCCAACAAGGTGAGGTCGAGCAGGTAAACGTCGACCGGGTAGAAACGGTTGCGCGCTTCCAGCAGCGTTTCGAAGCAGCGCGTCAAGTGCTCGCGAGCCGTGTCGACCTCGTGACGCACCGCGGCATGCGCCCCGGCAATCGCCTCGCGCGCGAAGTGCGTTTCATCGATGTTGACCGAGTAGCGCATTTGCCGCGTCAGCAATTCCATTTGCAAACGGCAAAAGCCCAGCGCCAGATAGTCGGCGGTCAATTCGGCGTCGAGGCCGGAGCCTGCGCACTCGGCCGCAGCCAGCGCGGCGAGTACGCCGTCGTTTCGGTTGGCGGGTCGCACCAGGCCGGCGGCCTCGCGCTCGGCACGGGCGACGAAACCGGCCGGCAATCGGTCGGCACAGAACGGAGGAAGCGCTACCAGACGCCCGTCGAGCGATTCTGGCGGCATGTCGACCCGGTGGACCACCGGCAGTGCCCCAGCGGCCGCCAACAGCGCCGGATGCCACAGGCAGCACCAGGTGGCCAGAAGCTCATCGGCCTCCTGACCCTCGTGATAAACCGGAAAATCCTCAAGACTATGACACGGCAATAAAACCGATAATTCGGAGATTTTCATTAGGGACGTCGACGCGGGGCGGACTCGAAGTGGATTCGATGCGGGGCGCATCGCTGGGGCGCGGGCCAATCCACCATAGCCGCCCTCGCGGAGCAAGTCGAGGCAGTGATCAGTCCAGCGGCATTGGCAACCGACGGGGGATGCAACAATCGTTCGAACAACTTGCCCAGGCCCGTTTTTTCCGGCCCGCACAAGCTCAAACCCGATCGAGTTTATTGACATCGAGAAGTCGGCCCGACTAAATTGAATGGTTAAGAGGAGTGGTCGACCCTGGCACGCGCATGTCTAACTAACCTATTTAATGCCACGGGGTTGAGGGCGGGAATCTGACACGGGCCGGCTCACGGTCCCGACGGGAACAGGGACAGCGATATGGCGAAGTCAAACGCCGTGTGGGGGATCGATATTGGCCAATGCGCGCTGAAGGCGCTGCGCTGCCGCGCCGGCGACGAAGCGGGCACCGTTGTGGCCGACGCGTTTGACTATATCGAGTATCCCAAAATCCTCAGCCAGCCCGACGCCGATCCCGCCGAATTGGTGCGCGAGGCACTCGAGCTTTTCATGTCGCGCAACAGCGTGCGCGGCGATAAGGTGGCGATCTCGGTCTCCGGGCAGAGCGGCCTGGCGCGGTTCATCAAGCTGCCCCCCGTCGAGTCGAAGAAAATTCCCGACATCGTCAAGTACGAAGCGCGACAGCAGATCCCCTTTGCGCTGGAAGACGTGGTGTGGGATTACCAGCAGATGGCCGGAGGCAGCGAGGAGGACGGCTTCGCGCTGGAAACGGAAGTCGGCCTGTTCGCCATGAAGCGCGACCAGGTGTTTCGCGCGCTCAAGCCGTTCGAAGAAGCCGGCATCGAAGTGGACGTCGTGCAGCTAACGCCGTTGACGATCTACAACTACACCACCTTCGATCAGATGCACGATTTGCCGCCGGCGGAGCAATATGACCCGGACAACCCGCCCGAGTCGGTCGTCGTGCTGTCGCTGGGCACCGACACCACCGACCTGGTCATCACCAACGGCTATCGCGTCTGGCAGCGCAGCATCCCCTTGGGGGGCAGCCACTTCACCAAGGCGTTGACCAAGGAACTGCGGCTCACGTTCGCCAAAGCCGAACATCTGAAAAAGCACGCCACGCAGGCCGAGGATCCCAAGGCTGTTTTCCAGGCGATGCGGCCGGTGTTCAACGACCTGGTCACCGAGATCCAGCGCTCGATCGGCTACTTCACCAGCATCGATCGGGGCGCCAAGATCGGCCGCGTGATCACGCTGGGCAACGCCATGCGCTTGCCGGGACTGCAAAAGTATCTGTCGCAGAACCTCGGACACCCCGTCGCCGAGGTGAAGAGCTATCGCGGCGTCACCGGCGAAGCCGTCATCGGCGCCCCCGCCTTCAAAGACAACCTGCTGAGCTTTGCGGTGTGTTACGGCCTGGTGCTGCAAGGGCTGGGCGAGGCGACGCTCTCGACCAACCTGCTGCCGCGCGAAATCGTCACCGATCGGCTGATCCGCGAAAAGAAACCGTGGGCCGTCGCCATGGTGGCGGCACTGCTGCTGGGCTGCACCATCAGTTTCTTTGGCTATTGGCGAGCCTGGAACTCGGTGGCGCTCAAAAACTTCGAGGCCGCCGAACGCGCCGCAAGCAGCGTCGAGTCCGAAGCCAACAACCAAAAGTCCGGCTACGACAATAGCGCCACTTCGTTCAAAGACATCAACCGCATCGGCGAATCGCTGGTCGGCAACGTCGATGGCAGGCTGCTGTGGTTGGAACTTTACAAGACCGTCGGCCAGTGCCTGCCGTCCGATCCGCCGGACGAGCGGCCGGAGAATATCGGCGATCGCAACGAGTTGCACATCGAATCGCTCAATTGCCAACGGTTTGCGGATCTTGGCCGGTGGTATAGCCAAGGGATCGCGGAATTGATCAAGACACAGCAAGCGGGCATGCCGGTCGCCGCCGCGCAACCGGCGGCGCCCCCCGTAGAACCGGGTGCGGATCCTGCCTTCGATGGCGGCGGCGAAGTGCCACCCCCCGGCGGTGCCCCGGCAAGCACCGGTGGAGGACCGCCCACCGGCGCCGGTTGGGTCGTGCAGTTGACCGGCTATCACTATCACAACAACAAACTCGAAACGCAGGGCTCGACGTTCATCCGCGACACGCTGATCAAGAACCTGCGCGAAGGCAAAGTCCTGTTGCCGGGCAAGGACGGAGAGTTGGCCGAGGTGGCGGTGCGAGACTTGGGGATCAGCCATCCGGTGATCGTTTCGGAGATCAACGTCCCGCGCCCCGTTTCCATCGTTGATCCAAACGTTCCGGAGGCGCCGCCGCAGGATCTCAAGCGGTTCGACTTCGTGCTGCAGTTCGCCTGGCGGCCGACACCGCTGAGCCAGCGGCTCAAGAACGCGGAGCAGCGCGCCAACCAGCAGCCGGGCGCGCTGGCCGGCATTCCGGGGGAGGGAAACTAGCGTGGACCAATTGAAAGACATCCTCGGGCACGTCCGCAAACACCATTTCTGGTTGTTGTGCGCGCTGTGCATCGTGGCGGGACTGGCGGCCTGGTGGAAGGCCGCCGGCACCCTGTCCCAGGACTACGCCAGCCGCAAAGGGACCATCGACGGGAAGTTCAGTTCACTCAACAACATCCTCCAAGAGCCGGACTTCCCCAATGCCGATTGGCAAGAAGCGGCCGAAGATCTGACCGAGCAACAAAAAGAGAAGGTTCGCACTGCCTGGCAGCAAGTTTACGACGAGCAGGCTCCGTACCTGAAATGGCCCGACGTGTTAGGCAGCGCCTTTGCGCAGATTCGCTCGCAGAGCGAAGCGGTCAAATTGCCCCAGGCCTTGCGCGAACGTTACATGACGGTCATACCTGATGAGTTTCCCAAGCTGCTGGATATCATTGGCGCCGATGCCACAGCCAAGGGTCTGCCGCTCGACGGCGCGGCCGCCAATCCCGCGATGAAGCAGGCGAAGGTGGCTTGGGATACCAGCAATCAGGATGCCATCAAGCAGTCGTTGACATTCAGCGGCGGCGCGCCCAGCGGCCTGCAAGTCTGGGTAACCCAAGAGAACTTGTGGGTTTATCGCGTGTTGTTGACCATTCTGAACAACGTCAACGCCGATCGCTACGTCCCGCCGGTCAAAGAAATCAAGCGGCTTGTGATCGCCCAGGAAGCCGCCAAGGAGTTCGAACGGGGACTGCAGCCGGACTTCATCGACACCCCCAGCGGTGTCGCCGAAAAAATCGGCGGCTCATCCGGTGCATCGAGTTATGGCTCACCACCGGGCGGGGGACCAGATTCCGGGGCGCCGCGCCCGGATCAAGGACGCTATCTGAACGCCGAAGGCAAACCCATGTCGGGCGGTGGTGACCAGGGCCCTTTCAAACGCATGCCCGTCTTCATGGAGTTGGTCGTCGACGAACGTGAAATCCCCAAGCTGCTGGTCGAATGCGCCAACTCGCCGCTGCCGGTCGAAGTACACCAATTGCGGGTCGCACCGAGCAAGAGCTCCGGTAAAAAATCGACGACGCTTCCGGGCCAAGGCGGCGAGCCGGCACAAATCCGCAGTTCCTATGACGTGCCCGTGGAAATTTGCGGCATCATTTACATATACAATCCGCCAGACACCGCGAAGCTGGGCAGCGGCGACGCGGCGGTCCCGGCCGAAGGCGTGCCCGGACAATAGCGAGCGCCGCGATTGGCGGTGCTCGTGGTATGGACGCAACGTTGCGACGGAGTTGGACCATGAAAGTCAAAGCGAAGCTCGACGTGCAATCGATCAAAAACTTCGCGCTGGAACACGGCGAGAAGGTGGCATTTGCCGCCGTGGGTGTCGTGTTCCTGATGTTCGTCTACTCGGCGCTGAAGCGAGAATCGCTGCCGGCCGACAAACAGCCCACGCAATTGCTGGGCAAGGCCCAGCAGGTTCGCACGCACATCACGCAATCGTCGTTTGATCCCCAGCGCGACGGGCTGACGCTGGTCGATTACGTCGATCGGGCAAAACGTGAACGCATCGATCTGACGGGATACAAGCCTCCGCGCCCTCTCAACCAGCCCATCCACGATCCGAAGGCCAAACGCGATAATCCCGCCGTGATGCCCGTGGAAGAACTGCGAGCCGATTCAGGCTTCGGCGTGTTTGCGCTCAAGGGCGACGCTGGCGACGCCAAGGCGGCGGGTGGAGGTGGCCGCGCGGACGTCGGTTTCAAACCCAGCGTTAACTCGAGGCTCGTGGGCCGCGGTTATACGGTCGTGACCGGGCTGGTTCCCTTCCGCAAGCAGTCGAAAGAGTATTCGCGGCTCTTCGACAACGCCCAAGGGGCCGAGCCCGACCGGGATCGTCCGCGGTACTTACGATGGGAGGTCGAGCGCGCCGAGATTGATCCGTCGCAGCCGGACAACCCCGAATGGAAAAAGTTGCCTTCATCTGACGAGTTTACGTCGCGGTTTGAGGGCACCATGGGCGACATCGTTAACGAAAAGTTCCTTCAGGAAGAGCTCCTCGCGCCACTTGGTCCGCTGGTGCAGCGCGCCTGGGGCGACGCCGTCAGCCATCCCAAGATCGGCTCGGCAGCCGCTGCAGAAGGCGATGCCGGCAAGCGGGGTCCCGGGATCGACCCCGCAGCCGCGGC